>CAMPKJ010000338.1 GCA_946887105.1 uncultured Acidobacteriota bacterium | reverse complement strand
GACAGCGTCGGTTTCGCGGGCGTCGTGCAGCAGGCGTTGAGCGCCAACTGCTCGGCGCGCTGGAAGGAGACCGTCAAAGGCGCATTCGAATTGACACCATTCGCGACCGCGGTGGCGCGGAAGGCGCCGGGCAGCACAGCCGGAACGCGGGCCGTCAGCCGCACGCGGCTCTGATTCGTCGGCCATGATCCCGGCGTCGTGTACGAGCAAAGCAGGCTCTGACCCTGAACCTGACGTCCGTTGGAAACGCAACCGCCGGGGAGGACCGTGCATCCCCAGGTGACGGGGCCTGCATCGGGCTGGACCGATTCGATGGTGGTGCCGGGTTGTTCCATGCAGACGCCCATCACGCCGACGTGCGGCTGCGTGGAGCCTTCGTTTTTCAGCGTGACTTCCGCGTGGACCAACCCTCCTGGCGCGGCGCACGCTTCCTGGCTGGTGATCGCGATGGAGTAGGGACCGAAGCAGGTTCCGATCGGGCATGCGGCGCCGGCGGGAAGACCCGGCCGAGGAGCGTCGGCGGATCCGGAGAGATTCCAGACGAAGCCGCTGTTGCGCTGACTGCTGCTGAACGACCCGGCGGCAACCGGCGAGAAGACGAAGTCCAGCAGCAACCGTTCGCCGGGCGCGAGAGCGACCGGGAATCGCACGGGCGTGCCGGTGCAATCGGCGGCAGAGTTGATGGGGCCGGCATGGCGGCGGAGATTGCGCACCCAGAACGGCGCGGCCAGCGACTGTTCGAGCGTGATCGTGCCGCTGCTGTTGCAGTTGGTGCCGAAGCAGAGCACGTAGCACGGCTGCACGACCGTGCTGCCGGCGGCTGTCCGCGGGAACTGGATGTCCGCCGCGAATGCGGACCACGTCAGAAGCAAGACCACGATCACGGACCACGCGCGTGGAACAGGCATATCGATCCTCCGGGGGGAAGGAGCGATTCTACGTCAGTAAATCCGTAAGCGAGGTCACGATCGCGGGGGAATCTGCAACGCGTCGCTGACGCTGAGCTCCGCGAACAGACGGATCAGGCGCCGTCCTTCGTCGTCCGATGCTTCGTACACGGTGCAGAGCCGCTGCATCTCCTCGGCGTCTTCGCCGCGCGCGACGGTGAAGCCGGCCGCGGGCTGCTCGGGCAGAAAGACATGACGGCGGCGCCACTGGCCGTTGTCCAGGCGGAAGGAGAGGAACTGCGCGTCGACGCCGCGCACGGTCTTGTCGCCGTCGACTTTGCGAACGCGCAGGCGCGTCATCGAGGAATCGTGATGGTTCTCGATGGCCTTCACGACCAGGAGGCTGAGCATGGCGCGCAGAAAATCGCCGGAGTCGCCGACCGCGGCGACGAAACGCAATCCCGACACGAGTCCGTCGCCGTAACGCGTGAGACCGGCCTCGATGGTGCGTACCACTTCGCAGCGCATCACGATCGTGTGCGTGTCCCAGGCAAACCGCAGCTCGTTGCGCGGACCGTCGAGCGCGGAGAGGTGCTGCACGCGTGCGCCGAGGACGCCGGCTTCGACGATCGTGACTTCGGTGGAACCGAACGAGCCGGGGAGCGGCGCTTCGAGACGCAGGCGCTGGAACTCGCGCCGCTCTTCACCAGAAGACTGCATGCGCGACGATTTTAGCGCAGCGCAAGGTTCGCTATTGCGCGATTTCCGCCGCCCGCGAACGAACGGTGGTCAGGTACGTGGTGTGGACGCGCTGGCGATAGCGATCGGTGCGGCGGTTCACCTTGACGATGTAATTCTTCGTCTCGGCGAACGGCGGCACTCCGCCGAAGCGCACCACGTTCCCTTCACCCGCGTTGTACGCGGCCAGGGCGATGGTTTCGTTATCGAAGCGATCCAGCAGGTAGCGGAAGTACTTCGTGCCGGCGGCGATGTTCTGTTGCGGATCGAACGGATCGCGGATGCCCAGCAGCCGTGCCGTGCTGGGCACGATCTGCATCAATCCCTGCGCGCTTTTCTGCGAGACCAGCGTGTGCCGGAAATCGGATTCGGTGTGCACCATCGCCGCGACCAGCTCCGGCGGCAGGTCGTTCTTCCGCGCCTCGCGGAAGATGATCTCGCCGTACGGCACATGCTCCCGGAAGTAGGCTTCCTTGAACATGTCGATGGTCAGCGACCGCGGCGGATCTTTCGGCGCCAGGAACTGTTCGCGCACTTCCTCGGTCGTGAACATCGGCAGCGCGCCCCTGGCGTCGACGACGCCGGCCTTTGCGGTTTGCACCATCCGCAAATCGCTCTCGTTCAGTCCGATGACATTCAGATCCATCGCCGAATGGATGTCGAATGCCGCAAAGGCGAGCGGGACACCGACCAGCAATGCCGCTCCGCGCGAAACGATGCGCAGCGCGCGGCTCAAGGAGGGATGCCGCGGCGCGTGCTGCTGGCAATCGCAGATGACGCGGTAGCCGCGACGCCGCCACGCTTTTTCCGCTTTCGTTCTTTTTCTGTTCACCACGCGCAGCGGAAGGGCAAAAGGCGGACCAAGCCGTGGAAGTGTCTGAATTATTTGGATTTTCACTCCGCGAGAATCCGCTTCGACTCGTCATTGAACAGAATCACCAGGGCGTAGACCCCGATGGCCGTACCGACCGGGAACTGCGGAAGGCTGAGGATGGCCAGGATGATGGTCAGGATGCGCGCCCACGCCTTGCGCTGCTGCAATCCCCAGCCCGCGATGATGCTCGGGATGGCGAGGATGCCGAACAGCGCCGCGATGAACGTGATGCAGCCGCCGGCCCACGCCGCGCCGACGCGCGCTTCGTTGCTGTTGTCTTCGGCGAGGATCGTCGCCACGGTGGTGGCGCCGAGCAACATGAAGCCGACCGCGACGACGATGCCGAGGATGCCCAGGATCACGAAGAGCACCGACAGGATTTTGATGTGTTGTTCCATGCTTTCTCTCTCCCTCAGGGATTCGTAGTGGATGTGGTGGTGGTTGCCGGCGGCGGCGCTTCGGTATCCGTCGCGGGCGCCGTGCCGGTCGTGGGGTCTGTCGCCGTCGTTTCCGTCGCCGTGTCCGTTTCCTGCGGCGTGAGATCGGTATCCGTGACCGGAGCGGTGTCGGAGGTCTGTGTGGTTTCGGTCGTTTCGGTGGTGGTGGTCGTCTCTGGCTCCGGCTTCTTCTCGGTCAGCACCTCGCGTTCCAGCAGGTAGCCCCAGCGCTTCATGCGCGAGAGAATCATGCGCTGCCGCGCGCGCAGGCGCTTGTTGGGGTTGCCGGGATTCATCACCCGCGGGTTTGGGAGGCAGCCCGCGAGCAGCGCCGCCTGACTGGCGCTGAGCGCGGACGCGGACTTGCCGAAGTAATGGCGCGAGGCCGCCTCGGCGCCGTAGACGCGCTCGCCCATCTCGACCACGTTGAGATAGATCTCCAGGATGCGTTTCTTCGTGAGGTGCTTTTCGAGCGAGCGGGCGATGAAGTACTCGCGCACTTTGCGCAGCGGGTTGCGCGACGGCGAGAGATAGAGGTTCTTGGCCAGCTGCTGGGTGATGGTCGAGCCGCCGTGGGTGATCTTCCGCCGTTTCCAGTTGCGCTCGAAAGCCTCTTTCATCCCTTCGACGTCCACCCCTTCATGTTCGTAAAACGAGTTGTCCTCGGCCACCAGGACCGCGCGGCGCAACGACGGCGAGATCCTCCCGTACGACACCCAGCGCCATTGCAGCTCGTCGCTCTTGCCCTGTTCGCGGAGCCGCTCCTTGCGCTGCTCCATGAAGGCGGTGGTCTTCGGGCGTTCTTTCGCCAGCACGGCCACGTCGGGAAACGTGATCAGCTCCCACGCCAGCCAGGCGAACAGAGCCACGAACAGAAACAGAACGACGCGCTTGATCACGTGCGAAGAATAGACGCTTTATAATTTTCGCTCATGAAACGCCTGATCGTTTTTACGTGCCTGATCCTCGCGGCCACCTCCGCATTCGCCTTCGACACGACGAAGAGCGCGCAGCGGATCGGAGTCTTGCGCAGCGGGCATGACGTCGATCCGACCATGATGCGCACGCTGGTCGACGAGCTGCGGGGCCGCGGCTTCGATGCGTTCGACGCGGGCCTGACCTACGACGAGTTGATGGACGAAGAGGCGGTGCCGATCGCGGACTTCGTCGTCGAGATCCGCGGAGGAGAGCCGCTCGCCACCGGTCATGGCGGCGTCGGCATCGACGGCCGCCACGACGGCGTGGAGCTGGGCATCGTGTCGTCGAAGGTGAAGGCGGAGCTGATCGTCTACGACGGCGACACGATGGAGAAGCTGGCCGCGAGCGAGCTGGCCAAGCGCAGCACGGCGCTGATGCCCACCGGCGTCGGCGTGGGCGGCGGCTGGCTCTATGCGTACGTGGCGCTGCCGTTCATCGAACGCGCACAGAATCGCCGTGTGGTGAAGAAAGCCGCGCACGAAGCGGCATCGTTCGTCACCGCGACCATCAACGCCGAATGACCGTCGCCGTCGTGCTGACCACGGTCGGCGCGGACTTCGACGCGCGCTCCCTCGCGCATGCACTGGTCGAAGCGCGCCTCGCGGCGTGCGTGAACATTCTTCCTGCAGTGCATTCCGTGTATCGATGGGAAGGGCACGTCACCAGCGACGATGAGCAAATGCTGGTGATCAAGACCTCGGACGCGCGGCTGGAGGAGTTGCGCGAGGAGCTGTTCCGGCGGCACCCGTACGACGTGCCGGAGTTCGTGGTGTTGAGGGTGCATGGCGTGTCACGTTCGGGATGACAGCGAAACCGACTCCAGCAGCCACGCGCCGTAAG
>CAMPKJ010000337.1 GCA_946887105.1 uncultured Acidobacteriota bacterium | reverse complement strand
ACCGAAGAGTCGGACGGCGAACAGTTCGATGTCCAAGTGTTGCTCGGCTCCGACTTCGCTGACGGCCGCGGGAACGCGATGATCTCGCTCGGCTATCAATCCCGAGACGAGGTCTTCCAGCGCAACCGCGCGTAGCGGGTTGGCGCTGCAGAAGCCGATCAGGCGCGGCGCGTTCCTGGTCACCTCCGCGGACGTCCAGTCGTTTTGCTCGCGCGTCAGCCGGTCCGGGTCCGTCAAGCCTTTGCGCTCGTCGGCGAAGCTGTAGCCGACCGAGAGCACGACCGCCCGCTCGATTCCGGCGGCATCGAGCTCCCTGACCAGCGCCGCGCCATCGCGTTCGGGAAGCTTCACGATCGGTGCGAAGGCAGGGCTGACCAGGTGCTGGTGATAGTCGATGAGCGGCGCCGTGCGCGGAGCAGACGTGACGCAAGCGGCGAGCAGCGGCACGGCGGCCAGGGCAATGGAAATCTTCATGCGAGTTTTAGAAGAGCTTCAGGAACACGACATTCGCGACGAAGCCGTCCTGCGCGTTCCGTCCGATCATCTTCCCGATATCCAGCCGCAGCAGCGTGCCGTACGGTCCGATGGTCTGTCCGGCGATGCCCACTCCCTGGAACGGCTCGCGGCGATAGCCGGAAGTCGCGTCATCGAGGAGCGCATGATCGTAGAACGCCTCCAGCCGGAACTGCTGCGAGAAGACGAAGCCGTACGAGAGGTGCCCGATGATCGCGCGTTCCGCGTGCACCGATCCCGATTGCACGCCATGGACGCGCTGTGCGCCGAAGAATCCGAGCTCGTACTTCGAGAAGCGGTCGAGCCGCTGTCCGTCGATGTAGTTCAGGTCGAGTCCGATGCGCTGGAACTTCGGCAGGTAGAAGCTCTTGCCGATCGACGCACCGAAGCGCGCGAAGGTCTTCTGCTCCGGATCGTACTCCGCGAGATTGCCCCACGGCTCCCACTCACTGCGGCGGTTGTAGTCGTACGACGCGGACAGCGACCAGCCGCGGCGCGCGTAGCGCAGCTCGATGCCGGGCGTGAACGTGAACGTGTCGCTCGGAACCGCGAACGTTTCCGCCGTGTCGTCGGCCGCCGCATACGACTGATGCGAGACGCCGAACGAGACGTCGATTTTTCCGAACTGCGCGAAGGGATGTCCCACGCGCACGAACAAGCCCATCGGACGCGACTTGATGGCCTCCTCCGGACGCTCGATGCCGGCGCGATACATCGCGTTCTCGGTCGGCACCGCGATGCCGAAAAAGTCGAGGCCGACATTCGTGCGCGTGCCGCCGACATTCGGATGCGTGGCATTCGCCGCCAGCACCACGCCGGCGAAGAAGACGTTCGTCTGGATGCCTTTGTTGAAGAGGTTGAAGTTGAAGTAGTCGATGCCGCCCAGCGGGACCACCGGGTATTCGAGTCCGTCGTCGTGATGTACGCCGCCGACTGCGAAGAGCTGCGCGGTGTCGAAGCCTTCCTTCACCACGCGCTGTCCATCGCGTTTCTCGAGATACCGCAGCCCCGCCTCGGTCTCCCGCACCATGCGTGCATCCGACGCCGAAACCTGCGCCAGGAGCGTCTCGAACTCCGGCGGATCGAGACGGAAGTTCTCGAAGATCGTCGAGCGTTGCACGACGCTCGCGCGTCCCGCGGCGGAGATGACCTGCTGCGCGTTCACTTCGGCCGGCAGCCAGATGAGAGCGCGCGGATCGGCCGTCGCGACCTGCGCGGCGGTGAGCGGCGTTTTCGTGTCGCGCGCGAAGGCGACGAAGTCGACGCGCTCCTCGTTCGACAGCACTTCGCCGGTGAGGTTGAGCTGCACCATGTTGATGCGGATGCGTGCCCACGTCTTCGCGTCGATCCATACCGTGCCGCGATAGAGCGGCAGATCGGCCGAGGCGTTCGGCGGCGGCTCGAAGCGGACTTCGTACACGCGATAGCCGAGGAGGTCGGTGGGGCGCACCAGCTCGTAGCGGTATTCGTTCGAGAGGTGGATGTCGAGCGGGAGCTGCGTGACCTTCTCCGGCTGGATCAGCGGCAGCTCGGGGATCTTCCCGTACTTCCACTTCACGCCGTTGATCAGGAACTCGGACCAGACCCAGTCCGCCTTGCCGTCCGGCTCTGAAAAATAGTCGCCCGCGATGGCCGCTTCGAGCGCTTCCGCGCCGCCGCCGATGTCGAAGCGCAGCTTGGTGGTGTTGCGCGCGACGTAGCGCGGCTGAATCGATTCCTGGAACGCGTCGTACGACTGGTGATTGCGGATGATCTCTTCGACCGTGATCCCGCGCTCGGTGGCGATGTCGAGCGTTTCCTTCGTGACGGTGCCGGCGGTCTTCTCGACGTAGTCGACCACCACCGCGTACGGCTCCTGCACCGCCGGGCTGCCCACGAGCAGCCGCTCGCCGCGACGTCCCGTGTCGGTGATCTCGCGCTCTCCCGCGGCATCGATGCGGCGCGGCTTCGTGTAGCGATCGGCCGGCAGCGAGAGGATGGACGGCGCCGCCGCGTCACCGCGCGCGATCAACACGGTGCGCAGGTCTTCACCGCGCACGAACGCCAGCACGGGCATCGTGACGGTTGCGCCCTTCGCGTCGAGCACGGGGATGTTGGACGTCGAGTCGTAGGCCCAGTCACCGGTCATGCTGCGATTGAACTGGGCGAGCGCCAGCGCGTTCGCGGCACCGCTTCCGTACGCGCGCGTCGCGCCGGCGCCGAGCGCCTGCCCGAGGTCGAACAGCGCATTCGGCGACGTCAGCGGCACGATCGCGAAGATCTTCTTGGAAGGATCGCGGTCCGCGAGCCACGCCGCGGTCGACGCGACCTCCTCCGCGTCGACGATCATCGCGTCAAAGTACGCACCCGCGCCGTTCGCGAAGAGGTCGCCGGCGTTTCCCTGCTTCGGCCACACGATGCGCGAGGCCACGCCCTGTCCCTGCGCCGAGACCGAAAGCCGCTTGATCGCATACGCGGTCAGTTCCGCATTCGCGTCCGGCAGGGAGACACCGATGGAGTCGAACGGACCGTGCGCGCGTGCCCATTCGATGATCGTGGCGGTCTGCTGCTCGACCGCGGCGAGGTCGGCCGCGCTGTATTCGATCACCAGCGAAACGTTCCGCGGCTCTGCCGGCACGAAACCCGGCAGATCGGCGATGCCGACGCGCGCCAGGGTCAGCACAGGAGCGGATTCGTTCGTGGCCAGGCCGACGCACAGCGTGCATGCATCGGCCGCGAAGGCGGACAGGGCGAGAATTTGCAGGAGGACTGCCAGAGCGAGCGCGAGTTTTCTCATTCGACTGCGGTGCGAACGCCGCAGGAAAGGCTGAAATTGCCAGCGAACGGTACCCTGTTTCTGAATCGCTACGCCGGGCCGAAGGCGGACGCGGCCGCACTGCTCGCCGCCGCGCGCGCCGGCGGGCTGGAGATCGTCGAGCTCGCCGCCGGTGTCGACTGCGTAGACGAAGTCCGCTCGCGGCTGGCGCGAGGGCTGCGGCTGTTCATCGCAGCGGGCGGCGACGGCACGGTGCATCACGTCGTGCAGGGGCTCATCAACACCGAGGGTGTGCTGGCCGTGATTCCGATCGGCACGTACAACCACTTCGCGCGCGATCTCGAGATCCCGCTCGCCTGGGAGGCAGCGCTGGACGTTGCGCTGCACGGCGAGACGCGCTCCGTCGACACCGGCCGCGTCAACGATCGATTCTTCGTCAACAATCTCTCCCTCGGCCTCTATCCGGAGCTGGTGGCGCGGCGCGAGGCGCGCGGCCGCGACTACCCGCGCTGGAAGGCGCGTATCTACGCGTTCTACGGAACGCTGCGCAAATACAGGCACGTGACGCTGACCGTCGAAGCGGAAGGCCACACGGAGCTCATCCGCACGCACGTCTTCATGGTTTCGAACAATTCGTACGACCTCGGACGCACCGGCATCGAGGCGCCGCGCGAGACGCTCTCCGGCGGCGCGCTGTCGGTGTACTGGCTGACGCACACCTCGCGCCTGCGCCTGACGCGCTACATCGCGCGCTACCTCGCCGGCCGCGTGCGGACCATCCCCGGATTTCGATCGTTCCGCACCTCGCACCTGCGCGTGCAGACCGTGCACGCGCACCTCCGCCTCGGCATCGACGGCGAGCTGTTCACGCTCGACGCGCCGCTCACGGTCAGCATCGTCCCGCAGTCGCTGAGCGTGCGCATTCCCCGGCGTCAGCGCTAGACTCGAAATCATGCCGGGCATTTTCGATACGGTCCTCGATGCGAATGTGCAGGCGCTGTTGCGCCGCGAGCAACGGCTGCTCGTCGAGCTGCGCGAAACGTTGGAGCGCGAGCAGGCGGAGGAGCGTCGCCGCGTCGACGAGCTGCTGGCCACGCTCGAGGACCTCTTCACGCTGGTGATCGTCGGCGAGTTCAACGCCGGCAAGTCGTCGCTGATCAACGCGCTGTTCGGCGCGAAGCTGCGCACCGAAGGACCGATCCCGGTCGACGATGTGATCTCCGTGCTGCGCTACGCGGAGCACGCGTCGATGCGCAAGATCTCCGACTACGTGATCGAGCAGTTCTATCCGATCGAGTTCCTGCGCAACATCACGCTGGTCGACACGCCCGGCACGAACTCGATCGTGCAGCGCCATCAGGAGATCACGGAGGATTTCATCCCGCGCGCGGACCTGGTGCTGTTCGTGACCTCGATCGACCGCCCGCTGTCGGAATCGGAACGGCGCTTCCTCGAGTACATCCGGGAGTGGGGCAAGAAGGTCGTCTTCGTGCTGAATAAAGTGGACACGAAGAG
>CAMPKJ010000336.1 GCA_946887105.1 uncultured Acidobacteriota bacterium | reverse complement strand
CCGAGGAACTCCGAGGAACTCCGAGGTAACATCCCGAATAACTTCATGGTCTCCCTTCGCGTCGTCCCCTATCGAGAGATCGCACACGAGGTCGCCGCGCGCCTTGCCGCGTCGAGAGCGGGGTCTGACCCCCTCTCTCCGTGGGCGGAAGAGGTGATCGTGCCGTCGCGCGGCGTGGCGGAGGCGATCGCGGCGGAGGTCGTGACACGGACGCCGAACGGCGTGGCCGGGCTGCGGCTGCAGACGCTGGAAGAGCTCGCGCAGCGCGCGCTCGTGAGCGGGGGTCTGACCCCACGCGTGGCGTCGGACCTGGAGCGGCGCCTGGCCATGCGCGTCGCGGTGCGCAGCGTCGATCATCCGATGATGGAGAGCCGCGGCGTGGCCGCGATGCTCGAGCGCGCGTACCGCGATGTGCGCGACAGCGGCGTGACGCTCGCCGAGTTCGCGAAACGCGCCAGCAACACGCGCGGCCTGCGCAATCCGCGACGCACCGAGGCGATCGTGCGGACCTGGACCGAGTACGAACGGCTGATCGCGCAACTGAACGCCATCGACGCCGCCGACCGGCTCGCGCGCGCTTCGAAACTCGTGGCCGGCCTGCCGGTGCAACTCCTGGCCGGCTTCTACGACATGACCGGCGCGCAGCGCGCATTCGTGCAGTCGCTGCTCGACGCGGGACGCATCGGTGCGATCTGGGTGCCCACCGATCAACCGTTCGCGCAACCCTTCATCTCCTCCTTTGCCTTCTCTCCTCAGCAAGGGGAGAAGGTGCCGCCGGCGGATGAGGGATCCCCCACCGCCACCCAATACGACTCGCGCCTCGACGAGCTCCACGACGTCTGCACGCGCATCGCCGCGCTTCTCGCCGATGGCACACCCGCGCAGGACATCGGAATCGTGGCCCGCTCCCTCGATCCGTACGACGTCCGTCTCCTCAATCGCTTCGCCGAGGAGCACGGCTTCTCCACCACGCTCGCGGACGAGATCCCGCTGGCCGCCCATCGCATCGGACGCGGAGCGATGACGCTGCTCCGCCTGCGCGAGCGCGGCTTTCTGCGCGCCGAAGTCCTGGAGCTGCTGCGTGACGGTCTGCACGTGAAAACGCGTTTCGACATCGACGCCGCGGACTCCGCGACGCGCCGCGCACGCATCGCCGGCGGCACGAGCGAAGAGCTGCGCACGATGCGCCGGCGTCCGCCGGTCATCGAGGAGTACATCGCGGTGGTGGCCGAACTGGAAGCGCTCACCTCGAGCATCGACGTCGATTTCATCGCGCGCGTCGGCAGTCTGTTCCGCATCGAAACGGAGCAGGACCTCGCCGCGGCCTCGAAGCTCGACGAGATCGCGGCCGTGTTGCAACGCGCGCGGATCTGGAATCGCGCCTTCGACGTCACGGCGGTGCTCGATGCGATCGAACAGGAAACGCTGTCGCGTCCCAATCGCGGAATCTGGGCCGGCGATGTGATGCGCTTCCGCGGGCGGTCGTTCCCGCAGTTGTTCGTGGTGCGCATGCAGGATGACGTGTTCCCGCAACGCCGCACCGAGGATCCGCTGCTGCCCGATTCCGACCGGCGTCTGCTGCGGCTACGCGAGATCGGCGACGGGCGCGAAGAGGAGCAGCTGCTGTTCTCGCTGCTCGGCAACGCGCACTTTTCGTTCGCGACGGGCGACGGGTTCGGGAAGGTGTTGCGGCCGTCGCGGTACCTGCGGCAGGTGTCGACGACCCCTCATCCGCCTTCGGCACCTTCTCCCCTCGCGAGGGGAGAAGGCTTTCCGCGCACGCGCCCGCTGCAACTGCTTGCGAAGGCCGGGACCGGCTCCGTCTTCGACGGCTACATCGGTCCACTTCCGGATGCGCTCCGCGAGAAGATCGCGGCACTCTCTCCAACGCAGCTCGAAGATTTCGGCGAGTGTCCGCAGAAGTTCCTCCTCAAGCATCTCCTCGGCGTCACCGAATTCGACGCGCCCGAGCGCGAGCTGCAGATCCACCATCGCGAGAAGGGCTCGATCGACCATCGCATCCTCGAGGCGTTCTACCGGCACACGCCGGCGCTCCCGGAGCTCTCGGATGAAATGGCCGCGCGCCTCGACGCGCTGATCGACGAACAGTTCGACGCGCACGAAGCCGAGGTGCCGCCGTTCAACCGCACGGTGCGCGGGATCGAGCGCCGCGCGACGAAACGCATCCTCCGCGAGTTCCTGGCCGCCGATCTCGCGGACCTCGATGCGCAGGAGCTGGTCCCGCGCTGGTTCGAGTACCGCTTCGGATCGCGGCGCCGCCACGTCGAGAACGCACCGCCGCCCGATCATCCCGATCCGTTCGTCGTCAAAGCCGGCGACGTGGCCGTGAAGGTGGAGGGGACGATCGACCGCATCGATACCGACGCTGCCAACACGCGCTTCCGCATCGTCGA
This sequence comes from uncultured Acidobacteriota bacterium, assembly GCA_946887105.1. The sequence continues at coordinate 2,377 of CAMPKJ010000336.1, read as the reverse complement.
CTACAAATCGGGCAAGGCCATGCGCCATCACAACCTCGGCGACAAGATCGATCGCGGCGTGCGGTTGCAGCTCGCGCTCTACGCGATGGCCGTTGCCGAGTTCTTCGATACCGCGCCGGAACAGGTCAGCGGAACCATCAAGCCGATCGTGATCGAGGGGAAGCCGGCGAAGTTCGCGTTCGCGCTGCACGAAAAACGCGATGGGCTGATGGAGACGCTGGAGATCTTCGCGCGCGCGATCCTCGACGGCGCGTTTCCGGCGTTTCCGAACGACAACGACTCGGAGTTCAACTCCTGCAAGTACTGCCCGGTGAATCACTCCTGCCGCACGCGACACGATCTCGATGAGCGCTACGCCGTGCAGCAGCGGAAAGACCCGCGCACGCTCCTGATGAGCAGAGGCGAGCGCGCGTGACGCTGCAGCAAGCCTTCGACTTCGCGCCGCGCAAGCCGGACGCGGCACGCCGCAACCTGGTCATCGAAGCCGGCGCCGGCACGGGCAAGACCACCGCCATCGTGGCCGAGGTGCTGAAGCTCATGCTCGAGCGCGAAGAGCTCGCGCCCGAGCGCATCGTGCTGGTGACGTTCACGGAGAAAGCGGCGGGAGAGATTGCGGACCGGGTGAGGGAAGCGTTGGAGGAATTGGCGGAGCAGGCGTTGGGCGTTGGGCGTGAGGCGTTCGGGCCTCGGCGCTCGCCGGACAGTTCCGGTACAACCGAAAGTCCCGAACGCCCAACGCCTAACGCCTCGTGGCCAGCGAACTCACCGAATCCTCTCATCACGATCGCCCCCGACGTCACCACCCGCGCCCGAATCCAATTCCACCTCGCCAACATCGACTCGCTGCGCTCGCAGACCATCCACTCCTTCTGCCAGTCGCTGCTGCGCAGTTTTCCGATCGAGGCGGAGCTCGATCCGCAGTTCAAGATCATCGAAGGATTCGAGCGCTCGCTGTTGTATGGCCAGCTTTACGACGCCTGGGTCGATGCGGAGACGCGCGTCGATCCGCGGCCGGAGATCGTGCGCGAGTGGGAGTTGCTGTTCGCGCACGCCGGCTATCTCTTCCAGATCCGCGACCTGATCCTGAATCTGATCGAGCGGCGCGATCTGCTCGCCGAGACGGAGTACGACTTCGGCGACTTCGATCGCGACGTGCGGCCGAAGCTCGAAGAAGCGATCCTCTGGATCCGGCGCGATGTGGCGACGTGCAAGGACTCCGCGGCCGCGCGGGTCGCGGCATACATCCGCGCGACGCCGTTCAGCGGCGGCGACCTCGACGCGTGGATCGACTACCTGCAGCCGATCGCGGGAAGTCTGCGGACGATCGACTTCCGCTACTGCGGCGCGCTCAAGGAGCCGATGGTCGTGCTGCGCTCCGGCGACAAGGGCGAGTCGATCTACGACCGCCTCGTGTCGCATCGTGCGGCAATGGCGCTGCTCGCGCTGACGCGGCGCTTCCTGGCGTATCTCGATGCCGAGAAGCGCAAGCTCGGCGTGGTCGACTTCGACGATCTCCTGCTGCGCACGCTCGCGCTGCTCAACGACGAGACGGTGCTGGCGCGCGCGCGGGCGCAGTTCGACTTCATCTTCGTCGACGAGTTTCAGGACACCGACCGGACGCAGGCGCGCATCATCGACAAGCTCGCGCGCGACGCGAACGGCGCGTACGTGCCGGGCAAGACCATCGTGGTCGGCGATCCGAAGCAATCGATCTACGGGTTCCGCCGCGCCGATCCGGAGACGTACTACCGGATGACCGAGGAGCTCGTGGGCGGTGGCGCGGAACGGCGGATTCTGGACGAGCAGTACCGCAGCGACCCGCCGCTGCTCGACTCGATCAACGCCATCTTCGTGCGCCTTTTTCCCGAGCAACTGCACGATCCGAACGTCTTTCGTCCCGCGTATCACCGGCTCGCGGCGCGGGCGCAGACGCGGCGCGAGCTCGATGCGCGCTTGACCATCATCGACGCGCAGCACGATGAGAAGTCGGACCGCTTCTTCGCCGAGGCGGAGGCGATTGCGGAATGGATCCGCGCACATCGCCCTGCCGGCCGGACAGCAGACGCGCTCGATCTGCAGCGCTTCGCGATTCTGTTTCGCAGGCTGACCAAGATCGACGACTACCTCGACACGCTCGATCGCTACGGCATCCCGTATGTGCTTCCGCCGACGCGCCTGTTCCTCGATCGCCGCGCGCCGGTCGATCTGCTGGCCGTGCTGCGCGCGATCGCGTATCCGTTCGATGCCGGCGCGCAGATCTCGGCGGCGCGCACGCCGTACTTTGCGCTGACCGATGTCGAGATCGCGGCGGGGAGGGACCACCCAAACCCACCCGCCCCAAAACAACACACACACGGGGGGAAGGATGACGGAGTGG
>CAMPKJ010000335.1 GCA_946887105.1 uncultured Acidobacteriota bacterium | reverse complement strand
TGAGTGGCAGCCGATCGTGCTGCAGATGCGCACGTTCTCGCCCGACGAGGTGCGTCGCCATTATGCGATGGCGAACAGCGCGCTGGTCACGCCGTTGCACGACGGCATGAACCTCGTGGCGAAGGAATACGTCGCGGCATGTGAGGACGGCGACGGCGCGCTGGTGCTGAGCGAGTTCGCCGGCGCGTCGAAAGAACTGGACGGCGCCCTGCTCGTGAATCCGTACGACACGCAGCAGGTCGCGCAGATGATCCTGCGCGCCATCCGCATGCCGCTGGCCGAGCGCCGCGCGCGCATGCAGAAGATGCGCAATCAGATCGCCACGCACTCGATCTTCGACTGGTCGGAGAAGCTCCTGGCCGACATGCGCGACATCCGTCAGCGCGGCACGCGCTACTGGCCAACACGAGTACCTCGGGGTACCTCGGAGTACCTCGGAGTGCCTCGGAGTAGTGGCAGCCGAGGAACCGAGGAACGCCGAGGAACCGAGGAACCGGCACGGGTGGTGGGATGACGCCCGGATCGACGTTGCTCGCCTTCGATTTCGACGGCACGCTCGCGCCGATCTGCGACGACCCGTCGCAGGTGCGCCTCGATCGCGGCGCCGCGGCCCTGCTCGCGGAAACGACGGCGATGGAGGGGATCGTCGTGGCCATCGTCTCCGGACGCGATGCGGATGACCTCGCGCATCGCGTGAACGTTCCCGGCGCGTACATCATCGCGTCGCACGGGCTGGAGATCCGCGCGCCCGGCGACGTGCTGGTCCGCGATACGCCGCCGCTCTCGTTCGAGTTCGAGCCGGACCTGCAACGCGAGATCGCGGCCAGCGGTCTGCGCGTCGAGGCGAAGAAGCATGCGGTCGCGCTGCACTGGCGCGGCATTCCGTATGAGGCCATCGCTCCGGTGGCGGACATGTTCCGCGACTGGGCGAAGCGGATGCGTCTCGACATGATCGAAGGCCGGTGTGTGGCCGAGGCGCGGTCGCGCGGCGGTGGGAAAGAGGAGGCGCTGCGGTGGCTGTCCCGCGCGGTCGGAGCCTCGCGCGTCGTTTACGCGGGCGATGACATTACCGATTTCGGACCGCTGCGTTTCGCGTCGGAGCACGGACGCGCCCTTTTCCTCGCCAGCGACGAGCGTGTTCCGCCTCCCGGAGTGACCGTGGTCGGATCGTTTCGCGAGCTCTTCCGTATCGTCCGTCAGGAAGTGATGCTCTGACGCGAGACGTTGTGAGGGCGTGGCGATGCGATTCCTGATGAGGTGGCAGCGGCGTTTTTTCCGGACCTGGCCGGTCGCCGCGGCCGCGCTCGGCGGATTGCTGCTGCTGATCTACACCTCCGTGGCCACCACCTCGCGCAAGGCGGAAGAGATCTACGCGCAACTCGATCAGCTGAACACGCATCACCGCGAAGTCGAATCGAAACTGCGCCGCCTGCGCTCCGACGTGCATCTCTCCAGCATCTACATCCGCGATTACCTGCTCGATACCGATCAGGAAGAAGGTCCGCTGTACCGCCAACGCCTGACCGAGCTTCGCGAGAGTCACGCCGCAACGGTGCAGCAGTTGCGCGCGTTGCTGCCGCCCGACGCGGCGCCGCGCGTGGACAACCTGCAGACCGGCCTCGATCAGTACTGGCAGGCGTTCGAGCCGCTGTTCGAGTGGTCCACGTACGAGAAGATCATGCGCAGCGCGCGCTTCCTGCGGCGCGAAGTATTGCCGCGGCGCGAGGCGGTGCTCGAGATCACGGCCGACATCGAGCAGCTCAACAACGCCAACCTTGCCAATCAGCGCCAGGAGGTGACGCGGCGGCTGTCCGCGTTCCGCGAAGACCTGCACCGCCGCCTGTGGCGCGCGCTGTTCATCGGATTCCTGGTCGCGCTGGTCGCCGTGCTGCGGCTGCGCGCGCTGGAACGGCGTTCGGAATTGCAGCGCGCGCATGCCGAGCGTGCGGAACAGGAGATGCGCCTGCTCTCGCAGCAGCTGGTCGCGGCGCAGGAAGAAGAGCGCAAGAAACTCACGCGCGAGCTGCACGATCACGTGGGACAGATGCTCACCGCGTTGCGCATGGAGATCGGCCGGGCCGATCGCGCGCGCAGCGGATCGGACTCGCAGCTCGGCCAGGCCATCGGCGAGGCCAAGCGGCTGCTGGATACGATCCTGCGCTCCGTCCGCGATCTGGTGATGGGACTGCGGCCGAGCATGCTCGACGATTTCGGTCTGCAGCCCGCGCTGGAGTGGCACGTCCGCGATTTCCGGCGCCGCTTCAACATCCCGGTCGATCTGTCGCTCAGCGGCGATCTCGATGCCTTGCCCGATCAATACCGCACCTGCGTGTATCGCATCGTGCAGGAGGCGCTCACGAACTGCGCGCGTCACGCGCACGCGACGCGCGTCGAGATCCGCGTGCAACTCGAATTGAACACGCTCGAGCTGCGGATCGCGGACGACGGCATCGGCATCGATCCGGCGCGTACGCGCGGCGTGGGCCTGCTCGGCATCGAGGAGCGCGTGCGCGAGCTGCACGGCGCTTTCCAGATCGGATCCCGTCAGCCGCACGGGACCGAGTTGCACGTCACGCTGCCCGTGACGACACCCATCGAGGAGGTTCAGTTTGCGCGTGCTGTTGGCTGATGACCATTCGATCGTGAGGCGGGGAATGCGCTCGCTGCTCGAGACCGACGCTTCCGTCGAAGTGGTGGCGGAGGCCTCGGACGGACTGGAGGCGCTGCGCCTGTGCGAAGAGCATCATCCCGATCTCCTGATCCTGGATGTGGCCATGCCGAAGCTCAATGGCATCGACGTCGCGGCCCGATCGCAGAAGATGCAGCCGCCGCCGCGCGCGATCATGCTGAGCATGCATCTGGACGAGTCGTACGTGATGCGCGCCATCAACGCCGGCGCTCGCGGCTATCTGCTCAAAGACGCGACGGACGAGGATCTGCTGCCGGCCATCCGCGCCGTGGCGTCGGGGAAGTCGTTCTTCAGTCCTGCTGTCAGCGGCGTGCTGGCCGAGGAGTACATGCAGCAGTTGCAGGAGCGCGGGCTGACCGATTCGTACGACCTGCTGACCGATCGCGAAAAAGAAGTGATGCAGCTGCTCGCCGAGGGACGGTCGAACAAGGAAGTGGCCGCGCTGCTGGATGTCGGATTGTCGACGGTCGAAACACACCGCGCGAACCTGATGCAGAAACTCAATCTGCACAGTACGGCGGAGATCGTTCTGTACGCCGTGCGGAAGCGGTTGATCGTTTGAGTGGCGGCCGCCGTCACCCGCGCGAAAGCAGATAGACGGCCATCGCGAATCCCACCGCGGCGAGTACGCTGGCCACGATCTCGCCGAAGCGCGAGTCGTGCTGCTCCGGTTCGTTTCGATGGAAGCGCGCGGCGAATCTTCGGTGCGCGATGGCGGCGTAGACGTTCACCACCACGCCCATGAGCACGAGCGCCGTGCCGGCCCAGAGGGAGCCGCCGCCGGTGCCGGGGAGCAGCGCCTCGCCGCGGGCGGCGGCGAGCTCGCGCAGGAACAGGCCGAAACGCGCCACCACGAAGCCGAAGCCCATCATGGCCAGGCCGGTGCGGATCCACGCCAGCATGGTGCGCTCGGCGGCAAAGTACACGCGCGGATCGCGCTCTGGAATCATGAGGGCATCGTACGCGAGAGCCGCCCCTCACCCAATCCCCTCGCCCCGCGGAGCGGGGAGAGGGGATTGATGGTGATCAGCGGTCGGTCTCGATCGAGGTGACCATCACGCGCGGGAAGCCGTTGCGGCGGATGCCGCGGGAGAGCGACTCGTCGTACCAGAGCTGCGGGGTACCTTTCGCGTCGACCTCACCGCCGACCAGCACCGAGCCGTAATAGTCCGCATTACCTTTCGATGAGAAATCGCCTTCGACGTAGAACACGCCGTCCGTCGCGGGCGCGATGGACACCAGCCCGCCGTCGAGGTCATAGCCATTGCTCGTACACTGCGCCGTCGTCGATGCGGCCGTACAGGTCCACGGAGTGCCGGTGCGCTCGCCGTTCGTGGTGATCTTCGGCTTGCGCATCACGTCGACCGCCGTGGTGGCCGGATTGAACCAGCCGATCGTGATCCCCAGCTTCTGGTCCGTGTACCTGATGTTGAGATACGGCTCGTGCGGTTCCGAGCAGTTGCACGTATTGCAGCTGTTGTTGCCGGGGAAACATCCCACGCGGTACGGAACGGGGAAGTAGCCCACGTATGGCGCCGCGGCGGGATTGGATGGATCGCGGACGGTGCGCGGTCCGATGAAGACGTCGAACTGCTTGTTCTTCGTGCCGCCGCCCACCGCGCCGGTATTGCTCCAGGCGAGGTCCTGATAGTCCCACTGGCCGTTGACGGCATTCGTGACCACCGGCATGCCCGACGCGTCGCGGTCGAAGTCTCCCTGGTTGATGCCGCCGGCGGTGACTTCGGCCACTTCGCGATAGCCGATGTCCATGTACGGCTCGCCCGGTTGATTGAAGTTTCCGTTGGGACCGGAGAGTCCGGTGGTGCTGAAGCCGGCATTGAGATAGACGAACGAGCCCATGTACGCGCCGCCGCCATTGATGTTGACGGCCGGCGCGAGCACTCCCGGGCCGCCGTTCTGCGGATTCTGTGCGTTCTCCGTGTCGAAGAAGTAGAAGCCGGTCTCCGACGACGCCCAGGCACGCATGGTCTTGGTGGTGATGCCGTCCGTGTAGGTGTCGGCGGCAACCCAGCGCAGGTATTTCACGAGGCCGTCATTGTTGGCTCCGTCGTTGTTCCCCGCCAATGCAGCCGCCTTCCAGAAGTCATAGCTGATGATCGGGAAGAGCAGTTCTTTGAAGATCGGATACTG
>CAMPKJ010000334.1 GCA_946887105.1 uncultured Acidobacteriota bacterium | reverse complement strand
AGCCCGCGCATGGTCGGGCTCCAGAGAACCTCCGGCCGCGCGATCATCGGCGGCGAGCTTTCGCGTTCGACGAGCGCGATGCGCCATCCGCGGCGTCCGAGGTCGAGCGCCAGCACCGCACCGCCGATCCCGGCGCCGACGATGACGACGTCGAAGTGCATGATTCGCCTACACGGTCCGCGTGGCGCGCTTCTCGACCAGTCCCTCGAACACCTGCAGCGCGAGATCGACGCGTCCCAGCGGCGCGCTGACCTGCACTCCGGCCACGCGGTCGCGGACGCGCTCGAGCGTGTCGCGCGCGATGGCCACACCTTCGCGCAGCGCGTGCTCCTTGCTCTTCTCGCTGGCGATGCGCATGCGCTCCATCACTTCGTCCGGCACCGACACGCCGGGCACTTCGTTGTTCATGAACTGCGCGTTGCGGTACGAGAGCAGCGGCCAGATGCCGGCCACGACCGGGAGGTCCATCGGCTCGATGCGATTGAGGAAGTGCTCGAGCTGGCGCACGTCGAAGACCGGTTGCGTGATCGCGTACTCGGCGCCGGCCTTCACTTTCCAGTCCAGGCGGCGGAGCTCGTATTCGAGATCGAGATGGCCCGGATTCACGCCGACGCCGATGGTGAAGCAGGTCGGCTCGCCGAACGGATTTCCGCCGAGGTCGAGGCCGCGGTTCATCAGGTTCACCATGTTGGTGAGGCCGATCGAGTCGATGTCGAAGACCGCGGTGGCCTCGGGATACGGGCCCATCTTCGGCGGATCGCCGGTGATGATCAGCAGGTTGTGCAGTCCGAGCGCGGCGCACCCGAGAAGGTCGGAGTGCATGCCGAGGAGATTGCGGTCGCGGCAGCAATAGTGCAGCACCGTCTCGATGCCGACGCGCTGCTGCAGCAGCACCGACACCGCGATGGCGCCCATGCGATTCTGCGCGCGCGGGCCGTCGGGAACGTTCACGGCATCGACGCCGGCCTCGCGAATGGTGTGCACCGACTGAATCATCGCCTCGGGATTCGTGCCCTTCGGCGGCGTGATCTCGATGGTGGTGACGAACTCGCCGGCGGCGAGCTTGCGTCCCCAGTTCGAGCGGCTGGCCATCGGTGCCGGAGCAACGCCGGCCGGCTTCTCCGCGGCGGAGCCGTTGCTCTCGACGATCACGAACGAGCGTCGCGGCGAGAGCGGGCGCACGGCGTCGGCCATCATCTTGATGTGCTCCGGCGTCGTGCCGCAGCAACCGCCGATGAACTTCACGCCCTTGTGAATGAGGCGCTTCGCGTACTTCGCGAAGTAATCGGGCGAGGCCATGTACATCTGCCGGCCGTTGACGTCGCGCGGCAGACCGGCGTTCGGCTGGCAGGAGATCTTCTTGGCCGTGGCCGCGGCCATCTCTTCAATGGCGTCGAGCATGACGTCGGGGCCGACCGAACAGTTCAGGCCGATCACATCCGCGCCGGCGCGGTCGAGCCGTTGCGCGAGCGTGCGCGGCGCGTCGCCGAAGATCGTCTTGCCGTCGACGCCGATGGTCATCTGCGCGACGATCGGCAGCATGCAGACGTCGCGGATGGCGGCGATGGCCTGTTCCATCTCGGAGATGTTCGAGAACGTCTCGCAGACGAAGAGATCGACGCCTGCGTCGAGCAGTGCCTGCGCTTGTTCGCGGAAGAAATCGCGCGCCTCGTCGACGGCAGTCGGTCCGTACGGCTCGATGCGGATGCCCAGCGGACCGAGCGCGCCGGCGACGTAGACGGAATCGCCGGCCGCCTTGCGAGCCAGCTCCGCGGCGCGCATGTTGATGTCGCGCAGCTCGTCCTCGATGCCGAAGCCCTGCAGCTTCACGCGGTTCGCGCCGTACGTGTTGGTCTCGAGGATCTCCGCGCCGGCCTTGACGTACTGCCTGTGCACTTCGAGCACGATCTCCGGGCTGCGGAGATTCAGCTCGTCATAGCACTTGTTGATGAAGACGCCCTTCGAATAGAGCATCGTCCCCATCGCGCCATCGAAGAGGTAGACGTGCTCGTCTGCAATTGCCTGAATGAAATCCATGGTCGTGCCGGAACGGTAGGTTCGCGAGCTGGAGATGTCAAACCGCGGTTCCGCGGTTCCTCGGGGAAAGCCCACTCCGAGGAACTCCGAGGAACCGAGGAACCCGAGGAACCGCTCTCAGTCGAACATTCGCCGCAGCTTCTCCAGCATCCCTTCCACCTTCTGGCGGTTGCGGTCGGCCTCGTTGGCCCAGCGGCGGAACTGTTCGAACGTGATCGCGGGCGGCTCGTCGAAGTGGTCCTCGTCGAAGAGCACGCGGCGGACGATGCGGCCGATGATGCCCACCGGGCAGTGCCGCGTGGGGGCGGTGCCGTCGAGATAGACCTCGCGGATCGGGCCGGGGCAGCCGCGGCGCCAGAGCATGCCGGACTCCGGATCGATGTCGCGGAACGTGACGCCGTCCGGCGCTTTCGGATCCGAGGCGCTGTGTTTCGTCGCGCTCATGTAGGCGCCCCAGATGGGCAACGCGGCTTCGGACGAGGAGAGCCGCAGCGGCGCGCCGCGATCGAAGCCGACCCACACGCTGGTGACCACATCCTCGGTGTATCCGACGAACCACGCGTCGCGATAGTCGTTCGTGGTGCCGGTCTTTCCGGCCGCATACCCGAGTCCGTAGCGCTTCAGGCGCGTGGCGGTGCCGCGGCGCACGACGCCACGCAGCAGCGTGTGCACGACGTACGCGGCGTTTGCATCGACGACGCGCTTCTTCGGCTTCGGCTTGTGCTCGAAGAGGAGCTTGCCGTCCCGGCCGGTGACGCGGCGGAGAAGATACGGCTCGACGCGCTCGCCGAGATTCGGGAACGCGGTGTAGGCGGCGGTGAGCTCGCGCATCGACACTTCCTCGACGCCGAGCGGCATGGCCGGGACGGCGTCGACGTCCGCGAAGCCGAAGTTCTCGGCTGTATTCGCGACGCGGCGCAGTCCGATGTCCTGCGTCAGCCGCACGGCCGGCACGTTCAGCGAGCGCTCGAACGCCTCGCGCAGCGTCACGCGTCCGCGGAACCGTTCGTCGTAGTTCTGCGGCTCCCACACTTCACTGCCCGACAGCTCGACCTTCACCGGCGAGTCGAGCAGCAGCGTGGAGGTCGTGGCACGTTTCGAGGCGATGGCCGCGAGATAGACGAACGGCTTGAATGCGGAGCCGGGCTGGCGGCGCATCTGCGAGGTGCGGTCGAACGGCGAGCGCCGGAAGTTGCTGCCGCCGACGAGCGCGCGTACGCCGCCGCTGCGGGGATCGACGGAGAGGATGGCCACCTGCAGCGGGTCCTGCGATGACTGCCGCCGGATCCACGAGTACTTCGATTGCAGCCGTTGCGCACCGCGCCGCGCCTCGCGCTCGGCGGCCCGCTGCGCTTCCGGATCCATCTCGCACACGATCGTCAAACCGCCGGCCACGACCGCCTTCAGGCCGGCCTGCCGGATGACGTCCGCGCGCAGCGCGCGCAGATAGAACGGATACGGCTGCTCGGGCAGCGTGCCGCGCGTGACGTCCACCGGATGTGCGGTGGCAGCGCGAAGCTCGTTGTCATCGATCCAGCCGCGGTCGTGCATCACGGCGAGGATCGCATCGCGCCGCGCCCGCGCGAGGTCGGGACGCTTCTCCGGCGTGTCGCGATTCGGCGCGCGGATCATCGCGGCGAGCAGCGCGGCTTCGTCCAGGCGCAAGTCGTGCGGGGTCTTGTCGAAGTAGAGACGCGACGCCTCGTCGATGCCGAGGATCGGTACGCCGGCGTGATGCCCGAGGTAGACGTCGTTGAGGTAGAGCTCGAGGATGTCGTCCTTCGAGAGTCGCGCATCCAGCGCGATTGCCGCCAGCCCTTCCACGATCTTGCGGCGCCAGGTGCGCTCGTTGGTCAGGAAGCGCTGCTTGACGATCTGCTGCGGGATCGTGCTGCCGCCCTGCGCGATACCGCGCGCGCGGATGTTCGTGAACAGCGCCCGCACGATACCGATCGGATCGACGCCGAGGTGCCGGCGGAAGCGCACGTCCTCGGCGGCCAGGAATGCGTCCGCGACGTGTGGCGGAAGCTGTTCGAGAAGCATCGGCGGCGTGGGACGCCAGTCGGTGCCGTAGACGCGTGCGACGTCGCGCGTGCGTCCGCCGGCTTCCGTCGCGATCACCGTCGGAACGCGCCAGCTGCGCGGCGCGAGCTCGCGCGCGATGCGGCGATCGAGCACGAATACATAGATCGACAACGCCGAAATGGCGATGAAGAGTGCGATGAAAAATGGCAGAGCGATTCGCAGCAGCCGTGCTTCGCGTGACAATCGATTCATGTTCGTCTACATTCGTTTTCGTGCAACTCGTACACCGAGTTGTGCGAAGCGGCACACGTTCTCTCATCAAAACGTACGGCTCCCCATCCGAAACTTTTGAACAGGAGAAACAAAATGGCTGCAAAGAAGAGCGCGAAGAAGTCCTCGGCGAAGAGCGCCGCCAAGTCCGCGAAGAAGTCCAGCGCCAAGACGTCAAAGGCTCCCGCGAAGAAGGCGCCGGCGAAGAAGGCTGCTTCCAAGAAGACCGCCAAGAAGGCTGCCAAGAAAGCGCCCGCTCGCAAGGCTGCCGCGAAGAAGGCGCCTGCCAAGCGGAGCGCCGCGCGCAAAGCTGCCCCGGCGAAAAAAGCCGCGGCGAAGCGTCCGGCTGCGAAGCGCCCGGCTCCGCGTCCGGCTGCCCGCAAGGCAGCGGCGAAGAAGAAAACCGTACGTCGCGTGGCAGCGGCGGCGGGCGTGGCAGCAGCAGCGGCAGGTGCCGCAGCGGCCGCGAGGTCGCCGAAGGCACGCAAGGCCGTCAAGCGCGTGGCCGTGC
>CAMPKJ010000333.1 GCA_946887105.1 uncultured Acidobacteriota bacterium | reverse complement strand
GTCCTGATCGGCGGCGGCATGGCCAACACGTTCCTCGCCGCGCGCGGCGTGCCGGTGGGCGGCTCGCTCGTCGACAAGGAATCGCTCGACGTCGCGCAACGCATCATGGAAGCAGATGCTCGCGCGGAGCTCGTGCTCCCCGAGGATCTGGTCGTCGCCGATTCGCTCGACAACCCGGCCGAGATCGAAGAGGTCGAGGTCGTCGAAGGACTGACCGCGGACGCGAAGGCGTTCGACATCGGTCCCGCCACCGTCAAACGCTACGAGTCCGAGCTGAAGGAAGCGAAGCTGGTGTTCTGGAACGGTCCGATGGGCGTGTTCGAGAAAGAACAGTTCGCGAAAGGCACCATGGCCATGGCAAGCGCCGTGGCGGCCGCCGATGCAACGACGGTGGTCGGCGGCGGTGAATCGGTCGAGGCGATCAAAGCGTCCGGCTTCGCGAACCGCATCACGCATATCTCCACGGGCGGCGGCGCGTCGCTGGAGTTCATCTCGGGAGCGTCTCTGCCGGGGGTGGAGGTACTCAGACAACGATGAACGATGAACGATGAACGATGAAGGGGCGCGGCGTCCTCATCGTTCATCGTTCATCGTTCATCGTTCAAACCATGGAGATCGAGGTCAAGTTCGCCCTGAAGGACCGCAGCGCGCTGGTCCGCAAGCTCAATGAGATCGGCGCGCAGCAGCTCTACGCCGAAACGTTCGAAGACAACATCGTGCTGGACCGCCGGGGCGAGCTGCGCACGCGCGGAGCGCTGTTGCGCGTGCGCAAGTTCGGCCGCTATGCGCTGGCGACGTTCAAGGGGCCGATGGCGTTCGAAGGCGGCGTGAAGATGCGCGAGGAAGTGCAGACCGGCGTGGAGAGTTTCGAGCTGGCCATCCAGCTCTTCGACTCCCTCGGATTCAAGCCGGTGTTCCGCTATCAGAAGTACCGCGAGGTCTGGCGCGTCCGCGACGTCGAGGTGGTGCTCGACCGCACGCCGATCGGCCATTACTTCGAGATCGAAGGACCGCTGGAGGTGATCCGCGCGGTGGCCGAGGAGCTGGGGATGAACATGGAGGCCGGCATTCGCCAATCGTATGCGGACCTCTATCGACAGCACCGCCGCACGCGCGCCGATCTTCCCGAGAACATGGTCTTCGCGCCCGAACAACTGCCCTCCTCCACATGAAAGGCTTCATCCTCGCCGCCGGATTCGGTACGCGGCTGCGCCCGATCACGTACACGTTGCCGAAGCCGATGGTGCCGCTGTGCAACCGGCCGCTGATCGGGTGGGCGGTGGAGTCGTTTCTCTCCGCGAGCGTGCACGAGCTGATCGTCAATCTGCACCACCTCCCCGAGCCGCTGCAGGACTTCCTGCGCGCGGAGTACGCGGGCCGCGCCGATTTCCACTTCTCGATCGAGGAGGAGATCCTCGGCACCGGCGGCGCGATCCGGCGCGTGCGTCCTCAGCTCGAATCGGACGAAGAGTTCTTCCTCGTCAACGGCGACACGATCCAGTTCCCGCCCTGGAACGCGCTTCGCGACGCGCGCCGCGCGAAACATGCGCTGGCTGCATTGACGTTGCGTCATCCGCCGGAAGGCGATCGCTTCACGCCGGTGTACTTCGATGACGGACTCGTGACCGGCTTCGGCGAAGGTACCGGCGAGCCGCTGATGTTCTCCGGCTCGCACGTGATCAGCACGCGCATCTTCGAGCACCTCCCCGGCCGCGAGTTCTCCGGCATCGTCGAGCACGCGTACCGGCCGGCGATGGCAAACGGCGCACGTCTCGCCGGCGTCGTCGACGACGGGCTCTGGTTCGACATCGGCACGCCGCAACGCTACCTCGGCGCATCGAACGCGCTGCTCGACGCGATGGTGCAGGGCACGCTCGCGCCGCCGGAGCATTCGCGCGTGACCGGCGACTCGCTCCTGCACACGAGCGCGAGCGGTCGCGCGTCTCACTCGACCGCCGGCGCGCGCAGCGTCATCGAAGGCCACGTACGCGATTCGATCGTCTGGGAAGACTGCCGGATCGCGCGCGGCGTGACGCTGGAACGCTGCATCGTGGGGCACGGCGTCGCGCTCGCCGAGGGGGAGTACCGCGATGCGGTGATCGTGCGGGACGACCCGCGCATCCCTGCCGAACACGAGCGTCGAAACGGGAACGTCATCGCGACCCGAATTGAGAATTGAGAATTGGGAATTGAGAATTGGGGCGCGGTCCGCCTTTAATTCTCAATTCCCAATTCTCAATTCTCAATTCCGTCCTCTCGCCCGCCCGGGTGTACCATCATTCCCATCCCATGGCAGCACCAGGTCCCGATTCCGCGCGCAGGCGTGTCATCTCGGTCTTTCTCATTCAGGGTCTGGCCGGGCTGATGGTCATGTTGTGGCTGACGTGGCTGCGCCACGAGCAGACCCTCTCCATCCTGCAGACGCTCGGCAGCAATGCGCCGATCCTGATCGCCATCTTCGTCATCTTCGGCACCACGCTGGCGTTCCTGAAGTTCGAGCTCACGGACCTCGTCTACATCGCGCTGGTCATCACCGCGTACATGGCCATGTTCCCGATTCTCGGGATGGTGTTGTCGGCGTGGCTGGCGGTGTTCGTTTCCATCGGGACGCGCCTGCTCGCGCTGCATCAGATCGGTCCGGCACGCATCGCGCGGCAGGATCCGGTCACCGATTACGTGAAGGCGTTCGGGCTGTTCGGCACGTACGGCATCCCGATCGTGGTCGCCTCCAGCGTCTACGAATCGCTGGGCGGCGTGTCGCCGGTGATGGCCGCCACGCCGGCCAATGCGGCGCGCATCGCCGCCGGCGGCGCCACGCTGATCCTCATGAACAGCCTGCTGATGTTCTGGCCGCAGCGCGCATACGGCTACTCGATCGCGAAGATCGTCAAGCTGACCGTCGTCGACGGCGGCATCTCGTTCGTCGCGCTGCCGTACGCGATCGTCACCGCCCTGTCGTACGGCACGATCGGCTGGGGCGGCGTGGTCGCGCTGGCGTTCACCGGCAGCGTCGCCAACTACATCGCCCGCAAGCTCGCGCTCACGCGATCGAAGACCAACGACCTGCTGCAGCGCCTGGCCTCGCTGACGAACATCGGCAAGACCATCTCGCTCCGCTACAACACCGACGAACTGCTGAAGGCGATCTACAACGAGTGCAAGACCGTCATCGACTGCTCGCTGTTCGCGATCGCGTTGCTCGAAGAATCGGAGAACGAGCTGGCCTTCGAGCTGGAAATGCGCGAAGGCACGGTCATGCCGAAGGAGCGCATCCCGGTCGGCGAGGGGCTCAACTCGTGGGTGATCAAACACCACCAGCCGCTCCTGCTCGCCAGCACCGCGGAAGAGCGGCGCTACGGCGTGAAATCGGTCGCGGATACGAAGCCGACCGAGTCGTGGCTGGGCGTGCCGATGCTTGCGCGCGACCGCGTCATCGGCGTGATCTCGGTGGAGAGCTTCAAGAAGAACGCCTTCACGGCCGACGATCTGATCCTGCTGACCGCGATCGCCAATCAGGCCGCCGTGGCCATCGAAAACGCGAACCTCTATCGCGATCTGGAAGGACTCACGTACGCGCTCGAAAACCGCGTCATGGAGCGCACCAACGAGCTGCGCGAGACCAACCTGCGGCTCATGGCCGCCGATCGCTCGAAGAACCAGTTCCTGGCAAACATGTCGCACGAGCTGCGTACGCCGCTGAACTCGATCATCGGATTCTCGAGCGTGCTCATCGAGGCCACGCGCGGCCTGCTCCAGCCGCGCCTGCACCGCTTTCTCGAGAACATCCACACGGCGGGCAATCACCTGCTGGAGCTGATCAACGACATCCTCGATCTCTCCAAGATCGAGGCGGGGAAGATGGAGCTGCGCACCGATCAGTTCGACCTGCACGAGACCATCGCCGCGGTGGAGCGCGTGATGAAGGGCTTTGCCGCGGAGGCGAAGGTGCAGATCCTGTCGCACCTCGATCCCGCGCTGCCGCCGGTGCGGCTCGATGAGGGACGGCTCAAGCAGATCCTCTTCAATCTGCTGTCGAATGCCGTGAAGTTCTCGCCGCCGACCGCGGTCGTGACCGTCCACTGCCGTTACGTTCCTCGCATCGATTCGCCGATCGGCATCGACACCGTGCGCATCGACGTCAGCGACCAGGGCATCGGGATTCCCGCGGCCGAGCTGCAACGGATCTTCGTCGAGTTCTACCAGACCGAAGACGGCCGGCGCGCGCGCAACGGCGGCACGGGACTGGGGCTCTCGCTCACGCGCAATTTCGTCGAGCTCCACCACGGAAAGATCGACGTGACCTCCAAGCCGGGAGAGGGATCGACGTTCACGCTCTACCTCCCTGTCGACTTCACCGAAGCGGCCATTGCCGCGTCGCGGAAGGGCGCGGCGCCGGTTCCGGCTTTGCACGACGCCACTCCGCAGGCGCGGGTATAATCCGCGCCCCGCACGCGCGCCGCGCGCGCCGAATCCGCCACGCAAAGGAAATCAGATGTCCAATCGTACGTTCACCATCATCAAGCCAGACTCGGTCCGCAAGAACAACTTTGGCAGGATCATCAGCCGCATCGAGGCCGAGGGCTTCCGCGTTCTGGGAATCAAGAAGATCGGCCTCTCGCAGCGCCAGGCCGAGGCGTTCTATGCCGTGCACAAAGCGCGGCCGTTCTTCGGCAGCCTGGTCGAGTACATGACCTCCGGACCGGTCTTCGTGGCCGCACTGGAGCGCGACAACGCCGTGGCCGAGCTGCGCAAGCTCATGGGCGCCACCGATCCCACCAAAGCCGACGCCGGCACCATCCGCAAAGAGTTCGGCGAGTCGATCGAGCAGAACGCCATCCACGGCTCCGACTCGGACGACAACGCAA
>CAMPKJ010000332.1 GCA_946887105.1 uncultured Acidobacteriota bacterium | reverse complement strand
AGAGCAGCTCGTCGCGCGGCACGACGCGTTCCTTGTTCTTGAACAGGTACATCAGCAGGTCGAACTCTTTGGGCGAGAGCTTCAGCTTCTGATTGTTCGCCGCGGCCTCGCGCGTGGCCGGATCGAGGCGGATCAGGGAGTCCTCGCAGACGGTGCGTGCGGTGGTGGTCACCACCTCGCTGCGGCGCATGACCGCGTCGATGCGCGCGAACAGCTCCTGCACGCCGAACGGCTTGGTCACGTAATCGTCGGCGCCGCCGCGCAGGCCGCGGACCTTGTCCGTCTCCTGCCCGCGCGCCGTCAGCAGGATCACCGGCACCTTGGAGACCTTGCGGATGTGATCCAGCACCTCGAAGCCGCTCTTCTTCGGCAGCATCAGGTCCAGCAGGACCAGGTCGGGCGACTCGGCGTGGAAGAGACGGATGGCCTCCTCGCCGTCTGCCGCCGTCACGGTTTCGTAGTTCTCGTGCCGCAGGTTGATCTCCAGCCCCTGGCGCAGTCCAGCCTCGTCTTCAACGACCAGAATCCTCGTCATTCGGTATCTCCGTTAGCGTTAGTTACGGAACAGTGCTGTTTCGGGTTTCGGTCAAAACGCCTCCCGGGCATGGACCATGGCCGGCAGATCGGCCGCGGCGCTGCTTTCGAGGCTGCGGGGGAACATGAGCCGGAACGTCGAACCGCTGCCGAGGACCGAGTCGAGCTCGACCTTGCCGCCGTGCGATTCGACGATTTGCTGCACGAGGGTCAGTCCGAGTCCGGCACCTCGGCGGGTGATGGTGTCGGAGAACTGGGCCCGGAAATAGGGATCGAAGATCTTCTGCAGATCGTTCGAGGCGATGCCGATGCCGCGGTCCTTCACTTCGATGATCACGTACTCGGCATTCTGGCGGAGCACGATGTCGATGTGGCGGTCGTCGGCGGAGTACTTGATGGCGTTGTCGACCAGGTTCAGGAGCGCGCGCGACACGGCGTCGCGATCCCACAGCTGCTCGGGCACCGACTCGTCGAGGTCGAGCGTCACCTCGAAGCCCTTGCTGCGGATCCACGACTCATAAGTCGTGACCAGGTTGCGGATCAGATCGCGCGGTCCGACGGACGAGAAGGCCAGCGCCTTGGTGCTCTGGTTCTGGATGCGCGCCACGTCGAGCACGTTCTCGACCAGATGCGAGAGCAGCAGCACCTCGCGCAGGATCTGGTCCTCGATGTCCAGCCGCTCCTTCTCTTTGAGCTTGCCGCGCTTGAGCGTCTCGGCGCCGAGACGGATCATCGAGAGCGGCGTGCGGAGCTCGTGGGAGACGTTCGCGATGAGAGCGCCGCGCAACTTCATCGTCTCCGATTCCTTGTGCATGCCGCGCAGCGCGAGATAGGCGCCCACGCCGGTCAGCCCGAGGGCCACCAGGCTCACCCAGAGACTCATCACGCGATGGTTCTGCCAGCCCTTGCCGCCGACGTACGCCGTCCGCACCACCGCGCGCACGCCGAACTCGCCGAGCGGATCGCCGAGCAACGCCACCGACGCGAATCCATCGTTCAACTTCTGGATCCCGGCCGGTGCTCCATGCACCACTTCCACGTCCGCCTGCTGCTGGACCGACAGCGTCCCGCGGCGGGCGTTCTCCGCCAGCGGCGGCTGCTTGACCGCGTGATCCACGGCCGCGAGCAGCCGGCGTGGATCGTAGGAGTAGCGCAGGATGCCGGTGGACGTGAACAGATCGCGCGTGATGCGCGTCTGTGCTTGCGCAGGCGTGGCCGCCGTCTCCTTGTAGAAGATCGACGAACCGGGATCGTCGTCGGGCGTGTAGAGCGCGGAGACGATCCAGTCATGCTGGCCGATCCACGCGCTGAGCGATGCGCTGGTCGGCTGCGCTCGCCGTTCCATCTGCTGCCACTCGTCGGTGATCTGGGTGATCTCGGCGCGCACCGCGGCATCGACGCGGCGTGCGGTGATCTCGGCGGCGTAGCCGGCGTACTGCTCGGCCAGCGCGGTGGCGCCCTGTTCCATCTTCACGGAGAGGTTGTAGGAGCGCCAGGCCAGGGCCATCAGACCGGCCGAGATGATCAGGAACGGAACGAGGATGGAGACGCGGTCGCGCCTGCGTCCCGGATGCGGGACGATCGCCTTCAGCTTCGCGACGAGCGCTTCGTACGTTCCTTTGAACATGGGCCTTCAGGAAACGCGATCAATGCGCGCCCCCCCTCGTCGAATGGCTCTGCGACATGTGCGCGGCGATGATCTTCGAGATCTGCTCTTTGGTGTACGGCTCCAGGCGGATCTGGAGGGTCTTGTACACGTTCCGCCGCGAGACGATCATGAAGAGCCGGCCGGTATCGCGCGCATCCGCCAGGTACTGCTTGAACTCACGCGCCGTCGCCTGGATCAGCGACTTGCCGTTGAGTGCGATCAGCCGGTCTCCCGGCTTGAGTCCTTCGCGCTCGGCCGGGCTGTTCTCGTGCACGGACTTCACGACCAGACCGGGATTGCGGTCTTCGATGGTCGCGCCGAGATAGCGCCGTCCGCTGAGCATGTGGCGGATTTCCTTATCGCAATCGCGAGCGGCACCCGCACATTTGGGCTCACCGGCGAAGAGCGTGGAAGCAGCGAACGTGGCCGCGAAGAAGATGGTGGAGATGCGTAGCATTCGACTGAAGATGGGGTCCTTGGCCGCCGCAAACTGTACTGCCGATCGTCCCGGCCACCGTTTACAAATCAGAAAAAGTCGGATGAATTCCCTGGGAACGATGCCGCGAAGCTGTTGATCCGGCGGCGCTAAACCGCGAAACGCAGCGCACCGAACGCGGCCGGAACGTGGAAGTCGGCGGGGGTTTTCAGGGTCGGTTGCCAGGCGCTGAACTCGTCGCCGTGAGCGGTGTGGCGATCGATGCGGAAGAAGTTCGCGCGCCAGATTTCGCCATCGCGCGGCGTGGCGCGATCGAGCGACGCGAAAGGAATGCGCAGCAGCGTGTCGACGGTGGAGGCGCCGTTCGACTCCGTCACCCGCCGCACGGGGGCGATCAATCCGTAGCACGTCCAGTCGCGCTCGACATGCATCGTGGCGCGCTCGCCATCCGGCGAGTCGACGCGCGCATCGAAGACCGTCCCGCGCGGACTCACTTCCAGCTCGAAGTACCGCTTCACGTTCTCGGGCGCGAGGAACACCTCCACGACGTCCTCGTCGTACAGCGGCGCGTCATGCGCGAGATGCGTCGCCTCGACGTGATCGTCGCCCCCGGAGAAGAGCACGTTCAAGGAATGGTCATCGAACCACGCCGCCACGCTCGTGGCCAGGCGCGGAGGCGCACCGTCGGCCGAACGGCGCAGCCGCGCGGGCACGCACGCGGCGGGGACCGTCCACGGATCCTCCATGTCGAACACGCCGCGCGGCACCACCAGCGTTTCCGGAGTGATCACGTGCGGCATGATAGCGAACGCCTGATGCGGCGTTGAGAGCCGAACGGGCGGCACATCCCGTGCAGACTTTGCCGCGGGAGCCGACGGTGGTGATGATGGTGGATTACGAGCTGAACGACCTCAAACGCGAGTTCCTCGAGGAAGCGCGCGAGAAGATCGATGAGATGCAGTCCGTCATCGACTCCGGAAGCCGCGACGGCGCGTCGCTCGAACGCCTGGCGTATCTCGCACACCAGTTGAAAGGCTCGGGCGGCAGCTACGGCTATCAGCAGATCTCCGACGACGCCGCGGAGCTCGAAAAAGCGGTCGAGGCGATGGCTGCTCCGAACGGCGACCCGGCGCTGGATGAAAAGATCCGGCGCCATGCCGGTAATCTGCGCGAGGAAATCGCGGAGGCGTTGCGAGAGCTGGCGTAGCTACGACGCCACTCGCGTCGCCCGCGCCAATCCCTCCCGCCGCCGCTCCGCCTGCACCTGATTGCGCCCGTTCTTCTTGGCGCGGTACAGCGCGCGGTCGGCGGCTACGACCAGCTCCTTGGCCGAACGGATCCGCGACTGCGGCACGCTGGCGACGCCGACGCTCACGGTAACGCTCAGCGGCCCGGCCTGTGTTTCGAGCGAGGTGGTCTCGACGAGATGGCGGATCTTCTCGGCGAATGTCACGGCATCGTCGAGCGAGGTCTCCGGCATCATCACCGCGAACTCCTCGCCGCCGTAACGCGCCACGAGATCGGTGCTGCGCACCGAGGAGCGGTACAGGTCCGCGGAACGCTTCAGTACCTCGTCGCCGACCGCGTGGCCATACGTGTCGTTGAACTTCTTGAAGAAATCGATGTCGATCATGGCCAGCGACAGCGGACGCTGGTAGCGCTGCGACTCCTCGAACGCGCGAGCGAGCTCGTCCTGGAAGTACCGATGGTTGTGCAGTTTGGTGAGACCGTCGGTGATCGAGAGCAGCTCGAGCCGCTTGTTCGTCTCCAGCAGCTCCTTCTGCAGATCGACGATGCGCTTGCCGGCGCGGATGCGCGCCAGCAGCTCCGGATACTGGAACGGCTTGGTGATGTAGTCGTCGGCGCCGAGCTCGAGGCCTTCCACCTTGTCCGCCTGCTCGTCCTCGCCGGTGAGCATGATGATGTAGCGCGTGCGGAAGTCGTTGTTCGCCTTCAGTTCCTGCGCCAGAACGACCCCATCCATGTCCGGCAGGCGGCGGTCGAGAATGGCCAGGTCCCACGGCTGCGTCGTCAGCGCCTCGCGCGCCTCCTGGCCGGTCGTGCACTCGATGGTGTCGTATCCGGCACGCTTCAGAAAGAGCCGGACCAGCCGCCGGATGGCCGCATCGTCATCCACGATGGCAATGGTGAACTCCGCCATGAATGTGGGGCCGGGCGCAACGGGCGTGCCATTGGCGCGCCTTTCGGCGCGGTCGCCGCCTGCGGCGGGGAGCCATGCGCGTGGACGCGCGCATGGGGGAGCCG
>CAMPKJ010000331.1 GCA_946887105.1 uncultured Acidobacteriota bacterium | reverse complement strand
GGAAGGTGCGCGGGCCGACGCGGAAATCTCCGCCGACATCGATGCGGCGAAACGCGAGCGCAAGCTCGACATCCCCACGACGCTGCCCCCGCCGGAGCTCGCGCTGACGCTGCAGCGGCTCGCCGATCACGGCGCGCGCGATTTCTACGACGGGCAGCTGGCGAAGAAACTGATCGAGAACGTGCGCGCCGCGGGCGGCGTGTTCGGCTTTCGCGATCTGCACGAATACGAGCCGGTGTGGCGCGCACCGATCAAGCTCAATTACGGTCCGTACGAAATCTACACGGTCGCGCCGCCGTCCGCGGGCGGGATCACGCTCGGCGCGGCGCTGAACATCCTCGCTGATGACGATCTCGCCGCCGGCGGATTTCAAACCGTGCGCTCGCTGCATCTGCTGGTCGAAGCGCAGCGGCGCGCGGGAATCGACAGCGTGCGCTACGTCGGCGATCCGGTCGGATCGCGTCTCCCCTATCGCGAGCTGCTGTCGCAAAAACGCGCGGAGCTGTGGCGCAAGACCATCGACGCGAAGCGCGTGATCGCGACGTCGTCGCTGACGGAGCCGCGGCCACTCGCGCCCGAAGGCGAGCACACCACGCACTTCACGATCGCCGACGCGCAAGGGAACATCGTCTCCTTCACCACCAGCCTGGGCGAGAATTTCGGCAGCGGCTTTCTGGTCCCGGACCTCGGTTTTTTTCTCAACGACGCGCTGACCGATTTCACGACCGGCTCGAACGTGCTCGATCCCGGGAAGCGTCCGGCCTCGTCGATGTCGCCCGTGATCGTGCTGCGCGACAACCGTCCGTTCCTGGCGCTCGGCACGCGCGGCGGCGCCGCGATTCCGACCACGATCCTGCAGGTTTTTCTCAACCTGGTCGTGTACGGCAAATCACTCTCCGCCGCCATCGCCGCTCCGCGCTATCACCAGGGCGGCGTGCAGGAGGAGATGCTGTACGAGCGCGAGCTGACGCCGAAAGCGACGCTCGACGCGCTGAATGCGATGGGGCACGCCGTCGCCGCGCGTCCGTCGATTGGTGACGTGCACGCCATCCTGTTCGAAAATCGCCGCCTCATCGCCGTCGCCGATCCGCGGCGCGGCGGCGCGGCGGGAGGATATTGATGAATCTGAAGATCGAAGCGGCGCGGGCCGCATTGCAGGAGGTGCGGTCCGGCATGTCGCTCGGACTCGGCACCGGCTCGACGGCCAACGAGTTCGTGAAGCTTCTCGGCGAGGCGCTGCGGAACGGAACGTTGCGCGACGTGCGCTGCACGTGCACGTCCGAGAACACCGAGGCGCTGGCGACGCAGGAGCACGTGCCGACGTTCGCGCTGTCGGAGATCGCGCCGCTCGATCTCGCCGTCGACGGCACCGACGAGATCGATGCGAACCTGCGCCTGATCAAAGGCCGCGGCGGCGCGCTGCTGCGCGAGAAGATCGTCGAGCAGCAGGCGTTGCGCTTCATCGTCATCGCCGACGAATCGAAGATCGTCGATCGCCTCGGCGTGGGCGTGTTGCCGGTGGAAGTGACGCCGTTTGCGCTCGACGTCGTGCAGCGGCGCTTCGAGGAAATGGGCCTGCGGCCGGTGCTGCGCATGCACGACGGCGCGCCGCGCATCACCGATGAAGGTCATCGCATTCTCGACGTGATGATTCCGAACGGCGCCGACATCGCGGACGTGGTCGTGCGCATTCGTGAGCACGCGGGCGTGGTCGAGACGGGCTTCTTTCCGCACGAAGCCAGCGAGGCGATCATCGCGGGCGCGGATGGAATCCGGCGGATGACGCGGCGGGCTTGATCACACCCCCGGCGCCTTCCTCACATTCACTTCGAATTTCCACTGGTGCTTGTCGTACCAGAACGAGACATTCGAGACGAACGGCGTCTTCAGCGGCTTGTTGATCTTCGTCTCGAAGTGCGGATAGAGCGGGCGCGGATGGTCGTAGTGCCACACCAGTTCCGCGTGGCCGACCGTCTGCTCGGTCGGATGCCGTACGAAGTTGCGCAGTCCGTCGTAGACCTTCTCGCAGATCGTGGCGCGATAGACGGGGCCGCGGTGACTCGGCGCGGTGCCGAGAATCGGGAAGCCTTTCTTCGTGACCTTGGCGATGTACTCGGCGGAGTCGCCGGTGACCTTCTCGGTGACGGTGACGAGTCCCGCGCGCTCGAGATTGCGAAGCGTGCGCACCGCCTTCTCGTCGTAGTCGTCCTTCGGCGATTGCGGCGTCCACCAGACGCGCTGCGGCACCTCGGCGTAGACCGGCTCGCGCTTGAACATCCAGCCGGCGACGATCTGCTTGGCCTTCTCTTCGGTGAGCGGTTCCGGTTTGCTGCACGCGATCGCGACAAACGCGCTCAGCAGCAGGAATGCCCGCATCGATTTGATCAGCATGGTGCGTATTGAAGCAAACACATCGCCATCATGTCGCTGATTGGTTATGCTTCGCGCCTATGAGCGAGAAAGCCCTGACCATTCCCTCAGTCGTCCTCGATCGTCTGGTGCGCGGCCGCGCGGCCGTGGACATGCTGCTGGTCATCGGCGCCAGCGCGCTGATTGCGATCGCGGCGCAGGTGGCCATTCCGCTTCCGTTCACGCCCGTTCCGCTGACGCTGCAGCCGCTGGCGGTGATCTTCATCGGAGTGGCTCTCGGCTCCACGCGCGGCGCCGCGGCGGCAGCGCTTTACCTGCTCGAAGGGCTCAGCGGACTGCCAGTCTTCGCGCAAGGTCACGGCGGCGCGGCGTGGCTGCTCGGCGCCACCGCCGGCTTCCTCTACTCGTATCCCTTTGCAGCCTGGGTCGCTGGTTTCGTCTCGGAGCGCGGCTGGGGCTCGTCCATCGTTCGCGCCGTCACCGGCATGCTTCTGGCCCTCGGCGTGATCTATCTCGGCGGATGGTCGTGGCTGGCCATGCTCACCGATCCGCGCACCGCATTCGCCGCAGGCGTCGCGCCGTTCGTGCTCGCGGACATCGTGAAGGTTGCCCTCGGCGCTGCGTTGCTGCCAAAAGCGCAGGCGTTGCTTTCGCGGATCTGACGTCATCCTGAGCGCAGCTCAGGATGACGTCATGCATGCCCCACGGGCTGGTGTTCGTGCGTTGCGGGTTCGGGCTCGGCGAGCGGATGCGATTCGCGGCCCGCACGATCCGTCGTTTTCTGTTCGGCGGCGTCTCTCTGCAGCAGCGCGATCGCGAGCACATCCTCGACGTGCTCGACGAAGTGGAAGGTCATGTCGCGCTTGATCGGCTCGGGGACGTCCACCAGGTCGCGTTCATTCAGCTTCGGCAGGATGACCGTGTTCAATTTCGCGGCGCGCGCGGCGAGAACCTTCTCTTTCACGCCGCCGATCGGCAGCACGTCGCCGCGCAGCGTGACTTCGCCCGTCATCGCAACATTCCGGCGAATCGGACGTCCGGTGAGCACGGAGATGATCGCGGTGGTGATGGTGATGCCGGCCGACGGACCGTCCTTCGGGATCGCGCCCGCGGGCACGTGAATGTGGATGTCGTGGGTCTCGAAGTAATCGGGCGGAATGCCCTGCTCGTCGGCGTGCGCGCGCGCGTACGTCAACGCGGCCTGCGCTGACTCCTTCATCACGTCGCCGAGCTGTCCGGTGAGCGAGAGCTTGCCCTTGCCGCGCACGGCCGTGACTTCGATGAAGAGGATGTCGCCGCCGACGGCCGTCCACGCCAGACCGGTCGCCACACCGACCTGATCGCGCTCGAGCAGCTCCTCGGCGAAATGCTTCATCGGCCCGAGGAACTTGTCGATGTTCGCGTCGGTGATGCGCAGGTTCTCGGTCGGCTTTCCTTCCGCGACCTGTACGGCGATCTTGCGGCAGATCGTGCCAATCTCGCGCTCCAGATTGCGCAGCCCCGCTTCCTTCGTGTAGCCGGTGATGACGCGCATGATGCCGGAGTCGGTCCAGACCACCGCCACTTCCTTGATCCCGTTCTCTTCCATCTGCTTCGGGATGATGTGCGTCTTGGCGATCATCAGCTTCTCTTCGTCCGTGTAGCCGGAGAGGCGGATGACTTCCATGCGGTCGAGGAACGCCGGCTGAATGGTGTCCAGCACGTTCGCCGTGACGATGAACATCACGTTCGAGAGGTCGTACGGAACGCCGAGATAGTGATCGCGGAAGGAGTTGTTCTGCTCGGGATCGAGCACTTCCAGCAGCGCGGACGACGGATCGCCGCGATAGTCGGCGCCGATCTTGTCGACCTCGTCGAGCATGAACACCGGATTGCTGGTCTGGGCCTGGTTGATGCCCTGGATGATGCGGCCCGGCAGCGCGCCGACGTAAGTCCGGCGATGTCCGCGGATCTCGGCCTCGTCGCGCACGCCGCCGAGGGAGATGCGCACGAACTTGCGATCGAGCGCGCGGGCGACGGAGCGTCCGAGGGATGTCTTGCCGACGCCGGGAGGTCCGACGAAGCAGAGGATCGGACCTTTCATCTTCTGACCGCGCAGCTTGCGCACGGCCAGGTATTCGAGGATGCGTTCCTTGATCTTTTCCAGATCGTAGTGATCTTCGTCGAGGATCTCGCGGGCGCGGGCGAGATCGTGATTGTCGGCCGACATCACGCCCCACGGAAGGCCGGTCATCCAATCGAGATAAGTGCGGATGATCGACGTCTCCGCGGAGTCGGGATGCGAGCGTTCGAGCCGCTTGATCTGCTTCTCGATCTCGTCCTTCGCCTCGGCGGTGATCGACTTCTCTTCGATCTTCTTCCTGTAGTTCTCGACTTCTTCCGCGAGCTCTTCGCCTTCACCGAGCTCCGACTGGATGGCTTTCAGCTGCTGGCGCAGGAAGTACTCGCGCTGCGACTTGTTCATCTCGCCCTGCGCGGCGGACGAGATCTCCTGCTGCATGGTGAGCAGGTTGATCTCGCGGGTGAGCAT
>CAMPKJ010000330.1 GCA_946887105.1 uncultured Acidobacteriota bacterium | reverse complement strand
GTCCCATGCCGCCGGAGTACGGCGGCATGGGACTCGGCACCGTGGCCATGTGCGTCCTCTTCGAGCAGGCCGGCCGCAGTTTCCTCGGACCGCTGGCGATGCACTGTTCTGCACCGGATGAGGGCAATATGCATCTCCTTTCGCTCTTCGCGACCGAAGAGCAGAAAGCGCAGTATCTTGCACCTCTCGTGAGCGGAAATATCCGCTCCTGCTTCGCCATGACCGAGCCGGCGCCGGGTGCGGGGTCAGACCCCACCATGATGCAGACGCGCGCGGTCAAAGTGGACGGCGGCTGGCAAATCGATGGATTGAAATGGTTTACGAGCGGCGCCGAAGGGGCTTCGGTATCGATCACGATGGCAGTGACGGATCCCGATGCGCCGTCGCACCGCCGCGTGAGTGCGTTTTTAGTTCCCACCGACACACCCGGCTACCGCCTCGTGCGCGCAGTTCCGACGATGGGCGGCCACGGCCTCGGCGGACATTGCGAAGTCGAATACAGGAACGTACGCGTTCCCGACTCCGCGGTCCTCGGCGAGGTCGGCGACGGCTTCCGCATGGCGCAGGTGCGGCTCGGACCGGCGCGCCTGACGCACTGCATGCGCTGGCTCGGCGTGGCGCAACGCTCGCTCGAGATCGCCATCGCACGCGCGAAGGAGCGCGACGCATTCGGCAAGAAACTGGCGGAGCATCAGTCCATCCAATGGATGATCGCCGACTCGGAGATCGACCTGCACGCGTCGCGATTGATGGTCATGCAAGCGGCCTGGAAGCACGAGAACGGCAGCGAGATCCGTCACGAGTCGTCGATCTGCAAAGTGTTCGTGGCCGAGGCCGTCAATCGAGTGATCGATCGCGCCGTGCAGATCTGCGGCGCGCTCGGGTACTCGGGTGACACGCCGCTGGAGATGTTCTTCCGCGAAGCGCGCGCGTTCCGGATCTACGACGGACCGTCGGAAGTGCATCGCATGGTGATCGCGCGCAATCTGCTGCGAGAAACATGAACGACACACGCCCCGTTCGCACCAGCGAGAATCTCGACTGGCCGCGCCTCGCCGCGTACCTCCGCGAAAGCCTCGACCTTCCGTCAGCGGAAATGCAGGTCGGGCAGTTTCCCGGCGGTCATTCGAATCTGACCTATCTCCTCCGATTCGGTGAGAAAGAGCTGGTGTTGCGGCGTCCGCCGTTCGGGCCGGTGCCGCCGCGCGCGCACGACATGGCGCGCGAGTTCCGGGTGCTCGCCGCGGTGCATCCGCATTTTTCGCTCGCGCCGAAGCCGTACCTGCTGTGCGAAGACACGAGCGTGATCGGGTCCGTGTTTTACGTGATGGAGCGGCGGCGCGGCATCACCATTCGCACCGACGAACCTCCGCCGATCGCGGGCAACGAAGAGCTGCGCCGGCGCATCAGCGGCAGCGTGATCGACACGCTCGCGGACCTGCACGCCATCGACGTGCAGGCGCACGGACTGGACGCGCTCGGAAAGCCGGCCGGCTTCGTCACGCGGCAGATTCGCGGCTGGACGGAGCGCTGGCACGGCTCGAAGACCAGTGACGTCCCGCAGATGGAAGCGCTGGCGACGTGGCTCGACGCTCATACGCCCGCGGACGTGGCGCGGCCGAGTCTCGTGCACGGCGACTACAAACTCGACAACGTGATGCTCGATGCCGAACAGCCGGAGCGGCTGGTGGGCGTGTTCGATTGGGAGATGAGCGCGGTTGGCGATCCGCTCGTCGACGTCGGGATCCTGCTCGCGTACTGGGTGCACGTCGCATCCGTGAACGATCCGTCCATCGGCACCGTCACGACGCGGCCGGGATGGTTCGGCCGCGAGGAGATCATCGAACGTTACGCGGCGCGCTCCGGCCGCGATCTCGCGAACATCGCACTGTATGAAGTGTTCGCGGTGTTCAAGCTCGCGGTGGTCATCCAGCAGATCTACGCGCGTTACGTGCGCGGGCAGACGGACGATCCGCGCTTCGCGCCGCTCGGCGAGCGCGTGGCATCGCTTGCGGCGATCGCCACGCAACTGTCATCCCGAGCGTGAGTCGAGGGACCTGGTGGAGCGGGTGGCACGTTCATGTCGCCGCCCGCCGCCCAGGTCCCTCGCTCACGCTCGGGATGACCTCACAGCAGCTCCGCGAGTTGGTCGAACCGCTCCGTCCACCACTCCTTCATCCGGTTCGCCGTTTCCCTGTCCGCGAGTTTCTGATGTTGCACCGCGACGGTGCTCTTCGCGCCTTTGTCGAGAAAGTAGAACTGTGCGAGCGTTCCGTCGTCGAACGACACCCGGACGGTCTTGTGTGGCGTTTTGGTGCGCACCTTCATCGCCACGGGCATCCACTTCTTGCGCTTCGCGGCGCTCGTGATCGTGTCGAACAATTTCGCGACCGGGACCGCGAACGTGCGGCTCTTGTTTGCTTCGTATCCGCCGCCGCGGCGCTGGCCTTTGTCGCGCAGGCCGCGGATGCGCTCGTAGCCGACGGTCACGCCCTGCGACCACCAGTCGGGCGTTCCGAGCGATGCGACGTACTGCGCGATCTCGCGGTGCGGTTTCTCGTTTGCCTGCACCGCGTCGAGCGTCTTCACCCACGAGGCCCAGTCACGGCCGGTTGCTTTCTTCACCGCCTCGTCGCTCATGCCCGCGAGCGCCGCGTAGTCGATCTGCGGTTTCTTCCCGACGACGTGCAGGCGGGCGGTGGTGTACGCCTCGCCGGTTTTCTCCATCCGCGCACGGACGATTTTTTTGAGGTCTTTCTGAATCGGCATCACGATCTCCTTCGTTCACGCCGCGAGCGAAGCTCCCCAGCAACATCGCCGCGACCGCGAAGGTCCGTAATACCGATCCGGGAGTATGCCCCCCTTCGCCTCGGCGAGGGCTCTTGCCGGGGAAGAGCCATCGAGGTTGGGCGCGGATCAGCGCCGCGAAAAATGTAGCGCCCGCGCCGCGAAGATGCAAGTGGCGTGGCACTATCGCGTTCGTGAATCCGCGCGTCACCGTGATCATCGCGACGTACAACTGGAGCAGCGTGCTGCCGTACTCGATCGGCAGTGTCTTGCGCCAGACCTTCCGCGACTTCGAAGTGCTGGTGGCCGGCGACGGCTGCACCGATGACTCGGAGCGTGTCGTCGCCGCGATCGGCGACTCACGCGTGCGCTGGATCAACCTGCCGGAGAACACGCGCCATCAGAGCGCGCCGAACAACGAAGCGCTGCGCCAGGCGCGAGGCGAGATCGTGGCGTATCTCGGGCACGACGATCTGTGGTTGCCGCATCACCTCGCCGCGCACGTGGAGGCGCTCGATGGCACCGCGAGCGACGTCGCGTATTCACTCTGCATGATCGTGCCGCGTGACGGATTGGCGAGCTGGCCGTCGATGCCCGAGCCGAGCCAGGGTGTGTTTTCGCCGCCCTCGTGCATGACCCATCGGCGCAGCGTCACCGAGGAGCTGGGCGGGTGGCGCGACTATCGCCAGCTCGATGAATGGCGCGAGGTCTCGCCGGACATGGAGCTGTGGCGGCGCGCGCAGGCCGCCGGCAAGAGGTTCACGTTCGTACCGCGTTTGAGCGGAATCAAGTTTCCCGCGGCCTTGCGGCCCGGCGTCTATCGTCAGCGTCCCTCGCACGAACAGGCGCAATGGCTGGCGCGGATCGATGCGGAGCCGCAGCTCGAGCCGGCGCTGCTCGCCGAATGCGTGGCAGGAGGGCAGGTCCCGGGCAGCATGCCCTTCCGCCGTCTGCTCCGGTATGTGGTCAACGAGACCGCGATCCGCATCCGGCGCCGCCTCAAACTGCAATCTTTCGGCATGCGTCTCCCCTGGCGCGGAAGGATTGACGACAATCGTCGCTTCAAAGGACTCGAGGACGAGGACAACGATGCTCACCAGCGCCCGCAAGGATGATCCGCAGGTCACGAGTGAATGGCAGAAGCTGCAGCCGCCCATCGACGGCGTGGTCATGCGCGAAGTCCTGCACGTGCCCCGCGATCATGGCGTGATCACCGAGACGTACCGGCCGGAGTGGGATCCGACCGGACTCCCGGTCGTGCACGTCTATCAATCGCGTCTGTTCCCCGGCGCGATCGGCGCCTGGAGTTGCCATGAGAAGACCATCGATCGTCTTTTCGTCAATCAGGGACATCTCAAGCTGGTGCTGTACGACGCACGCGAGGAGAGTCCGACGCACCGCCGGGTCATGGAGGTGCACGTCGGTGACGCGCGGCCGGCGTTCATCGTCCTGCCGATCGGCATCTGGCACGGCCTGCAGAACCTCGGCTCCAGCGATGCGCTGATGCTCAACTTCCCTTCCCGAGCGTACGACTACGACGACCCCGATCACTATCGCCTGCCGTACGACTCACCGGAGATCCCGTACCGGTGGATTCCGGCGAATGGGGCGCGCCTGCGCTCGGACCGCGGCGGACGCTGAGGAAAGAAGCGCGGCTACTCGATGTCCGCGAACGCCTCGTGATACCGCGCGATGCCTCGGAGATCGACGCCGGGAGTCAGCGCGAGCACCATGAACACGGGATCGGAGACGTCGTACTCGGAGCGCAATCCGATCGGCGACGCGGGACGAAACCCGAAGCGCGGGTAATACTCGGGATGTCCGAGCACCACCACTGCGACAGCGCCGGCGCGGCGGCATTCGTCGAGACCGAAGCGCACCAGCTGCGATCCGATGCCCTGCTTCTGGCGTTCCGGCGCGACCGCCATCGGGGCCAGACCCATGATCAGGCGATCCGTGCTCTCGATGATCACGGGAGTGAAGCAGATGTGCCCGACGATCGCTCCACCGTCATCAGCAACGATCGAGAGGAACGGCGAGGCCTGCTCGCGAAGCGCATCGACGAGATCGGCTTCGCCGGGTTGTCCGAACGCGCGTTCGTTCACTTCGTGGATCTGCGCGAT
>CAMPKJ010000329.1 GCA_946887105.1 uncultured Acidobacteriota bacterium | reverse complement strand
GTTGAAGTCGTGGCTCGAGCACGCGCGCATCGGCTTCTCGCACGAGGCCAGGGCGGTCAATCTCGCGCCGCCGAAAGGCGTGCTGTTCGTCGGCGTGCAGGGCTGCGGCAAGTCGCTGGCCGCGAAGTTCATCGCCAGGCAATGGCAGTTGCCGCTGCTGAAACTCGATGCGGGACGGCTGTACGAAAAGTATGTCGGCGAGTCGGAGAAGAACTTCCGCCGCGCGACCGAAGTGGCCGAGGCGATGGCGCCGGTGGTGTTGTGGATCGATGAGATCGAAAAGGCGTTCGCGTCGGGAACTTCATCGGACGCCGACGGCGGACTGTCGCAGCGCCTCTTCGCGTCGTTCCTGACCTGGTTGCAGGAGAAGAAGGAAGGCGTGTTCGTGGTCGGCGCGGCGAACGACGTCGCGCGCATGCCGCCGGAGCTGCTGCGCAAGGGTCGCTTCGATGAGATCTTCTTCATCGATCTGCCGTCGCGCGACGAGCGGGTGCAGATCGTGGAGATTCATCTGCGGCTGCGGAAGCAGGATCCGGTGCAGTTCGACGCCGGCGCGATTGCGGAGGCGACGGAAGGATTCAGCGGCGCCGAGATCGAGCAGGCGGTGATCGCCGCGCTGTACAAATCGCTGCACGCGAAACAGCCGCTGACCACAAACGCGGTGCTCGATGCCGTGCGCTCGACGATCCCGCTGTCGGTATCGCGGCACGAGGATGTGACGCGGCTGCGGGAGATGGCGCGTGGACGGTTTACGCCTGTGGCGTGAGATCCTTCGCTGCGCTCAGAATGACGGCGCTGAACGCGCCGTCACTTCTTCCCGTACGCGTAGCAGGCGCCCGCGTCCTTCTCGTGCGCGCGCTGGATGTCGCATCCGCTGTCGCCGGTGCTGTGCATCAGCGCCGAGCCGATCATCGTCACCACTTCGCTGTCTTTCGGCGCCGCGGGCGGATCGGGATACCCGGCCACCTGCAGGTCGTACACGACTTTGTCGCTGGTCACGCGCACGTAGCCATCGGTGAAGACGAGCTTCGCGGTCGGAAGATGCACGGCCACGCCGGGCATCGGGATGTCGGTGGTGAGCAGGAACCCGTTGTCGACCAGACGATCGCCGTTCGTGTCGAGGAAAACCGCGACGCGCGTCTCCCCGATGCTGCGGACGACCGCCTCGCCCGTGTAAGTCGTCGTCGTGGCTCCGGCGACGGGAGAAAGAACGGCAAGCAGCAGAGCGAGGAAACAGATTGTCCGCATCGTGAGTCTCCGGGTGTTGGTGGGCAAGAATAGCATGGCGTTCCTTTCCGGCTGTGTTACGAGAGCTTTGCAACTCGGACCACGACCAGCGTGAGATCGTCCTCGAGCTCGCCACCGCTGTACGACGCCGCCGCGTCGACGATCGTCCGCTGTAGCTCGTGTGCGCTGAGGTCGCGGCTGTCCGCAACCAGCTCCTCGATCCTCTCTTCTCCGAAGAGCTCGCCGCCCGCGTCGACCGCCTCGGAAACCCCATCCGTGAAGAGCACCAGCCGGTCGCCCGGGAGCAGCTCGATCTCGCGCTCCTCGTACGCGGAGTCGCGGAAGAGGCGCGTGAATGCGGGACCGCCTTCGCCGAGGCGGATCAACGTGCCGTCGGTGCGGGCCAGGATCGGCGCGTTGTGGCCGGCGTTGCACCAGCGCAGCCGCATCGCCGCGGTGTCGACGGTGGCGTAGAAGAATGTCACGAACCGGCCGCCGGAGAGACTGGAGATGACCACGCGGCGCACGCGCTCGCACAGATCGCGCGGCGAACTGCTCGCCGACGCGCGTACGGCGGCCTGCAGTCCCGACATCAGCAGCGCGGCGGGCATCCCTTTGCCGGCGACGTCGCCGATGCAGACCGCCAGCTCGCGATCGTTGAGCTTGAGCAGGTCGAAGTAGTCGCCGCCCATCGTTCGCGCCGGCTGCCACACGCCGCTCAGCTCGAGCATCTCGACCCGCGGCATCTCGCGCGGCAGGAGCGTTTGCTGGATGGCGCGCGCCTGCGCGTAGTCCTCCTCTTCGACCTGCATGCGGATGCGGTCGACGCCGATGCCGATCTGGTCGGCGGCGGAGCGGAGGAAGTCGATGTCTTCGACGTCGAACTCGCCGCCGGAGAGCTTCGGCGCGAGCGCGACGAATCCGCGCGAGCCGATCGGCGCGACCAGCACGGCGTCGATGCGGGCCAGTGCGCGCGCGGCGTCTTCGGGAGGCGTGCGCCGCCGCGGATCGAACGGGCGGTCGAGCATCTCGGCGAACTCGCGGCCGACGCGCAGCTTGCCGATGATCGCGTCCGACACGCCGATCTTCGCCGTGGCGACGTACTCCTCCTGGCGCTCGGCGAAGATCACCAGCGCGCGGCTCTGCAACGCCTGCTGCAGTTTCTCCGCGGCCGAGGCGAGAAACTCCGCCGCGTCGCGCGCCATGCGCGTCTCCGTGACGATGGCGCGCAACGCCTCCGGATAGTCGTAGCGGTGGCGGAAGAGATTGCGGTCCACCAGCGTCTGCAGCTTGTTGCGCACCGGCACGAACAGCAGCGCCACCACCAGCGTCGAGGCGATGACCATGGTCTGGTTCTTCAGTCCGGCCACGTTGACCAGCAGCGTGCCCAGGCCGCCCACCAGACCGAGATAGACGACCGCGATCGCGCCGCTGAGGATGGCGTACACCACCGTCTTGCGAATCAACAGGTCGATGTTCATCAACCTGTATTTGAGGATGGCCACGGCGAAAGAGATCGGTACGAGCAGCGAGACCACGGTCGGAACGATGTCGAGCACGTAGAAGACCACCCGGTAATCGATCGTGGAGACGTGCGCCATGCTCATCACCGCGACCAGAAACAGCGAAAGTCCGTTGCCGAATACTTTCGTGGTCAGCGCGATGACCAGACCCCACAGCGGCCACTTGACCTGCTGCTTTTCCTCGACGCCCGCGGCGCGATAACTGCGCATGAGCGCGACCGCCGCGACGATCGGATAGCTGCAGAGCACCAGCAGCGGAAGGCCGATGCTGGCGATGCCGGGGATCACCGCGACCGCTTGCGAGACATAGCGCCCGATCAAGGCGGTGGTCGCCACCGACATCGCGAAAATCGCAAACACCGCGCGGAACGGCCGGCGCGCGAACGCCGGGGCCAGACCTTCCTTTCGCCCTGCCAGGATGATCTGCAGCGTGAGGATCAGTCCCAGTCCTGCGATCAGGGTGCTGCTGCGACTGATGACCTGTCCGATGCTCTCCATCGCACGGGATGCCGAGGTCGCGTCCTGGAACAGGATGAGCGTCAGGAAACCGATGGACAGGATCAGCAGCGCCGCGAGCAGCGCCGCGGCATAGATCCACCGAAGCAGGGACGGATGCCGCGCCACGATCGGCCGCTCGCGCGGAAAGATCAGCGCGAAGTGCAGGATCAGCGGCGCGTACGCGATCGGGAAGAGCACGAACAACAGCGGCCGCGCGTTGCCGAAGCCGAACGTCGGTGCGATTCCGCGTCCGCCCGTGCTTTCGTAAACCGTCGCCGCACCGCCCAGGAGTCCCATCGCGGCCACGAGCGCGAATGCGTAGAAGACCAGCGCGCGGCGATCGTCCGGGCGGCGCACGAAGACGACGATCGCGACGCCGACGAACACGATCGCCACGAAGAACGAGACGATGGTCTTGATGACGATGTATGGCGAACGCAGCGGCGAGGCCAGTCGCAACGGCACATCGACCATCCGGTCGTCGCGACGCACGCGAACCGTCACTTCCGCGCCGGCGGGAATCTGCTTGTCGAGGCGCTGCAGGGCCTGCAGGTCGGAGATCGGAATGCCGTTCACCGCCTCGACGCGATCGGTGGGCAGGATCCGTCCGTCGGCCGGCGTGCTGCCGTACACCATCACCACCTGACCGCCGCTGATGGTCTGCGCGGGCCGGCCCTTCTTCGCCGGCATCTTCATCTCAGGGTAGTAGTAGAGGCCCGTCCAGCCCTGCTCGTGCCAGGCGTGGATGCGCGCTGCCGTGTACGCGAATCCTCCACCCACGATGGCGAGTGTGAGGACAGCAATGGCGAGGGTCCGTCGTCGGGAAGACATCGGCGCTTCCTCGTTCATTACGCGAACGGCGGGCGATGGTTACTCGCGGGGGCCACGGCGGTTGACGATGGACATGAACTCCTGCCGCGTCCGCTCGTCGTCGAGGAACGCGCCGCGCAGGACGTTGGTCTCCATGAACGACGACTCCTGCTCGACGCCGCGCATGACCATGCAGAGGTGGACG
Source organism: uncultured Acidobacteriota bacterium (assembly GCA_946887105.1). The sequence goes on along the minus strand of CAMPKJ010000329.1, from coordinate 661 downwards.
CCGCCCATCCAGACGGCGATGCCATTCGGCTCGAGGATGTGCTCGATGGTGTCGGCGACGTCGTGCGCGAGATGTTCCTGCGACTGCAGCCGCCGCATGTGCACTTCCACGATGCGCGGGATCTTCGACGCGCCGATGATGGTCTTGTTGGGGATGTAGCCGATGATGAACGTCCCGAAAAACGGCAGGATGTGGTGCGCGCAAAGCGTCTTGTACGTGCCGCCGATGACCACCAGGTTCTGGCATTTCTCGTCCGCCGCCGAACACGCCTTGCGGAAGAGCGTGGTCAGCTTCTTCACGTCCGTGAAGTCGTAGCCGCTGGTCATGGTGATCAGCGACTCCGCCCACCGCCGCGGCGTGTCGAGCAGGTTCTCGTCGTCGAGGTTCACGTGCAGCAGGCGCAGGACGTCCGCGAGGTGCTGCTGCAACTGCGCACGATCGATGGATGGCCGCGGGCTGGTGAGCAATCCGCGATCGTTGATGATCGCGTCGAGCTCTCCGTTGATCTCGTTCTTCATGGCGCCGCGAAGCTTATAACGCCGGCGTTCGCGCCGGCGTTGGCGTTGGGAGCCGTGCGCGTGACGCGCGCACGGGGGAACCGCGCGCCTGCAGGGCGCGCGTGGGCGGTGGGGAGATGTCGCGAGGTCCAGTGTGTTTGTCG
>CAMPKJ010000328.1 GCA_946887105.1 uncultured Acidobacteriota bacterium | reverse complement strand
TACCTCGGCAAGTACCGCAAGAACCACATCCCGCACGTCGCCCCCGGCTTCTGGGAGAAGTTCTACTTCCGTCCCGGCAACATGGGCTACCCGGTCTTCGACACGAAGTACGGCAAGGTCGGCGTCTACATCTGCTACGACCGCCACTTCCCCGAAGGCGCGCGCGAGCTCGGCCTGGCCGGCGCGGAGATCGTGTTCAACCCCTCCGCGACCGTGGCCGGACTGTCGGAGTATCTGTGGAAGCTCGAGCAGCCCGCGCACGCCGTCGCGAACGGCTACTTCGTCGGCGCCATCAACCGCGTCGGCTTCGAAGCGCCGTGGAACATCGGCGAGTTCTACGGACAGAGCTACTTCTGCGATCCGCGCGGCCAGTTCCTGGCCATCGCCGACCGCGACAAAGACGCGCTCGTGACCGCGGAGCTGGACTTCGACAAGATCCGCGAGGTGCGCAACACCTGGCAGTTCTTCCGCGACCGGCGTCCGGAGACGTACAACGGAATCGTGCGGCTGTAAGGGTCAGTTCGCGGCGCCGCCCGTGTTGCCGAAGGGACCGCGGTGCCGATCGCGGTGATGTTCGACGACGCGATGGGCACCAGCTCCGCGGCGGGTCGTACCAGAGCAGCAGGTCACGCCAGGACACGTCGCTCGCGTTCATTGCACCGTCGCGTGCTGATGATCAGACCGGCGGATCACATCCCCGACGTGCCCCTGAAACCTGCCTCCATCGACATTGCGGCCAACCAGCAGAGAACGAAAGCGATTGCCGTGCGAATCATCGGCGGCAGCCCCTTTCCCTGTACTCCCATTCCTCGAGCCATCGCTCCGGATCTGTCAGAGACTCCGGATCGGAAGACGAAGTCCAGTAATACACGCCGGGTGCGATCACCTCATAGAGAAAGCGATCGAACGTTTCGCCCCAGATCGCGCGTCCGGCCTTCAACGCCTCGGCCTCCGCTTCACAGTCTCCGTCATCGTTATGTCCCTCCCGTGGCGGCTCGGCGTTCTTCGCCTCCGCGATCGCTTTCTGCTCCTCCGCCGGCAAGGCACGGATGCGCAGCCTCTCTTCGTCGATGGCGATTGCGCGGCGGAAGACGACGCGCAGCCGCTCCCACCAATCCTTTCCGAGTAACTCTGCCGCACCGCGCGACGCCCAGTCGCGGCGGAACTTTTCACGTCGCGGCGGCTCGAGGGTGTAAGCCGGATAAATCTGCATCATCAGCTCGATCGGCGCGAGGACGGTTGTGTCGTAGCTCCCCTCAATGAGGTTCACATCGGCAGGTGCAGGCTGACGTCCCTTCGCGACCGCCGCGGCATGACGCCGGGCATTTTCAGCAGGATCCGCGCGGCGTCTCGCGCGTTCATACGGATCCATTTTCCATACGACCTCATCGGCGAACGCGGCAAACGTGGCGATCAGGAGCAGCCCGAGCGACAAGACTCGCATTTGTTCCTACTTTCCGTCTTGTCGTAAGGATAGCATTAAAGTACCCGGCACATCGCTTGCCACTCCTCTCCCCGGAGGAACAGATGACCAATCAGAACAACCGCGGCGGCGATGACGCCGCATCGAGCAACACCCCGGCCGAGTCCGATCGCAGGCACAAGAGCGGCGGGCACATGGGTGCGGGGAAATCGGGCGGAAAGAGCTTCGGCGCGGAGAAGCCGGAAGTGCGCGACGACAACGGCAGCCGCGAAGCGGGCCGTGATTGGGACGGCAAGGCGAAGTAAGGCGTCCTCGACGTTAGACTATGCGTCCATGAGTGACTTGCGGTATCCGATCGGAACGTTCGAACGACGGGATGCATTGAGCGCGGACGAGCGCCGCACGATGATCGAGACGATCGCGGCGGCGCCGTCGCGCATGCGCGAGGCGGTGGCGGGCCTCAGCGACGCACAACTCGACACGCCGTATCGCGAGGGCGGCTGGACGGTCCGGCAGGTGGTGCATCACGTGCCGGACAGTCATCTCAACGCATACGTACGACTGAAGCTCGCGCTCACCGAGGACGATCCGCTCATCCGTCCGTATGACGAATCGCGGTGGGCGGCGCTTCCCGACTCGAAAGACACGCCGCTCGACGTGTCGCTCACGCTGCTCGAGTCGCTGCACGCGCGGTGGGTGACGCTGTTTCGTTCGATGAAGGACGCAGATTTCCGGCGCACGCTCCGCCATCCCGATCACACCGGCATCCTGACCGTCGACTGGCTCGTGGCCATGTACGCATGGCACAGCCGCCATCACGTCGCGCACGTCACGTCGCTCCGCGAGCGTATGGGATGGTGAGGCAGCGCGAGATCAAGATCTGCTGCATCAGCTCGCACGAGGAATCGCGCGTGGCCATCGACGCCGGCGCGGACATCCTCGGGCTGGTGTCGGCGATGCCCAGCGGCCCCGGCGTCATCCACGAAGAGCTGATCGCCTCGATCGCGCGCTCCGTCTCCGCGCAGACGTTTCTGCTCACCTCGTTGTGCGACCCCGATGCGATCATCGCGCAGCACCGCCGCCTCGGCACCACCGCGATCCAACTTTGCGACGCGCTGCCGCCCGACAGTCACTTGCAACTGCGGGAAGCGCTGCCCGGCATCCGGCTGGTGCAGGTCGTCCACGTCACCGGCGAGGCGTCCTACGACGAAGCGATGGCGGCGGCGCGCGATGTCGATGCGCTCCTGCTCGACTCCGGCAATCCCGCGCTGCGCGTGAAAGAGCTCGGCGGCACGGGGCGCGTGCACGACTGGACGATCAGCCGCCGGATCGCATCCGATGCCGGCGTGCCGGTGTTTCTGGCCGGCGGTCTGCGTCCGGAGAATGTGGCCGAGGCGCTGGAGATCACGGGCGCATCCGGGGTGGACATCTGCAGTGGCGTGCGTACGGATGGGCGGCTGGATCGCGAGAAGCTGGAGCGTTTCATCGGCGCGGTGCGCGCCTTCTGAACGCTCGCGCTGGCCCTCTTCCTGCTTCAGCGGGTTGGGCCGATGCCGCACGGACATGTTCTCGTGGTCGATGATGATGACGCCGTCCGCCATCTCCTCGTCGACGTTCTGAAGGAGGACGCGACGCTCGAGATCGACAGCGCACGCGACGGCGTCGACGCGCTCCATCGCATCTCCACGCACGCGTACGACCTGGTCATCCTCGACGTGATGATGCCGCACATGACCGGCATCGACTTCCTCGACTCCCTGCAGGCGCTCGCGTCCGATCCGTCCGTGAGAACGCTGCGCCGGTTGCCGGCGGTGCTGGTCATCACCAGCGCCACGCCCGAGCAACTCCCGAACGGTAAGATCGAAGAGCGGTTCCCATCGATCGTGCGCGCCGTCCTGCGCAAGCCGGTGCAGCCCGAACAGCTGCGAACGTGCGTGACGCAGTACCTCCGTTAGCGTTGCGTTAGCATGCCCGCGCAAATGACGTCGCAGCGCTTCATCGCCATCCACGGCCATTTCTACCAGCCGCCGCGCGAGAACCCCTGGCTGGAAGCCGTGGAAACGCAGGACTCCGCTTTCCCCTGGCACGACTGGAACGCGCGCATCACCGCGGAGTGCTACGAGCCGAACGCGACCGCGCGCGTGCTCGACGCGCACGACCGCATCCTGCGCATCGTCAACAACTACTCCGCGATCAGCTTCAACTTCGGTCCGACGCTCCTGAGCTGGCTGGAAGCGTGCGCGCCCGAGACCTACGCCGCGATTCTGGAAGCCGACCGCATCTCGCGCGATCGCTACTCCGGCCACGGCAACGCCATCGCCCAGGCGTACAACCACGTCATTCTTCCGCTCGCCAACGATCGCGACAAAGCGACGCAGGTGCACTGGGGCGTGCGCGATTTCGAGCATCGCTTCGGACGGAAACCGGAAGGGATGTGGCTGCCGGAAACCGCGGTCGACATCGCCTCGCTGGAGGCGCTCGCGGCGGCCGGCATCGCGTTCACGATTCTCGAGCCGCATCAGGCGGCGGGCTCGATCGATCCGACCATGCCGTACCTCTGCCGTCTGCCGTCCGGCCGCAGCATCGCCATCTTCTTCTACGACGGGCCGATCTCGCGCGCGGTGGCGTTCGAGCGACTGCTCGCGCGGGGCGAGAACCTCGCCCATCGACTGGCGGGCGCGTTCAACAACACGCGCACGCATCCGCAACTCGTGAACATCGCCACCGACGGCGAGACGTACGGACATCATCACCGCTTCGGCGAGATGGCGCTCGCCTACGCGCTGCAGCTCATCGAAGAGCAGGCGCTGGCGAAGCTGACCAATTACGGCGAACACCTGCAGACGCATCCGCCGTCCGCCGCGGTGCAGATCGTGGAGAGGACGTCATGGAGCTGCTCGCATGGCGTCGAGCGCTGGCGCAGCGACTGCGGATGCAATGCAGGCGGTGGTGCGGGGTGGAATCAGCAATGGCGCGGTCCGCTGCGCGCCGCGCTCGAATGGCTGCGCGACGAGACGGACGCCATCTTCTCGCGCACCGGCGCGCGGCTGCTGCGCGACCCATGGCTCGCGCGCGAGGACTACATCGAGGTGATCCTCGACCGCTCCGATGCCTCGGTGGCGCGCTTCCTCGCGAAGCACGCCTTCGCCGACTCGAACGAAGTCACGGTGCTCGAGCTGCTGGAGATGCAGCGCAACTCGATGCTGATGTTCACCAGCTGCGGCTGGTTCTTCAGCGACGTCTCCGGCATCGAGACCGTGCAGGTTCTGCACTACGCCGGCCGCGTGCTGCAGCTCGCGGAACGCATCGGCGGCAACTCGCTCGAGGCCGGATTCCTCGCGCGTCTCGAGCCCGCTCACAGCAACGTCGCCGATCGCGGGACCGCGCGGCAGATCTTCGAGCGCGAGGTGATCCCGGCGCGTCTCGATCTCTCGCGCGTGGCCGCGCATTACGCGGTGATGTCGCTGTTCGAACCGTTCGATGACGACGCGCGCATCTACTGCTACGACGTGATCCGCCGCGATCTCGAGATCCACAAGGCCGGCCGCGCGCGCCTGGCCATCGGCTCGATCGAAGTGCG
>CAMPKJ010000327.1 GCA_946887105.1 uncultured Acidobacteriota bacterium | reverse complement strand
ATGATGGCGCGGCCCATCGGCGCGCGGAACTCGGCGCCTTCGCCCGAGCCGAGTGCCACCGGAATCATGCCGGCGATGAGCGCGAGCGAGGTCATGAGGATCGGCCGCAGGCGAATGCGGCCTGCTTCGACGAGCGATTCCCGCAGCGGCGTTCCTTCTTCGTGGCGCCACTTCGCGAAATCGATCAGCAGGATGGCGTTCTTCGCCACGATGCCCATCAGCAGCAACACGCCGATCAGGCTCATCAGGTTCAGCGTGTCGCCGGTGATCAGCAGCGCCAGCACCACGCCGATCAGCGACAGCGGAAGACTGATCAGGATCGCCAGCGGATCGAGGAAGCTCTCGAACTGCAGGACCAGCACGAAATACATCAGCAGCACGGCGATGCCCATCGCCGCGAACATGTCCCCGAACACTTCCGCCGATGCTTCCGCTTCGCCGCCCTGCGTGAATCCGTAGCCCGGCGGCATGTTCACGTTCGGCATGCGCGCGTTGATCCCGGCGATCACCGCGGACAGCGGACGGCCTTCCGCGTTTGCGCCGACCGTGACCACGCGCTCGCGGTCGAGATGCTGGATCTCGCCCGGTCCGATTCCCTGGCGGATCTTCGCCACCTGTCCCAGCGGAATCATCGCCGGCGGCGCGGCCGGCGCGTCTTCAGACGGTGCCAGATTCGTCGCCGCCAGAGGCAACGCCGCGAGATCGGCCACCGTTTCCCGCGCGTCCGCGGGAAGCCGCACATACACGTCGTACGACTGGCCGTCGGGTGTGAGCCAGTCGCCGGCATCGACGCCCGCGAACGCGGGACGCAGCGCCGTTGCCACCTGCATCACGTCGACGCCGAGGGAACCGGCCAGCGGGCGGTCGATCTCGACCTCGATTTCGGGACGCCGTCCGCGCGTCTCCAGACCGACATCCGCCGCGCCCTGCACCTGGCGCATCTCCGCGGCCACCTTCTCCGCGAGCTCGACCAGTGTGTCGTAGTCGGGTCCCTGCAGTTGCATCTGAATCTGCTTGGTGCTGCCCATGCCGCTGGCCGCGACGGCGATGGTCGCGCCGCCGACGCTCTTCAACGCCTGCCGCGCATTGCGCTCCACTTCCGTCTGATGCAGATCGCGATCGTGGCGCGGCAGCAGACGCACGTACATCGAGGCCTCATCGACCGAGCCACTTTCGCCGCCGATGGTCGTGTACGTGTACGCGACACCTTTCTGCGCGCGCAGGATCGCGGACGTCTCCAGCGCTTTCATGCGCGTGTAGGCGAGGCTCGAGCCGGGCGGCGTCTCGATGGCGAGATTGAACTCCGAACGGTCCTCGACCGGGAAGAAGGAAGAGCCGACCAGGCCCATCGCCGGAAGTGCGAGCGAGGCCACCAGGATCACCACCACCAGCACGATCGTGGTCCACGGATGATCGAGCGACCAGCCGATCACGCGCTGGTAGCGGACGGCCTGACGATCGAACCAAGCGTTGAACCGCGCCAGCTGCCGCGTGAGCCAGGCCCTCTTTTCCTTGTGCGGATCGGGCCAGTACGCCGACAGCATCGGGTCGAGCGAAAACGACACGAGCAGCGATACCAGCACCGCGCAGGCGATCGTCAGCGCGAACGGCCGGAACCATTGTCCGGCCACGCCGCTGATCATGCCGATCGGCACGAACACGACCACGATCGAGAACGTCGTGGCCGCGACGGCAAGTCCGATCTCCGCCGTCCCTTCTTTGGCCGCCTTGTAATGATCCTTCCCCATCTCCACGTGGCGGACGATGTTCTCGCGCACGACGATCGCGTCGTCGATCAGCACGCCGACCGCCAGTGCCAGTCCAAGCAACGACATCGTGTTGAGCGTGAATCCGAACGCCCACACCGAGATCACCGCGGAGAGCAGCGACACCGGCAGCGCGAGGCCGGTGATCACCGTCGATCGCCATGAGTTGAGGAACACGAACACCGTGATGACGGTCAGGAGCAGTCCTTCGATCAGCGAGCTGGTCACGCTGTTGACCGACTCCTGCACGCGCACGCCGGCGTTCTGCACCACGCGCAATCGCGCGTCCTTCGGCAGGCGTGCGTTGAGGCGCTCGACGCGCGCGAGCACGGTCTCCGCGACCGTGGTGGTGCTGAATCCGCGCGCCTTCTTCAGATCGACGCCCACCGCTTCCTGATCGTTGTACAGCGCGAGCGTCCGCTGCTCCTCCGCGGCATCGCGAATGGTGGCGATCTCGCTCAGACGCAGCAGGCGGCCGTCGCGCGCGGTCACGACCATCTGCGCGAAATCCATCGGCTGCGCGATGCGTCCGCGCAGGCGAATCGACTGCTCGGTGAATCCCTTCTCGATGCGCCCGACCGGCGCGGCCAGGTTCTGGCTCTGCACGAGCTGCACGACCTGTCCGATCGAGACGCCCGCTGCCTGCAGCGCCTTCGGCTGCAGCTCGATCACCACCTGTCGTTCCAGACCGCCGCGAACGACCACGTCGGCCACGCCCGGCAGTCCGCGCAGCTCCGGTTCCACGAGCTCTTCGACGAGCGCCGTGAGCTGCGGAACGCTGCGCGTCTGGGACGCCAGCGTCAGAGACACGATCGGCAGGTCGGCCGGATCGAAGCGCGTGAGGATCGGCTCCTCGAGCTCCAGCGGCAGCTCGCCGCGAATGCGCGAGATGGCATCACGAACATCCTGCGTGGCCTCGTTCGTGTCCTTGTTGAAGAGAAACTCCACGATGATCTGGCCGAAGCCGTCGACGGAAGTGGAGGTGATGCGATCCACGCCCGAGATCGACGCGATCGCATCCTCGATCGGCGTGACCGCCTCCTGCTCCACGACCTCCGGCGATGCACCCGGATACGGAATGGCGATGGCCACGACCGGCGCGTCGATCTCCGGAAACTCGTCCGTCTCCAGTTGAAAGATGGCGAAGATGCCGAACACGACCAGCGCCAGCATCAGCACTACCGTGACGACCGGACGATCGATGGCGAAGTTCGAGATCCACATCGATCAGCCGACCCTCACCTTCGCGCCGGGAGTGATCGTGCGCGCCGGTCCGATGAGCACGACGTCTCCGGGACTCAGGCCCGCCAGGACCTGCACGATGCCGTCGCTCTCGTTGCGCATGCCGAGTTGCACCGTTACGCGCTCGACCACGCCGTTGCGCACGCGCATCACCGACGGCGTCGAGCCGCTCTCGTCGAGCGCCTCGACCGGAATGACCAGCGCCTGCTGCGACACCGACCGCACTCTTCCTTCCGCAAACAGTCCGCCCACCAGGCGCTTGCCCGGATTGAGAATGGAGACGTAGACGCGCACCTGTCCGGTGGCGGCATCGACGCTCGGCGCGATGCGCCGGATCGTGCCGAGGAATCGCTCGCCTGCGTAGCCGCGCACCTCGAGATCGACCGGTGAGCCGACGTTGATCTGGCTGATGGCATCCGACGGCACCGTTGCCTCGAGCTGCAACGTGGAGAGATCGACGATCGTGAAGAGCGGCATTCCGGGCGTGACCACCGCGCCCGTGCTGACGTTCTTCTCGCTGATGGTGCCGCTCGCGGACGCGGTCACGATCTGATTGCCGACGCGATCGCGTGCGGTGGCGAGCTGCGACCGCGCCAGCCCGAGCTGTGCCTGTGCGCTTGCCACCTGCGCGCGCGCCACTTCCGCATCGCGTGCGGGCAGCGCGCCGGCGGCAGCGAGCCGCGCCGTCCGCTCCGCGTCGCGTTGCGCGACCGCGACCGCCGTCTGCGCCGATTGCACTCCCACCTGCGCGGAGCGCAGCGTTTCCGCCGCGGCCTGATCGACGATCCGAGCCAGCTCGGTCCCGCGCGCAACCGCCTGTCCCTCGGCGACCGACACGCTGACCACCGTGCCGCCCGTCTCCGCCAGAATGGCCGCGCTCTGCTGCGGCTGCAGCGTGCCGCTGAGACGCGGTCCGCTGGAGACGTAACGCATCGTCGCCGTGGCAACGCTCGCGCGCTCGACGCGCACCACCGGCGGCGTAGCGGGCGGCGGCGTTTCCCGTTTGCACGCAATCGCGACGAACAGAATCAACAGCGCACGTCTCAACGAAGACCTCCCGAAAAACTGCTGCCTGTGGTTGGCGCCGCGGGCTGCTGTGGCTGCGCCGCCTGAATCGGTGGTGTCGCGGCCGGTTGCATGCTCGCGCCCGCATTCAGCGGAAGCAGCGGCAGCAGCTCGACGCGCGTTTGTGCGACCACGAGGTCGCGTGCGGCCTGCGCGCGATTCACACGCGCCTGCTCGAGCAGCAACCGCGCGTTCTCGACCTCGAGCGGAATCGAGACGCCTTCCTGATAGCGCAGCCGCGCCAGCTCGACGCCTCGCGTGGCCTGCTCGACCGTCCCTTCGGTTGCTTCGTATGACGCACGCGCCGCGCGCAACTCCGCCAATGCGCTCTCCGTATCGAGCCGCGCCGCTTCGATGGTCTGTTCGAGTTGCGCCTCCGCTTCGGCCACGTCGGCGCGTGCGGCATCGACCTCCGCGCCGATCCGGCCGCCGGTGAGGATCGGGATCTGCAGCGCCGCGCCGACGGTCCAGTTCCTGCGAAACGCGCCGAGATCGGGGATCACCGAATCGCTGAACTGCACCAGTCCGAAATTCGACTGCGCGGCGATGGTCGGCTTCCGCTGCGCGCGCGCCGCCACGAGTTGCTGGCGCGCGGCCTCGACGCGCGCACTGGCCTGTTCGACGACGGCGCGCTCCGCCGGCTCGACGTCCGTGCGCACGTCTCTCGCCGCGCCCGCGGTCACAGGCGTGGTCAGTTCCAACGGCTGCCCCGGCGGAAAGTCGAGCAGCGCGCGCAGCCGCTCGAACGCGAGATCGCGATTCGCGCGACGGCGGATCAGCAACGGGCGCTGGTTGTCCCGCGTCACGCGTGCCTGCAGCACGTCGAACTCCGCCTGCGCCCCTTCCGCCGCGCGCAGGGACGTGATGCGCAGCGTCTCCTCGCTGTTCGCCAGGCTCGCTTCGGAGATCTCGACGAGCACGGTGGCGAGTTGCGCGTCG
>CAMPKJ010000326.1 GCA_946887105.1 uncultured Acidobacteriota bacterium | reverse complement strand
GCCGGCGGGACGGCCTGCCCATACATCGTCGAGACCATCGATCTCGATCGAGAGATGCTTCAAACCGCCCTTCGACGCCATGCCGGAGAGCAGCAGGCAGCCGAGCATCAACGTCACGGCGATGTAGATGGCGTTGTTGCCGGTGTTGATCGCGGCGATGGCCAGCACGACCGTGCCGAGAATGTACGTCGTGCCGACTTTGGTCAGGCGCACGACACCGTTGAACTCCCAATCCAGGGGCGTCACCGCTACCTCGGGACCGCGATCTCGTTGACCATGCGTTGAATGAAGCGCGCTTCCGGCGAGAAGTCGCCGCGGCTCAGCCGGCGATCCTTCATCACGATGCGATGCGAGAGCACCGGCGCGGCCAGGCGCTTCACATCCTCGGGGATCACGAAATCGCGTCCGCCCACCATCGCCAGCGCCTGGCAGGCCTTGAAGTACGTCAGCGCGCCGCGGGTCGACACGCCGAGGGCCACTTCCGGATGCGTGCGCGTGGTCTGCACGATCAGCATCAGATACTCGACCAGCGCCTCGCTGACGTGGACGTCGCTCACACGCGCCTGCAGCTCGCGCACTTCATCGCCATCCAGTACCGGCTCGAGATGATCGAGCGCCTCCTGCCCGCCGCCGGTGCGCAGGAGCTGCTTCTCGTCGCCCGCGCTCGGATAGCCGATGGTCAGCTTCATCAGGAAGCGGTCGAGCTGCGACTCCGGGAGCGGGTACGTGCCGACGTGCTCGATCGGATTCTGCGTGGCGATCACGAGAAACGGATCCGGGAGCGGCAGGCGCCGCTTCTCGACCGTGATCGTGCCTTCGCTCATCGCCTCCAGCAGCGCCGACTGCGACTTCGGCGTGGCGCGGTTGATCTCGTCCGCGAGCAGTACGTTCGTGAAAACCGGACCGGAGATGAACTCGAACTCCTGCTGATCCTGGTTGTAGATCGTCACTCCGATGATGTCGGCGGGCAAGAGATCGCTCGTGAACTGGATGCGCTGGAAGCTCAACGACAGCGACCGCGCCAACGCGTGCGCGAGCGTGGTCTTGCCAACGCCCGGGACGTCCTCGAGCAGGATGTGCCCCTTGGCCAGCAGCGCCGCGATGCAGAACTGGATCACCTCGGACTTGCCGCGGATGACCCGCTCCACGTTCTCCTGAAGCGCGGCAATCCTGTCGAGCGAGCGCGGAATGGCTATCGGTTGTGTCGACATACTGTTGTATCTACGTGCGACGTCAGCAATGAGTTCGTTGCTGCAACAGGATGGCCAGCGGGCGCTATTCTCGACGTGGCGCGGCGGGACGCCGCCTGCTCAGCCGGCTATGCTAAAAACACCATCATGACTACCCGATCGGCAGGTTGGTTCCTCGTTTGGGCCGCCCTCGTTGCCGTTCCCGCGGCGGCGCAGACGAATATCGAGCTCGATCCTCCGAATCCGACGTCAGCAGACCACATCATCTTGCGCATTCCTGGCGAGTTCTCGCCCGACTCCGATGTGACTCTGATCGGCAACCACTTTCGTATCGATGTCACGCGATGCGACATCCAGTGCGTTCCGGTGGGAGTTGATGTCACTCTCGGAACGCTTCCGGCAGGAACTTACACGTATGAGATCTTCGCCGATGGTTTCGGTGTCCCGGCAGCCAGCGGAGGGTTCGTCGTTGCACAAGCGGGGATTCCTGACGCGCCGACGCTTTCTCCCGCCGCGCTTGGCGCGCTCTGCCTGATCCTCGTCGGGGTTGGATGCGTTTTCATCGGACGGCAAACCTGAGTCATAGCTTCTTGTAGTCCGGCCCGCCCCCGCCTTCCGGCGGCACCCACGTGATCACCTGGTAGGGATCCATGATGTCGCACGTCTTGCAGTGGAAACAGTTCGTGAAATTGAGGAACGGCACTTTGCCGCGCCCATCCGCGGTCGTCTGCGGCTCGTAGACCTGCGCGGGACAGAAGTGGAAGCACGGATTCCCGTACTCTTCCGTACAGCGCGTGATGCAGACCTCGGTATCGGTGATCAGCAGGTGCGCCGGCTGGTTCTCTTCATGGAGCACGCCGCCGTTGTAGACGTTCGTCACCTTGTCGAAGGTGTAGGTCCCGTCGTACTTCACCTTCGCCGGCGGGTGCGGATCATCGGACGAGAAGTAGCGCTTGATGCGCACCATGCGCTCGTGTCCGGCCTGTCCTTCGAGGCGGTTGGCGACGCCGAAGCCGCGGCCGCGGGTGATGGTGCCGAGGCCCGCGTTGATGACGCCGGCGATCTGACCGTTGTGGAAGCCCTGGTGGAAATTGCGCTGCTGCCACAGCTCTTCCTTCGCCCACGACACCTCGAACGTCTCTTCGTACTGCTTCAGCTGCGTCGATGAGGAATCGCCGCTGAGCAGCGCGGCGAACGCCGTTTCGGCGGCCAGGATGCCCGACTTGAAGGCGAGGTGGATGCCCTTCAATCGCGCGCCGTTGAGGAAGCCGCCCGAGTCGCCGAGGATCATGAAGCCGTCGCCGTAGAGCCGCGGCATCGAGTAGTAGCCGCCTTCCGGGATGGCCTTCGCGCCGGCGGCGATCATCTTGCCGCCGCGCAGGATCTCCTGGATCGCGGGATGGAGCTTCAGACGCTGCAGCTCGTTGTGTGGATCGAGCGCCGGATTCTTGTAATCGAGCCCTACCACGAGGCCGATGTCGACGATGCGATCCTTCATCCCGTAGATGAAGGCGCCGCCGAACGTGTCCATGTCCAGCGGATAGCCGAGCGTGTGAATGACGTTGCCGGCCGGATGGCGATCCTCGGGAAGCTGCCACAGCTCCTTCACGCCCAGCGAATAGACCTGCGGGTTCCTGCCGGCGTACAGATCGAAGAGGTCCGCGACCTGCTTGACGCACGTGCCGCGCGGACCTTCCGCGAAGATGGTGATCTTCGCGCGGATGTCGACGCCCGGCTCGAAGTTCGGCTTCGGCTGGCCGAGCTTGTCGATGCCTTTGTCGCCGGTGCGCACGCCGGCCACGCGGCCGTCCTCGACCAGCACGCGCGTGGCCGCGAATTCGGCGAAGAGATCGACGCCCATCTCGCCGACGATCGGACCGAGCCAGCGCGTGAGCTCGCCGAGGGAGATCACGTAGTTGCCGTGGTTCTTGAGCGGCGGCGGCATGGCCGCGCCGGAGAGCCGGACCGCGCGCAGTTTCTCGGTGAGGTACCAGAACTCATCGCCGCCAACCGGCGCTTCGATTGGGCAGCCGCGCTCGAGCCAGTCCGGCATCAGCTCGGCGATACCGCGCGGATCCATGACCGCGCCGGAGATCCCGTGCGATCCGATTTCCTTCCCCTTTTCGAGGACGGCGATGGAAATGCCTTCGAGCTTCTGCTCCGAATCGGATTCGTTATGGACGCGGATCAGCTCCGCGAGCTTGTATGCGGCGGCGAGCCCAGCGGGACCCGCGCCGACGATGACCACGTCGACCTCGAGGGTCTCGCGCTCGATTCCGGGAAGTTCGGCCATGCATTCTCCTGTCGCGAAAATCGGCGGCCATTGTATCGGCGTAGAGTCTCAAAGTCGCAAAGTCTCAAAGTCGCAAAGAGGGTGCGAACGCTCACTTTGCGACTTTGAGACTTTGCGACTTTGAGACTTCGCGTATCCTTCCGCCCGGCCGATGTCCGAGCTCTACCTCCCGCTGATCGTGCTCTTCGTCTGCAGCGCGGTGACGTCGTACGCGGCCACGGCGGTGGTCCGCCGTGGCGCGAGTCACATCGGGCTCGTGGATGAGCCGGGCGAGCGGAAGATCCACACCATCGCCACGCCGCGCCTCGGCGGTCTGGCGATCATCTTCGGCTTCGGCTTTCCGCTGCTGTTGATGGCGGCCAACGTGCGCGCGGCGGAGCTGGTCACGAAGAATCTCACCTACCTCTTCGCCGTGCTGGCCAGCGGCTCGCTCGTCGTGGGATTGGGCGTGTACGACGATCTGATCGGGACGAACGCGCCGCAGAAGTTCGCCGTGCAGTTCGCGGCGGCCTTCATCCTGGTGGCCTTCGGCTTTCACTTCGACTTCGTCTCCCTGGCCGGCACGGTCTTCGACCTCGGGCTGCTCGGTTCCATTGCCTCCGTGCTCTGGATCGTCGGCGTGATGAACGCGATGAACTTCATCGACGGCATGGACTCGCTGGCCACGGTGGTCGCGCTGACCATCGCCGCCGCGTTCAGCGTCATCGCCATCCTGCGCTACGACGCGTTTTCGCTGGTGATCATGACCGCGCTGACCGGAAGCCTGGTCGGCTTCTATCCGTGGAACAAGCCGCCCGCGAAGATCTTCATGGGCGATACCGGCGCGCTGTTCATCGGCCTGCTGCTCGCGGCCGGCTCGATCGCGCGGCCGAGCAAATCGCCGACCGCGCTGATCATCGGCGGACCGATGCTCGCGCTCGCGCTGCCGGTGATCGATACGCTGATCGTGATGAAGCAGCGCTTCGGCGGAACGTCGTTGCCGCTCGGCGCGCGGCTCTCGCGCGTCTTCACCGCCGACCGGCTGCACATCCACCACATTCTCGTCGCGCGCTACGGCAGTCCGGGCAAAGCAATCTTCGCGATCTGGCTGGTGACCCTTCTGTTCGCCGCGGCCGCGGTCATGACCGCCGTCGATCATCTGAAGCCGACCGGCTACGTCGCCGGAACGGTGGCGCTGCTCGCGCTGTTCGTGCTCCGCTACCTGCCGCGCACCCGCGCGACGTGAATCTTCTTGCTCGTCGCGCTCTGCTCGGTCCACGTGAAATACACGTCCGGTCCCACCCGTGCCATGCGCGCAAAACCGGCGGCGCGCGCCGTCGCGGAGTCGGCGATCTTCATCGAAGGCGCCGGTGCACCATCGCGCGGCACGCGGCGCGCGCGGATCTCCGCGCCGGCCGCGGTCTGTTCGAGCCACGACACCAGCGCCGTGCGCTCGTCGAGCATCACCACGTCGACGCGTCCGGCCGGCTTCCCTTCATCGACGACCACCGGCTTCGCGAACGTCGCGCCGGCGTCGCCGGAAAACGCGACGTCGACGCG
>CAMPKJ010000325.1 GCA_946887105.1 uncultured Acidobacteriota bacterium | reverse complement strand
CCCCTCATCCGCGCTTCGCGCACCTTCTCCCCTCTGCGGAGGGGAGAAGGCTACTCCGCCACGCTCTGCCTTCTCCACTCTCTGAGGGGAGAAGGTGCCGAAGGCGGATGAGGGGTGTTCCCCGTACTCGTGCTCCGCCACACCTTCGACGACGATCAGCCGCTCGATCGCGATCTCTCCCGCCGCCTCCCTCACCGCACGCGCGGCTTCGATCACGCGCGTCTCATCGACGATCGGCACATCACCGGCGTCGTCCGGGCGGCACTCGAAGAGCTCTCCTTCTTCGATTGCGATGCCGCGCTCGGCCACGCGGACGACCGTGCCGTTCTCCCATCGCACGACGTGACCGCGCTTGCGATAGATCATCGAAGCTCCGTCAGCAGCTCGGGCGCGTACGAGCCGACCACGAGCTCCTGTCCTTCGCGCGAACAGATCACGCCGGGATAGCGCTGCGATTTTCCGGCAGCACCGGCGATCGACGTCACGATGGCGTCACGCGTCTCGCGAATCGTGAACGGCGCCAGCGCGCGGACGTGATGGTCTTCGACGAGATTGGCCGCCGCGATGCGCAGCGTGACCAGCTCGGTGAGCGGATCGTACGAACCGCCGTCGACGAGGACGATCTCGATGCGCTCTCGAGGCAACGCGAATGGCCCCTCGCGCTGATGCGCGACGACGTCGGTCATGCGCTGCAGCGGAATGTCCTTGAAGGAAGCGCGGCGCATCCGGAGCGGTGCGGCAACGGAGAGCCACGGCGGCAACGCGACGTCGGTCTGTCCGTGCTCGCGCGGATGCCCGATCGCTTCGTGCAGCAACACCGCGCCGGAACCGTGCTTCCAGACGAACGGGAGAGGACGCGGCAAGGCATCGCCTTCACCGGCGCTCCGCAGCAATGCAACGTCGTGCGCGAAATGCTCCGGCGTCGTGACCACCGAGCGATCGCCGAGCGTGACCACGATCGTCCGCGTCACACCACTGATGTTGTTCGCCTCGGCCACCAGATGCGTGCGGGCATCGGCGACGACGAACGCGTGCAGGTCGTCCATCGCCGCGCCGCACATCGCCACGAGCGCCGCGTCCTGCACATCGTTCGCGTGAATCCCGCGTTCGTCTTCGAACGACTGGCCGTGCGAGAGACGGCGTTCGACGAGACGGCCGTGGATCCAAAGCTCGTCGCGCGTGGCAATGGAGAAATTCAATGCAGCTCGTACGTGAATTTCTTCGCCGCGGCGTCGTAGCGCACGATCAGGCGATGCTGTCCGCCCGGCTCGAAGCGGATGGCGGTCATCACGTGATGCTCCTGAATGTTCTGCGCCGGGACGGTCACCCAGATGCTGACGTCCGCGTTCTTGGCCGGGAACTCCCGGGTGATGTTGATCGGCCGCGGGGTCTTCGTGGCGCGGCGGAACAAGCGCGCCGGCTTCTCGTCGTAGAGGCGCTCGTTGGCCACGAGATCGGCGCCCGCGCGAACCATGATGCGGCCGTCGACGAATGGATGCGTGAAGACGGTGGTGAGCTGCGTCGTGCTCGGCTGCGCGGTGGTCTGCGTCGCCGCGGTGGCCGTCGCTCCGCCGGTATCGCCCGACGTGGTGGTCCGCGCAGCGGTCTGCTGTTGCTGCGACGTTCGCCGCGTTGCGCGCGCGGCCAGCCGCTGCGCTTCCTGCTCCTGCGCGAGCCTCACGTACTGCGTGGCATTGACGTCATTCGGATTGATGGCCAGCACTTCGTTGAAGCGCGCGATGGCGTCGACGTATTTTTTCTCCTGGTAGAGCGCGACCGCTTCGTCGTACTTCAACTGCGCCTGCGCGAGCTGTTGCTTGGTCAGCTCCTCCTGCTGGCGCATGGCGATGAGGCGGGACATCATTCTCCGCGCGTACGCCGACTTCGGCGCGACGCGTTGCAGCTCTTCGAATTTCGCGTACGCCTGCGGGACGCGATTGGCGATCAGCAGCGCGTTGCCGTCCTTGCGCAGCTGCTTTTCGCGCGCGAGCTTTGCGTCGAGCGTCATGGCCGGCCACGGAGTTCGCGAGTTCACGATGCGGCTCGCCGCGACGATGCCGAACACCCCCGCCACGAGCAGCACCACGATGCCGATGAACAGCGGCGGTGCAATGCGGCGGCGCCACGCCGGCATGGCGCGCACGTTGGTCAGCGTCGTGCGGAACTGCTGCGAGACCGGTACGCGCGGCGGCTTCGGAGCTTTCGCGGCTTTCGCCGCCGCAGGCGCCGCAGGCGTGCCAGACGGCTGTGCGCCGGACGGCTGTACCCCGGGAACCGGATTCGTCCGCGCGCCGACTTCCGGCGCAGGGGCTTCCACCGCCTCGGGGAACGGCACCTCGAGCGTCGGCATCGGCGCGCTGCCGTGCGGATCCGTGGTCAGCGCCGCTCGCTCCGCGGACGCGCGCGTGACGACGGTCTCTTCGGCGAGCATCGGATCGGCGGGCCGGACCGGCCGCTCGCCGCGCACCACCGCGCGCAGCGCGTTCCCGAGATCGCGCGCACGCTGATAGCGCTTGGTCGGATCCTTGGCCAGGCAGTTCGAGATGACTTCTTCGTAGCCGTCCGGGATCTGCGGATTGATCTCGTGCAGCGGCGGGAAAGGCTCGTGCACGATCTTGTACGAGATCGACGTCAGCGAGTCGCCGCCGAACGGCTTGCGCCGCGTCAGGCATTCATAGAGACAGATGCCGAGTGCGAAGATGTCGGTGCGTCCGTCGACCGGCGCGCCTTTGATCTGTTCGGGCGCCATGTAGTTCGGAGTGCCGAGGAACTGGCCGGTGCTGGTCAGATTCGCGGCGCCGGAGGCGATCTTGGCGATGCCGAAGTCGGTGATCTTGGCGCGATTGCCTTCCAGCAGAATGATGTTGGCCGGCTTCACGTCGCGATGCACGATGCCTTTCGCGTGCGCGAAGTCGAGCGCGTCGGCAACCTGCGAAACGATGTCCGCGATCTGCTCGAAGGAGAGCGCGCGTCCCTGCGCGAGCACTTCCTTCAGATTCTGTCCCTCGACGAACTCCATGGCGATGAAGGACGTGTCGCTCTCTTCATCGCGTCCGATGTCGTGCACCGTGACGATGGCCGGATGGTTGAGGATGCCGGCCGCCTGCGCCTCGCGGATGAAGCGCTGCTGGAACTCCTTGGTCTCGTCGTCGTCGGCGTGCGCGCCGATGCGAATGGTCTTCAGCGCGACCAGGCGGCCGATGAGCGGATCCTTGGCCAGGTAGACGATGCCCATCGCTCCCTTGCCGAGCTCACGCACGACTTCATAACGACCCAGTTTCAAGAGGTTCGTGTCTCCGGAGGCAACGCGGCTGCGGGTCTCCGCACCGGGTTCGAGGGGCGTCCCATGAGCCGACAATGATAACTCCTGTGTCCGCGTTGACTGGAGGTTGCGCGCCGATCGCCTGCTCCGGATTTTAAATTATGATGGCACGCCAATTTGTGAAATCACTTACGGGGTCGACTCCATGAAGGTTTATTCGGGCTCTGAGATCCGCAACGTGGCTCTGGTGGGACACAACGATACGGGCAAAACGACGCTGGTGTCGCAACTGCTGTTCAACGCTGGAGCGGCCACCCGCATGGGCCGCGTCGAAGACGGCACGACCCTGACCGACTTCGATCCGGACGAGGTCGAGCGCAAGCATTCCATCTCCGCGGCGGTCGCATTCGCCGAGTGGAAAGACACCAAGATCAACCTCATCGACACGCCGGGATTCGGGATCTTCATCATGGAGGCGCGCGGCGCGCTGCGCATCGCCGACGCGGCGGCCGTGGTCGTCAGCGGCGTCACGGGCGTCGAAGTGACGACCGAGAAGGTGTGGAAGTTCGCGGAAGAGTACGCGCTGCCGCGGCTGATCATCGTCAATAAGCTCGACCGCGAGCGCGCGTCGTTCCAGCGCACGCTCGACGCGCTGCAGAAGAAGTTCGGCAAGAACGTGGTGCCCATCCAGTTGCCGATCGGCGAGGAGAAGGACTTCGCCGGCGTCATCGATCTGGTCTCCATGAAGATGTGGAAGTACGCCACCGACGGCTCCGGAAAATACGACGCCACCGACATCCCCGCGGACATGAAGGACGAAGCGGACTCCTGGCGCGAGCGGCTGATCGAGAAAGTGGCCGAAGGCGACGACACGCTCATGGAGCGCTTCTTCGAGCAAGGCGGCCTGTCGCAGGAAGAGCTCATCGACGGCCTCCGCCGCGAAGTCGGCCATCATCAGATCTATCCCGTGCTCTGCGCGTCCGCGTCGCACAACATCGGCGGGCATCCGATCCTGGACGCGTTCGTGTCGCTGCTTCCGTCCGCCGACGAAGCGAAGACGATCGAAGGAAAGAACGCGAAGGGAGAGAGCGTCACGTTCGAGCGCCGGCCACAGGCGTTTCCGTCGGCGCTGGTGTTCAAAACGTTTTCCGATCCCTTCTCCGGCCGCGTCTCTCTGTTCCGCGTCTACTCCGGAACGCTCTCCTCGGATCACACGTACTGGAACACGACGCGCGAACACGAAGAGCGCGTCGGCAAGCTGCAGGTCCTGCAGGGCAAGCAGCAGATGCCGGTCTCGGAGCTGCGCGCGGGCGATATCGGCGCGGTCGCGAAATTGAAGGACACGTTCACCGGCGACACCATCGCGGCGAAAGATCATCCGATCGTGCTCGAGCACATCCGCTATCCCGAAGCGGCCATCGCCTTCGCGGTGGAACCGAAGGCGCGCGGCGATGAAGACAAGCTCGGCGCGGCCATCCATCGCATCATCGAAGAAGACCCGACCATCAAGTTTGCGCGCGACGAGCAGACCAAGGAGTTCCTGATCAGCGGTCAGGGCCAGCTGCACGTCGAGATCGTGGTGGCGAAGCTGAAGAAGAAGTACAACGTGGACGTGGTGCTGCATCCGCCGAAGGTGCCGTACCGCGAGACGATCACCAAAGCGGCCGACGCGCACGGACGGCACAAGAAACAGTCCGGCGGACACGGTCAGTTCGCCGACTGCAAGATCACCATGGAACCGTTGCCGCGCGGCGGCGACTTCGAATTCGTCGACGAGATCTTCGGCGGCTCGATCCCGCG
>CAMPKJ010000324.1 GCA_946887105.1 uncultured Acidobacteriota bacterium | reverse complement strand
CCGATGCATCCGGCGCCAGCGTCAGATCGCGCTTCAGCAGCGCGCTCTTGAGCGTCGCAAACTGCGAGCGCCGTCCCCAGAGACGGTAGTCCTTGGAGACGTCCTCGATGGCGATGGCGTAGTCGGACACGGGCGGATTGTAAGGGGCGGAGTCGCAAAGTCTCAAAGTCGCAAAGTCGCAAAGGGAATCGAATCGCCGCGTCCTTTGAGACTTTGAGACTTTGCGACTTCGCGACTCCATCAATGCACCAATCCCAACTCCGCCGCCAGCCGGAACAGATCCCGGTCGCCGCGCAGCGCGAGCTTGCGGAAGGCGCGGCTGCGGTGCGTGAAGATGGTTTTCTCCGAGACGTTCAGCAGCAGTGCGATCTCCTTCGAGCGGCGGCCGGAGAGCATGTGTTGCAGCACTTCGTGCTCGCGCGCGGAGAGGCGCTTCACGCCGGGGATGTCGAGCTTCACGGCCCGCGACGGCTGAACGTCGGCTTGAAGCTCGCGCACCATGGTCATGATGAACAGCTCGCCGTCGATGCGCGTCTGCGAGATCGTGGCGTCGAACGTGACCACGTCGCCGCCGCGGGCGCAGGCGCGGAACGTGTAGCGCGTCGGCGCGGGGTTCCCTTCCTTGCGGCACTTGCCGTACCAGCGCAGCCGCTCCAGATCATCGGGATGCGCGATCTCGTGAATGGTCGCGCTGCTCAGCTCCGACGTGCTCGGATAGCCGAGCATCCGCGCGTAGGTGTTGTTGAGATAGACCACGCGCTCATCGCACTCGATCAGCACGCCGTCAGGCGCACCGTCCAGCACCGCGCGCAACTGGCGATCGATGATGGGACGGCCCCAGATCATGCGCATGTTCGACGACCTCCATGTTTTCCTACGGAGGCCGCGCGCGGCCGGATTCAGATCGCTTCGGCCAGCGTGTCGCGCAACCGGCCGAACACGAAGATCCCGGCGAACAGCGAAACGCTCGCGTACGCCACCATCAGAAACGTGTCCGACGCATTCGGCGTGCGGCCGAAGAAGAAGATGTCCTGATACGACACCACGAACGGCGTCATCGGATTGATGCGCAGCAGCGCGCGCAGCGGGCGCGACTGGATGTTCTCGATCAGGTAGAGGATCGGAGTCACGAAGAACCCGAGCTGCAGCAGGTTGGCGACGATGTCGCGCAGATCGCGGAAGAGCACGGACGCCGACGAGACCACCATTGCCAGACCGGCCACGAACATCGCCTGCAGCAGCATCAGCACCGGCGCGAGCAGGATCGTCCACGACATCGTGAATTTGTGCATGGCCGTGAACGCGAGCATGGCCGCGAGCAGGATCGGCAGCGCCGCCACGAAGTGCACGAGATGCGACAGCACCACCACGAGAGGCAACGCCTCGGCGGGGAACATCACCTTCTTGATCAGTCCCGCGTTCGACGAGATCGACTGCGTGGCCTCGAGCACAGCCGCGGTGAAGAAGGTCCACGGAAGAATCCCGGAGAAGAGAAAGAGCGGATACGACTGCACGACCTGCTGCGGGAAGAACTTGGTGAACACGAGCGTGTAGACCGCGAGCAGCAGCAGCGGATTGGCGAGCGACCAGAAGAATCCGAGCACCGACCCGCGATAACGCGCCTTCAGATCGCGCGCAGTCAGCGCCGCGATCAGCTGGCGGTGGCGGTAGAGATCGCGGAGCTCGTTCACGGCATTAAGCGTGATCGTCGGTGACGATCAGCATCAGGGTGGTTGCGCCGACCTGGAACTCGCTCTTATCACTCAATTCGATGAAGCCGTCGATTTTCTGCCCGTCGTAGAGCGTGCCGTTCGTGGACCCGAGGTCGGTGAGGGTGTAGCTCGTATCGCGGACCTCGACCGCGGCGTGCTGGCGCGAGGCCTCGGTGTCATTGAGGGTGAGGTCGGCATTCGAGCGGCCGATGGTCACGCGCGGCTTCTCGATGCGGAACACGCTGCCGGCATCGGGACCGGCCAGGATGGCCAGCGAGAGACGCTTCCCGGGAGGAAGCTGCAGTGGCGTGCTCTCGCTCTTCGGCTGCGGAAGCGGGGACTGTTCGGTCGATTCGTAAGGCGCGGTACGGCGCGGGTCCTCGGCCTTCGACGCGTACGTCGAATCGCCGGCGTCCACCTGCGGCGCCACGCTCGGATGGAACGCTGGATTCTCGATGTCGAAGATCTGCTGGCAGCGCGCGCACTTGATTTTCTTCGACGGTTTTCGTTCGAAGCGCTCTTCGTCGTACTGGTACTTCGAATGGCAGTTCGGGCACTCGATGATCACGGGCTGACCTCGGCTGAAACTCGCCCGGGACGATAACACGACCGCTCACTGTCGAATAGAATCCGCTGCGCCATGAAGAAGTTGCTGCTGTCCCTGACCGCTCTCCTCCCGCTCGCCTGCAATCAACCGATGGAACAGAAAGCTGCTCCGGAAGCCTCCGCCACCACCGCGTCCGATCTGGCCATCAAGCCCGACGTTCCGCAGCGCGTCGCGCAGCTTCCGAAGACGGTCATCGACTACGAACGCACTCTCCTCAATGACGAGGAGCGCCAGGTCGTGCAGAAGCTGATCGAGGCATCGCAGTTCATCGACGAGATCTACTGGCTGCAGGTCTCCGAGGAGAATCCGGCGCTTCGCGAGCGCCTGGCGAAGGGAACGTCGCCGCTCGAGCGCGCCGGCTACGATTACTTCCTTATCAATCGAGGTCCATGGGACCGGCTGAAGGAGGACGAGCCGTTCATCGGCACGGCCACGAAGCCGGCCGGCGCGGCGTTCTATCCGCCCGATCTCACCAAGGACGAGATGGAGAAGTACATCGCCGCGCATCCGGATCAGAAGGACGCGCTGCAGGGACTGTTCACGATCGTCCGCCGCGAAGGCGACAGGCTCGTGACCATCCCGTATTCGAAGCACTACGCGAAGCAGCTCGAGCCGGCCGCCGCGAAGCTGCGCGAGGCCGCGGCGCTGACGACGAATGCATCGCTGAAGACCTATCTGACCAAGCTCGCGGACGCGTTCGGGAAGGACAACTACCGCGACAGCGACATGGCCTGGATGGATCTCGCCGGACCGGTCGAGGTGGTGATCGGACCGTACGAGGTCTACGAGGACGCGCTTTTCAACTACAAGGCTGCGTTCGAGTCGTTCATCACCGTCGTCGATCGCGGCGAGACCGACAAGCTCGAGGTCTACGCGCAGCACCTGCCGGGCATGGAGAAGAACCTGCCCATCGCCGACGAGCACAAGAACCCGAACCGCGGTACGGAGTCACCGATCCGCGTGGTGCAGGAGCTCTACACCGCCGGCGACGCGCGGCGCGGCGTGCAGACCGCGGCGTTCAATCTGCCGAACGATGAATTCGTGCGCGAGCAGAAGGGCTCGAAGAAGGTCCTGCTCAAGAACGTGATGGACGCGAAGTACCGCCTCAGCGGCGCGCCGATCGCGAATCGCGTGCTCACGCCGGCGCAGCGCAATCTGCTGAACTTCGATGCGTACTTCAACTTCGTGCTCTTCCACGAGCTGTCGCACGGACTCGGGCCGGGCATGATCGCCGGTCCGGACGGAAAGCGCACCGACGTCCGCTTTCTGCTGAAGGACACCTACTCGGCCATCGAGGAATGCAAGGCGGACGTGCTCGGCGTCTGGAACATTCTCTACGCGCAGAAGTTCAACCTGCTGTCGAATTTTACGGAGGCACAGCTCTACGCGACGTACGCGGGACTGCACTTCCGCTCCATGCGGTTCGGCATCGACGAGGCGCACGGGCGCGGCACCGCCGTGCAATGGAACTGGTTGCGCGAGAAGGGTGCGATCGTGCCGGAGGCGGACGGAACGTTCCGCGTCGACATGGCCCAGATGGGCCCGGCCATCCGTTCGCTGGCGACGGAGCTGTTGACGCTGCAGGCGACCGGCGACTACGCCCGGGCGCAGCGTTTGCTCACGAAGTACGGCGTGACCAATCCCGAGATCGAAGGCGTGATCGCGAAGCTGAAGGACATTCCGGTCGACATCACGCCCGTGTTCCCGGCGGCGGGGGAGACGCCGTAGTGGAAGGACGCACGCTTCTGACGTGCGGCGAGTGCGAGCTCACCCGCGAGATCGTCGGCGAGATTCCCGACGAATACACGCGCAGCTTCGATGAAGCGGTACACGAGGACGGCTGGGTGCCGCGGCCGGGCGCGAACCACGCGTCGCTGATCTGCGGCGAGTGCCTCGTGAAGTACTCGGGACACGAGACGGTGGACGACGAGGAGAAGGTGAAGGGCCATCGGGATCCGATGGCCCTTTGACGGGCGAGTTCCTCGGCGTTCCTCGGTTCCTCGGAGTTCCTCGGCGATGAGCGACTACTCCGAGGAACCCGAGGCACTCCGAGGAACCGAGGAACTCGACATCACGCCAGTTTCCGGATCGCCTCTTCCACCTGCTCCGCGGTCGGCGGCAATTCTTCAGCAAGCGGCTGCACGAGCGAGCCTTCCAGCCACTCGTACTCGCCCTTCATCATCCGCTGCACGATCTTGTACTGCAGGTCGTCGTGGTTATCGAAGAGCGTGCGGAAGGTCTGATCGATGCGCACGCGCGCTTCGCGGCAGAAGAGATCGGCCAGCTCCAGCGCGTTCTTCTCGCCCTTCTTCGCGAGCATCTGCGCGTAGCTGATCGTCGCCGCCATCGCGAAGAGATCGGTGCCGATGTCGACGATGCGGAAGAGCACCATCTGCTTGCGCTCGAGCTTCGCCTGGAAGCGCATCATGGCGTGGAAGATCGAGCGCGAGAGATGGCGCGACTGGCGCTCGAGATAACCGACGTGCGTCTGCAGCCGGCCGAAGTCGCCGTATTTCGGGAAACGGCTCCAGCCCATGTAACGCGACGGGTACCAGGTCGCGTAGAACGCGCCCGCTTTCGCCGCGGCGGAGAGTTTCTCGGGCGTGGGCGTCTCCGGCAGGAGGAGTTTGTAGCCGCGCTTCATGTGCGGATCGACCGCCTCGCGCGCGATGAAGAGATGCTGGATCTCGCTCGTGCCTTCGAAGATGCGGTTGATGCGCATGTCGCGCATGATCCGCTCGACCGGATGCGCCTTCTCGCCGCGC
>CAMPKJ010000323.1 GCA_946887105.1 uncultured Acidobacteriota bacterium | reverse complement strand
ATGGAGTGCGGTGGCCGCAGCCACCGCTTTCGGACGCGGTAGCCGCAGCTACCGCGGGAGTGCGGCGGCTGCGGCCGCCGCGGGAAAGCGGCAGCTGCGGCTGCCGCACTCCAAAACGCTCGCGAGAGGCGGCGGCAGCCCGGATCAGTGCGTAACCGCCCGGCGGCGAGGTGCGGCCGGCAACCTGGCCCGCCAGACGCCGCGGCCGTGGGTAAAGGCGTACAGCGATCTCCCCTCGGGGGCGTCAGCGATCACCAGCCATTCCGTGACTGCGTTCGGCATTCCGTCCGCTTCCGTCATCCAGTGAGCACCACCGTCGATCGACACCATCACACCGAGGTCGGTGCCGATGAAAAGGCGTTCCGGACGATGCGGATCGACAACGAGTGAGTGAACCGGAATGTCAGGAATCTGACCGTCACCTTCTCCGTCGAGCGGCGCCCACGAAACACCACCGTTCGTGCTCTTCCAGACATGTTGTCCGCCGAACCCGGCAAACGTTGCATACACAACGTCCGCATCATAAGGATGGTGCGTGATGGACGAGACGAACCCTTCGCGCGGTTGCACGCCGGGCCAGGTGGTCGCCGGAGTGGCCGAGCGCGCGTCGTCGTTTCGGTAGATGAAGCCGTTCGAGGTTCCGGCAAGAGCTCGCGGTCCCGATACAGCGATTGCACTCACCTGGCCGCTCGTGCCCAGCGGCGTGCTTGCGGCAGTCCAGTTGGCACCTGCATCGTCCGTTCGCCACAGTCTCCTGCCACCGGTCCAGAGAACCTGCGGTGTTGTGCGATCGATCATCAGCGGCGTGATGAAAAGGAACTGATCTGCCAGGCCCTTGATTGCGGGTTTGAAGGTCGATCCGCCGTCCTCAGTCTTCAGGATGAAGGCGCCCTGAGACGAAACGTAGAACGTGCTCGGATTCAGAGGATTGATCGCGAGATAACTGCCGTCGCCGCCCGCGATCGGAGTCCACCCGTTCGCGCCGGCATCATCGCGTCCGAGCAGCGTGCCGTTGTCCTGCGCGCCCGCGATGTATTCGCGGCCGTTCGGAAATACAGCGCCGTGATAGAACTGCGTGATCCCGAGATTTCCACTGATGTGTTGCCATGCGATCTTGCCGAGATCGGGATCGCAGAGAGCCGTGATTCCGCGTGTCACGTCGTCAGAAGCGTCTTCGGTCTTGAAGATGCCGCCGTCGTTCGCGGCGAAGAGCGTGTCGTTCGTTTCTCCATCGAAATCCGGGTGAAAAACGATGGCGTGCTGATCGGCGTGAACGAACGAAGGCGTAGCGCGATTCGCCCACCAATACGACGCAATCCCCCAGGTGGCGCCACCATCGTCAGAACGGAACAGATCCACGCCGGCTGCCCACACTCGATCGGGATTGGTCGGATCGACAGCGATCGTGTTGCAGTACCACCCCATCGTGACAAACTGATTCTTGTCACTGAAGTCACATTCGACTTCGGCAGCGGCGATGGGATTTGTGAGAAGGAGCGTCGATAGCCGGTCGCTGGCCGTGTTTCGCACGACCGCCTGCCACGTTCCTGCAGTTCCCGCTTCGTTCGAGCGGAAGACGGCCAGCAGCCCCTGATTGAAGCCCCCCGGTGCGGAAACGTTGCTGGCCGACAACGCATACACGACGTCCGGATTCGAAGGCGCCACGGCAATGGAGGTGCGCCCCATGTTGACTTCCGAGAGCACCGCGCTCCATGCGCCGTCCGCTGCCGCGTCGATGTTGCGATAGACAGTCGCCTGACCGAGAGTCCCGCACGATGCATAGAGGTAGTCAGACTCGGCACGCGGACGCCCAACGAGGTCGAGACAGCCGCCTGAGGCATTGACGGAGAGGATTCGCGTCCACGACTGTCCTCGATCGGACGACCGAAAGACGCCCGTCCTCGTCGCTGCGTAAATGCGATTCGTGTCGACGGAGCTCACGAAGAGATCGTTCACGAAGTGGAAATCGCTGTTGCGCGTGCTCTCGAGAATCGACCAGCTTTCTCCGGAATCCGTCGAGACAAAGATCCCGCCGCCTCGAAGCGGCAGTCCGGTGCCCCGAACGGTTTCGCGGAAGTAACCCTCTCCTGTCCCAGCATAGAGCCTGTTGTTCTCGCGAGGATCCATCACCAGCGAGTTGATGGCGATGTTCGCGAGCGTGTCGCCAGTCGGACGCCACGCGGCGCCGCCATCGGTGGTCTTCCAGACGCCTCCCGACACACCACCGGTGTACATCGTCTCCGTTTGCTGGGGATCGATGACGAGCGTACGCGTGCGGCCGCCGATGTTTCCCGGTCCGAGCCAGCTCCATCGCGCCAGATTTCGGTCAGCCGCGGCCTCCCGCGCGAAAGCGCGCTTCGCGAGCGACGGCCGTTCTCGATCGAGCGTCACAGACCACGCGCGCATGGACTGCAGCGCATCCTGGGCCCGCTCGTACAGCTGCGGCGGATTCAAGTCGGTTCGCTCACCAAGCCTTTTGAGGCGCGCGTACTCGTCGGCCAGATCGGGTGCCCCGTAAGGGGTGCGTTCCTCCTCGTACGAAGGACGCTTCGGCGAGGAAGACACGGTGCATGCGAGCATCGCGGGCAGCAGAAGGACCAGGAGTGCGTGAACGCGAGTCATGCGCAAACCTTAGCAGCGGCACTGCCGTTCGGCTCGCCCCACGCTTTCGCTGTTCCTGAGACGTCACAATCACGGCAGCCCTCTCCCCGCGCAGCGGGGAGAGGGGACTGCCGGGGCGATTACTTCGTGGCCGCGGGCGCGGCGGCTGCGGGCGCCTTCTTGTCCATCTCGAGATTGATGGTGACCTTCACGTCGTCGCCGAGGAGGACGCCGCCTTCGTCGAGGTTGCGGTTCCAGACCACGCCGTAGTCCTTGCGATCGATGGTGGTCTCGATCTCGAAGCCGGCCTTTTCGCCGCGGGGGGTCTTGAGGAAGCCGAGGAACGTGACCGGGAGGGTGACGCGCTTGGTCACGCCGTGCATGGTCAGGTCGCCGGTGACGGCGAACTCGTTCTTCGATTTCGCGGCGATTGCCGTGCTCTTGAACGTGATGGCCGGAAACTTCTCCACATCGAAAAAGTCGCCGCTGCGCAGATGGTTGTCGCGATTCGTGTTGCCGGTGTCGATGCTCGCGGCCTGGATGGTGAACTCGACCGAAGACTTCTCGGGATTGGCGCGGTCGATGTTCACGTCCGCGGTGAAGTCGCGGAACTGGCCGACCACGTTGGCCATCATGTGGCGGACCTTGAACATCGCGTTCGAGTGATTCTTGTCGGCCACGAACGTCTCGGCATCGGCGAAGAGAGGCAGAGCAGCGAAGGCGGAGAGGATGAGGAGGGTGCGCATCACTTTCATGGGCCGTCGGAACGCTCCGCCCACCTCGTCGCTTCCCGGGCCGCGTGAATGCCGGCCAGACGTCCGCTCGCCCACGCCCACTGAAAGGTGTAGCCGCCGATGCGGCCGTCGACGTCGAGGATCTCGCCGCAGAGATAGAGACCCTCGCATTTCCGGGAGGCCATCGTGGCCAGGTCGATCTCGGCCAGCGGCACGCCGCCGGCCGTGACTTCCGCGAACTCGAAACCGCGGTCGCGCACGACCGGGACCGGCACTTCGACGAACGCGCGCACCAGCCTGCGCCGCTCATCTTTCGTGAGCTTCGCGAGCGGCACAGGCTCGCCGGCGATGGC
Organism: uncultured Acidobacteriota bacterium; assembly: GCA_946887105.1. The sequence continues at coordinate 1,449 of CAMPKJ010000323.1, read as the reverse complement.
GGTGAGGAGACGCTCCGGCACGCGTCCGCGCAACACGCTGGCAACCGTCGCGCGCGGATTGGCGCGCATCAGCAGCGATTCGAGCGACTCGAACGTCTCGCCGGGGAGGAAGTTCGCCACGAGCTGCCCACGCGTGGCGATCCAGTGACGGGAGATGTCGAGGACCACCGGGCCGCTGAGACCGAAGTGCGTGAACAGCAGCGAGCCGCGATGGCGCACCAGCACCTTGCCGCCGTCGGCGCGCACCGAAAGCTCCGCGTCGACGCTCGTGCCGCTGAGGGAAGTCATCCAGTGGCCTTCCTCGAGGATGAGCGGGACGAGCGCGGGGAAGACGTCGCCGACGGTGTGTCCGAGGGAACGCGCGAGCGTGTAGCCGCTGCCGTCGCTGCCGGTTTTGGGGATGGAGCGGCCGCCGGTGGCGAGGATGAGGGTGGGGGCTTCGAGGTCGTCGATGCGGAACGCCACCCCCCCGTCATGCTGAGCGGAGCGAAGCATCTCCAGATGCGAGGAGTTCGCATTTTGAGATCCTTCGCTGCGCTCAGGATGACGGGGGGCGATGGCGAGGACCTTCTTTGCCAAACGGATGTCCACGTCCGCGGCCGCCACCAGCGCATCCAGCACCGTCCTCGCGCGATCGGTGGTCGGGAAGAGTTTGCCCGTCTCTTCGCGCTTCAGCTCCACGCCCATCTCCGCGAACCAGGCCACGGTCTGTTCGACGGTGAACGTGCGCAGGACTTTGGCGATGGCGTTGCGGTTGCCGTTGAAATCGTCCGGCGTGACGACATCGTGCGTGACGTTGCAGCGGCCGCCGCCGGAGATGAGGATCTTGGCGCCGATCTTCGGCGCGCCGTCGAGCAGCACGATGCGCGCATCGGGAGCGGTGCGGCGGGCGAAGATGGCCGCGGTCAGCCCGGCCGCCCCTGCCCCGATGATGGCGATGTCGTAGCGCACAGTCGCAGAGAAGTAACACAACGGACGCCTTTTGAGACTTTGAAGCGCCCCGACTCTGCGACTATCCTCCGCGCCTATGTCTCGCGTCCGCTCTCTCTTTGCCGCTCTTCTTCTTCTCGCGTGCACGTCCGCGTTCGCACGCGATGCCGCACAGATCCAGGTCGCGCTCCGCAAGCTCGCCAATGTGGCCGGCACGCTCTACATCGCCGCGCATCCCGACGACGAAAACACCGCGCTGCTCGCATGGTCCGCAAACGAGCGCGGCGATCGCACCGCGTATCTCTCCGTCACGCGCGGCGACGGCGGGCAGAATCTGATCGGCGACGAAAAGGGTCCGCTCCTCGGCGTGATCCGCACCCAGGAGCTCCTGTCCGCGCGCCGCATCGACGGCGCGGAGCAGATGTTCACGCGCGCGATCGACTTCGGCTATTCGAAGAATCCCGCCGAAACGTTGTCGATCTGGGGACACGACGCGGTGCTCGCCGACGTGGTGTGGGC
>CAMPKJ010000322.1 GCA_946887105.1 uncultured Acidobacteriota bacterium | reverse complement strand
CGATTCGGATGGCGCGCGAGCATTCGATTCGCGCCGATGGCGATCAGACCGCGCTGGCGGACTTCTGCGCCACGTTTCAGCATGCGCTCGTGGCGCAGCTGTTCGACCGGCTCGATTCGGTTTGGGCACGGCTCGAAGGGGAGACGCCGGAGGCGGTCGTGCTTGCCGGGGGCGTCGCGGCGAACGGGCTCATCCGCGAACGGATGCTGGCGTGGGGCGCGGAGCGCGGTGTGGTCGTACGACTGCCGGAGAAGCGTTACTGCACCGATAACGCCGCGATGATCGCGTTCGCCGGGTTACAAAAAGGCAACGGCGGCGATCCGCGGCGTGTCGAAGCGCGTTCGCGGATTGCCTAGCGAAACTTTCACGTGCGTCGTCCGTCTGAACCTGTGAGACGACGAAAGCGAACGAAAGTCAATTCTTCCTACTCCTCCTGAAGCGAACAGAATCGCCGCCGATCGCGTGGGTCGGCGGCGATTCTGTTTTTGGCGATAATGCAGCAATGAAGATCGTCGTGGCCGGCGGCTCCGGGTTCCTCGGCGAGCCGCTCGTGAAGCGGCTCATGGCGCGCGGCGATGACGTCGCGGTGCTGACTCGCAATCCGTCGCACGTACACGCGGGACGTCCGGTGCAATGGGACGCGAAGTCGCAAGGCGCGTGGTCCGATGAAGTCGCGGCGGCGGATGTGGTCATCAATCTCGCCGGCGAGAACATCGGCGAAGGCCGCTGGACCGGCGAGCGCAAGAAGCGGCTGATCGACAGCCGTCTCACCTCGACGCATGCCGTCGTGGAAGCATTGCAGCGCGATGCGTCACGCCGCCGCACCATGATCAACGTCTCGGCAGTCGGCATCTACGGCAACCGCGGCGACGAAGTGCTCGACGAGAGCTCATCGCGTGGCGTTGGATTTCTCGCGGATCTCGTCGAACGATGGGAAGCGGCTGCGCGCGAGGCCGAGTCGCTGGCACGGCTGGTGTTGCCGCGATTCGGCGTCGTGCTCCATGGCGAAGGCGGCGCGCTCGAGAAGATGGCGTTGCCGTTCAAGCTCGGCGTCGGTGGTCGCGTTGGGAACGGTGCGCAATGGATGTCGTGGCTCGATCGCGATGACGCGGTGCGCTTCTTCGAATGGGCCATCGATCGCGATTCCGCGCGCGGCGTCTACAACGTCACGTCGCCGCAGCCGGTGCGCAACCGCGAGTTCGCGCGCGCTCTCGGACGCGCGTTGCACCGGCCGGCGATCTTTCCGGTGCCGGCGTTCGCCTTGCGGCTGGTGTTCGGACAGATGGCGGAAGAGGTTTTGCTCGCGGGACAGCGCGTGGTGCCGCGGCGCACGGAGGCGGAGGGATTCGCGTTCGCGCGGCCGGAGCTCGATGCTGCGCTCGCGCACGAACTGGGAAACGGGTAAGTCGCGCCGATTCAACAAACCGCGCGCCCCTCTTCAAAACCCCGAACGGCCGCGCTTTTCTTCGATTTCGCTGCATGATATAAGTCGCGCCGCTAGAGAGACTTGCTCAAAGTGGTGAATTGGGCGAGATCCTGCAATTGGTCCGCGACCGGTGGTCCACCCACCAAAACCAAAGGAGGAATTGATGAGGTTTTCTCGCTTTCTCGCAGTCGTTGCGATGCTCCTGCTCGCAAGCGTCAGCGTGTTCGCACAGGGTACCGTCACCGGTAATTTGACCGGTACGGTGACCTCGGATGGTGCACCGCTTCCGGGCGCCACCATCACCGCGACGTCGCCGCAGCTTCAGGGCACCCGCACCGCCGTATCTGACGCCAACGGCAATTTCAACCTGGCGGCGCTCCCGCCGGGCGACTACACCGTCCGCGTTTCACTCGAAGGTCTTCAGGAAGTCACGCGTTCCGTGCGAGTCACGGTCGCCGGTACGTCGCGCGTCGACGTCGACCTGAAGGTTTCGGCGGTGACGGAGTCCATCACCGTCACGGCCAGCGCGCCGGCGGTCCTCGAGACCACCGAAGTGCAGGCCAACTTCCAGAAGCGGCAGGTCGATGACCTTCCGATCGCAAGGAACCCGAACGCCATCGCGAACCTCGCGCCGGGCGTCACCAACAATGGTCCGGGCAACACCGTCCAGATCTCGGGTGCCATGGCCAGCGACAACCTGATCATGGTCAACGGCGCCGTGGTCCAGGACAACGTCCGCGGCACGACCCGCCCGCTCTACATCGAAGACGCCATCCAGGAAACGACGGTCCTCTCGGCCGGTGTCTCCGCGGAGTACGGCAACTTCACCGGCGGCGTGATCAGCAGCGTCACCAAGTCCGGCGGTAACGAGTTCAGTGGTTCGCTGCGCGACACGGTCACCAACCCGAGCTGGACCGAGGTCAGCGCGGGCGGCGAGCTGAAAGGCATCGACGAGAACAACAACGTCTACGAAGGAACCCTCGGCGGCCGCATCATTCGCGATCGTCTCTGGTTCTTCGGCGCCGCGCGTCAGGCCAACACCTCCGCGCCGTCGCGCTTCTCGACCCTGGTCAACCAGACCGGCACGCAGATCAACTCCGATACGGAAAACCTGCGCTGGGAAGGAAAACTGACCGGACAGATCACACCGAGCCACTCGTTGATGGTCAACTACCTCGACAACCCGCTGTCGTTCACCAACGACACGCAGGCCCGTCCGTGGGACATCAATGCCATCGACGCCAGCGCGGAGCAGGAAGAGAGCTTCCAGGCCATTCACTACAACGGCATCTTCACCAGCAACCTGCTCGGTGAGGTCGCCTACAACAAGCGCAAGTTCACCTTCATCGGATTCGGCGCGGACAGCACCGACCTGATCGAAGGCACGCCGCTGTACATCTACCGCGGCTCGGCCGATCCGCTGCACGGCGTCGCCAACTCGCCGCTGTTCTGCGGCGTCTGCGACGACGAGTTCCGCGACTCCGAAAAAGGTACGGCCAAGCTGACCTACTTCCTCGGCAGCCGCAGCCTCGGTACGCACAACCTGGTTGCGGGCGTCGAGCGTTACACCGAGTTGCTGCAGTCGAACAACTTCCAGTCCGGCAGCGGCCTGACGGTGTACAACTTCACCACCGACCCGGAAGTCAATGGCAGCAACGTGCTGTTCACGTTCGAGAGCGGCGACCTGGTCGTGAACTGGGATGTCGCCAATCCTTCGCTCGGTTCGGACCTGACCACCGACTCGCTGTTCATCAACGACAAGTGGGACCTCAATCCGCACTTCTCCTTCAACATCGGCGGCCGCTTCGATCGTACGGAAGCCGTCGACCAGGCCGGTAACACCACGGCCGACGAGCAGTCCTTCAGCCCGCGCCTCGGCGTGACCTACGATCCGAGCGGCAACGGCCGTCTGCGCTTTGGCGCGACGTTCGGCCGCTACATCGGCCGTCTCGCGGAAGGCGTTCAGGGCGCGAGCTCGAACGCCGGCTCGCCCAACCAGATCGGCTGGTACTACGAAGGTCCGACCATCACCGGCAATGCCCGTGAGGTCGTCGCCGGCGCCGTCAACTGGTGGCTGGCCAACGGTGGCTTCAACCAGACCCTCAACCCGCCCAGCTACGCGTCCATCGGCGGTGTCAGCACGCAGCTCCAGCCGGGCGGCGTCAAGGCGCCTGGAATGGACGAGTACACGGTCGGCGTCGGCTTCCAGTACTCGCCGACCGGTTACGTCCGCGCGGATTACATCGACCGCGAGTGGAACAACTTCTACACCTCGTTCACCAACCAGCAGACTGGTGAGGTCGAACTTCCCGACGGCAGCTTCGAAGACCTGACCCTCATCGGCAACGGCGATATCTTCGAGCGCACCTACCAGGCCATTCAGCTCCAGGCCAGCCAGCGCTTCTTCAACCGTCTGCAGGTCGGCGGCTCGTACACCTGGTCCGAGCTCCGTGGCAACGTCGAAGGTGAAACCGCGGGTTCCGGTCCGGTTGCGACGGGTGGCTTCACCGCCTCCTATCCCGAATTCACCGGCTTCTCGCAGAACGCGCCGGTGGGCTTCCTGCTCGGCGACCAGACCCACAAGCTTCGCGTGTGGGCCGGATATGACTTCCCGCTCGGACCGGCCGGCGTGCTGAATCTCAGCGTGCTCCAGCGCTTCGACTCGGGTCGTCCGTACTCGGCGATTCTGACCATCGCGACGAACACCAACCCGAACGACACACTGGCCGACACCACCAACCCGAACGTGCCGAATGCCGGCGCCCTGTACCACAGCGCGCCGACCACGGTCTCGGTCTACGCCGGTGAGCGCGGAGCGTTCCGTCTCGACGACATCACCCGCACCGACTTCGCCGTGAACTACCGCCTGCCGCTCTTCGGTGCGGAGGCCTTCGCGGAAGTCGAAGTGTTCAACCTCTTCAACGAGCAGTCGCAGGTGGCCGCGCAGAACCAGACGCTCACGCACCGCAACGGCGGAACGCCGTGCCGCGCGGCGGACGGTTCGCCGATGCGCTGCCAGACGTTCAACCCGTTCACCACGACCCCGGTCGAGGGAACGCACTTCGCGTACGCGTCGACGTTCGGCAAGCCGACCGCCGGTTCCGCCACGCAGTACCAGCTGGCGCGTACGTACCAGCTTTCGTTCGGCTTCCGTTTCTAGTCTCAGCAGCGAGCTGTCATGAAAATGCCCCGGCGGAATCGCCGGGGCATTTTTTTTGATTCGTAGTCGAGATGCGGCGACGCTTCCCGGCTTTCCTCCTGCTCGTTCTTCTTCTCGGCTGCAAGGACGGAAGCGAACGCGCACTCCCCGGCGCCGCTGCTCATCCGCCGGTCATCCTGATCTCCATCGATACGTTGCGTGCCGACCGCCTGCCGGTCTACGGATACGGCGGCGTCTCCACGCCCGCCATCGACGCTCTACGCCGCGATGGCGTGCTCTATCAGCGCGCGTACTCGCACTGTCCGATGACTCTGCCGTCCCACCTCTCGGTGCTGACGGGATTGCTGCCGTACGCGCACGAGGTGCGCAACAACCTCGGATACACGTTCGACGGTACGAAGCACGACTCGCTGCCGGAGATGTTGAAACGTTCCGGCTACGCGACGGGAGCAGCGGTATCGGCTTACGTGCTGCGTGCGGGTACCGGCGTCGGGCCGCTCTTCGATTTCTATGACGATCGCGTCGGCTCGCCTGGCGTGAGTCTCGGCGAGGT
>CAMPKJ010000321.1 GCA_946887105.1 uncultured Acidobacteriota bacterium | reverse complement strand
GCTACCACACCGAATACTCGTCGATGAAGTTCGCGCTCTACTTCATGGCCGAGTACATGGCCATGGCCACGATGTCCGCCGTGATCACCACGCTCTACCTCGGCGGCTGGGACATCCCCTGGTACAACGAGCCGGCCACGTTCCTCGGCTTCCTGCTGTCGTTCCTGGCGTTCCTGGTGAAGGTGTGCATCCTGATGTTCGTCTTCGTCTGGGTGCGCTGGACGATCCCGCGGCTCAAGTACGACATCCTGATGCGGATCGGCTGGAAGTTCTTCCTGCCGCTGGCCATCCTGAACATCATCATCGTGGCCGCATTCATCGCCGGAAGGTGGATCTAGCCGATGGAATTCGCGATCTTCTTTCTCTTCGCCGCGATCGCCGTGATCTTCGCGCTGGTGGTCGTGCTGCACCGCAATCCGGTGGTCGGCGCGCTCTCGCTGGTGGCGTCGTTCTTCGCGCTGGCGGTGATGTACGTCCTGCTGGAGGCACCGTTCGTGGCCGCGCTGCAGGTGATCGTCTACGCGGGCGCGATCATGGTGCTGTTCCTGTTCGTGATCATGCTGCTGAACCTGCAGCATGCCGCCGAGCCGCCCACCCGTCCGGTGCAGCAGTTCCTCGGCTACACGACCTGCGCGGCATTCGGCCTCGGCCTGGTGTACTACCTCGCGAAGTACGCGGTGTTCGCGCGTCCCGAGGGAGTGTTCCAGGCGGATGCGCGAACCATCGGCATTCGCATGTTCGAGGCGTACGTCTTTCCGTTCGAGATGGTGTCGATCCTGCTGCTGGCGGCGATCGTCGGCGCGTTGTATCTGAGCGGACGCGCGCTGCCGCAGTCTGGTTCTTCCGAGGTGAGCGAGTGATTCCGACGCAGTGGTTTCTGATCCTCAGCGCGATCCTGTTCACCATCGGCGTGTGCGGCGTGCTGACGCGGCGGAACGGCATCACCATCTTCATGTCCATCGAGCTGATGGTGAACGCGGTGAACCTGACCTTCCTCGCCTTCGCCCGCCAGTTTCACGACGTACATGGAGTGATCTTCGTCTTTTTCATCATGGCCATCGCCGCCGCGGAAGCCGCGATCGGGCTGGCCATTTTCATCGCCTTATTCCATCACCGCGACACGATCGATGTGGATGAGGCGAATTTGATGCACTGGTAGGAGATGAAGTCGCAAAGTCTCAAAGTGACAAAGTCTCAACGAGGAACGAACCGGGCGCGGCCTTCCTTTGCGACTTTGCGACTTTGCGACTTTGCGACTTTGCGACTGGATTAAAAGCGGCACAGACGTAGCAACCTGTTCGGGCAGGAGCCTGAACATGGACAAAACAGAGAAGCTCATCGACTGGGAAGAGAACGAACGGGAGGACCGGAATCGCAACGGAATCCGCGATGACATCGAGCCGCCCACGGTCGACATTTCGGCCGGCTCGGCAAAGCTCGCGAATCGCCTCAGGGACGACTCGCTGGCCGACCCGACACTGACCGGCGGAGACGTCGACGCACAATGGGAAGGGGCGCAGTTCAGCGGCGATGAGTCACCAGTCTCGAGCATGCCGGTGCCCGGCCAGAGCCAGGTCGACGACATCGGACAGGCGATGGGCGTGACCTATCAGGACAATGAAGAACTGAAGGCCGGCGACAAGGAACGCGATCGCGACAGGAAGCGCTGGGAGCTCGATCCCGCATCATCCGGCGATTATCAGGACCGACTGAGAGACGAAAGTTAGCGATGCGGGGACGGACTCCTCGCATCGGAATGATGTGAGGAGAACGAACGATGAACGATGAACGATGAACGATGACCGGGCGTAACGCCTTCATCGTTCATCGTTCATCGTTCATCGTTCCCCAATATGCTCAATACCCTCTGGCTCATCCCCATCACGCCATTCGCCGGCTTCCTGCTGAACGGCCTGTTCGGCAAGCGCGCCGGCAAGGGGTTCGTCACCGCCGTGGCCCTGGCGGCATCCCTCGGCGCCGCGATCCTCGGGACGGTCGCGGTCTTCGAGTACACCGCGCAATACGATCACGGCCAGCGGCACGTCGACGTCGTCTATCAGTGGTTCAGCAGTGGAGGTGCTCCCGGCGGTGCGGGCGCCATCGGCACCGACATCGCCTTCCAGCTCGACCCGCTCTCCATCGTCATGCTGATGGTGGTCACGTGGATCGGCTTCCTCATTCACGTCTACTCCGTCGGCTACATGCACCACGAGGAAGGCTACTGGCGCTACTTCGCCTACCTGAACCTCTTCCTCGCGGCCATGCTGATCCTGATCCTCGGGAGCAGCTACCTGTTTCTCTTCGTCGGATGGGAAGGCGTGGGACTCTGCTCCTATCTCCTGATCGGCTTCTACTACCAGACCGATTACGCGCCGCCGGCCGGCAAGAAAGCGTTCATCGTCAACCGCATCGGCGACTTCGGCTTCCTGATCGCGATGTTCCTGATGTTCGCCTACCTCGGCGGCGTCGACTTTGCGGTGGTGCAGGACACGGCCGCGAAAGGCGGCGTCAATCCGGCCATCCTCACCGCCATCTGCCTGCTGATGTTCGTCGGCGCGGCCGGCAAGTCCGCGCAGATTCCGCTCTACGTCTGGCTGCCGGACGCGATGGCCGGACCGACTCCCGTCTCCGCGCTCATCCACGCCGCGACGATGGTCACCGCGGGCGTCTACATGATCGTCCGCTCGAACGTGCTCTATCGCCTCTCGCCCGACGCCATGATGGTGGTGGCCATCGTCGGCGGACTGACCGCGCTCTTCGCCGCCACGATCGGCCTCCGCCAGTTCGACATCAAGAAAGTCCTCGCCTACTCCACCGTCTCGCAGCTCGGATTCATGTTCATCGCCGTCGGCGTGGGCGCGTTCAGCGCGGGCATCTTCCACCTGGTCACGCATGCGTTCTTCAAGGCCTGCCTCTTCCTCGGATCGGGCTCGGTCATTCACGCCATGAGCGGCGAGCAGGACATCCGCAACATGGGCGGATTGAAGGACAAGATCCCGCACACGTACCGCACGTTCGCGATCGCCTGCTACGCGATCGCCGGACTGCCGCTCGCGGCCGGCTTCTTCTCGAAGGACGAGATCCTCGTCTCCGCGTGGGCCACGCCGTACTTCCCCGGCGCCGGCAAGCTGGTCTGGCTCCTCGGCACACTGGCCGCGTTCTGCACCGCGTTCTACATGTACCGCCTGCTCTACCTGACGTTCTTCGGCAAGTTCCGCGGCACGCACGAGCAGGAGCATCACCTGCACGAATCGCCGGCCACGATGACCGGACCGCTCTGGATCCTGGCCATCCTGTCGATCGTGGGCGGCCTGCTTTCGCTGCCGCATGCCCTCTGGCACGGACCGTCGCTTTCGGCGTGGTTGCACCCGATCATCCCGGAAGTGCCGGGCACGATTCGCGAGATCGAGCTTGCGCTGCCGACGGAGCTGATGATCGCGCTGATCTCCACCGCCATCGCGGTGGCCGGATGGTTCCTGGCGCGCAGCCTCTACAAAGAGAAGCAACTCGCGTCCGACGCCGCGTTCGAGCAGCGCGCGCCCGGTCTCGCCCGCGCGCTGGAGAACAAGTGGTACGTCGATGAGCTGTACGGCGCGACCGTGGTCCGTCCGCTGGCGGCGATCTCGCGCTTCTTCTGGAAGGGCATCGATGCGTTGATCGACGGTATCGCCGCCATGCTCGGCTACGTCGTTCGCGGCTTCGGCGACATCTTGCGCTTCTTCCAGACCGGCAACGTCCGCAACTACGCGCTGATGTTCTTCATCGGCGTGATCGTCTTTGTCGCATTCTTCGGCTGAGCACCACTGAGATAGAGATTACTGATGCCGTTACTTTCGACCATTCTCTGGCTGCCGATCCTCGCCGCGATCGTGCTGGCCTTCACTCCCCGCGCGAGCGAGACCATCGCCAAAGGATGGGGACTCTTTTCCTCCGCGGCCGTCTTCGTTCTTTCTCTCGCCCTCCTCCGCGGCTGGGAGGACGGCAAGGCCGGCATGCAGTTCGAGGAAAGCATGCGCTGGATTCCGCAGTGGGGAATCACGTACGGCCTCGGCGTGGACGGCATCTCGCTGTGGCTGGTCCTGCTGACCACCTTCCTCACGCCGCTGATCTTCCTGGCCGGCTGGAACACGCACCTCAAGCACACCAAGGAGTACGTGATCGCGTTCCTGGTGATGGAGACGGCCATGATCGGCGCGTTCGTCGCCACCGACCTGCTGCTCTTCTACGTCTTCTTCGAGCTGATGCTGCTGCCGATGTATCTGGTCATCGGCGTGTGGGGCGGAAAGAACCGCATCTACGCGGCCATCAAGTTCTTCCTCTTCACCATCGCCGGCTCGCTGCTGATGCTGCTGGCGATCATCTATCTCGTGTTCCAGAACTACCATCAGAATGCCGAGGGGCCGACGTTCGCGATCTCGGAGCTCTATGGAACGACGCTCGATCCGACGGCGGCCATGCTGCTGTTCTTCGCGTTCACGCTCGCCTTCGCGATCAAAGTGCCGCTGTTCCCGCTGCACACCTGGCTGCCGGATGCGCACGTCGAGGCGCCGACGGGCGGCTCGATCATCCTGGCCGGCGTGATGCTGAAGATGGGCACGTACGGCTTCCTGCGATTCGTGCTGCCCTTCTTTCCCGCCGAATCGGCGCGCTGGGCCGGTCTGATGATCGCGCTGTCGGTGATCGGCATCATCTACGGCGCTCTGGTGGCGTGGGTGCAGCCGGACATGAAGAAGCTGGTGGCCTACTCCTCCGTCTCGCACCTCGGCTTCTGCGTGCTGGGCATCTTCGCCATCACCCAGGCCTCGATCGAAGGCTCGATCCTGCAGATGGTCAATCACGGACTCTCCACCGGCGCGCTGTTCATGCTCGTCGGCGTGATCTACGAGCGGCGCCACACGCGCCTGCTCGCCGACTACGGCGGCATCGCGCGCACGATGCCGGTCTTCGCGGTCTTCTTCGTCATCGCCGTCTTGTCGTCGGTCGGCTTGCCCGGCCTGAACGGATTCATCGGCGAGTTCCTGATCCTGGCCGGCTCCTTCCAGACCCATCCGGTCGCGGCGACGATCGCCGCCAGCGGCGTCATCCTCGCCGCGATCTACCTGCTCTGGCTCGTGCAGAAAGTCTTCTTCGGCCCGATCACGAACGAAGAAAACCGCAACGTTCCCGACATCGCCTG
>CAMPKJ010000320.1 GCA_946887105.1 uncultured Acidobacteriota bacterium | reverse complement strand
GAGCATGTCGGCGCGCTGGCGATGAGCGAGGCGGGAGCCGGCTCCGACACGAAAACCGCCGGAGCGCAGCGGCAGCGTGAATGAAAACGTGCTGCCTGACCCGAGCCGGCTCTCCAGCGTCACATGGCCGCCCTGCAGCTCGACGAACTTCTTCACCAGCGCCAGTCCGAGTCCGGTGCCGCCGAACTCGCGGCGCGCCGTGCTGTCCACCTGGCGGAACTCCTCGAAGATCATGGCGTGATGCCGGGGATCGATGCCGATCCCCTGATCGCGCACCGACACCGCGATCGCCTCGCCGTCGAGTCGCGCCTTGATGGTGATTTGTGAGCCGGGCGGCGAGAACTTCACCGCATTCGAGAGCAGGTTGAAGAGCACCTGTTTGAACTTCGCGAGATCGGTCTCGATCTGCGGCAGACCGGGCTCGACGTCGCAGACCAGCTTCGGGCCGTGCTGCGACATGCCGCGCATCATCTGGCAGACGCTCTCGATGACCGGTCCAACCGGGAAGTGCTCGGGATAGATCTCCATCTTCCCGGCCTCGATCTTCGAGAGGTCGAGAATGTCGTTGATGATCCCCAGCAGATGGCGGCCGGACGTGTGGATGTGCATGAGGAAGCCGAGGTGCTTCGCGTCGATGCGATCCGCGAGGCGTTCGGAAAGGATCTCGGAGAAGCCGATGATCGAGTTCATCGGCGTGCGCAGCTCGTGGCTCATGGTGGCCAGGAACTGCGACTTCATCCGGTCCGCTTCGACGATGCGCCGGTTCGCGTCCGCGAGCTCGCGCGTGATGCGGGTCAGCTCCGCCACTTTGCGGCTCTCCTCCGCCTCGAGCTGGCGGATGCGCAGCCGCTTCTCCTGCAGGTTGGCGATGCCGATCAGGAAGAAATACGACGCGCCGAAAACGAACAGCATGCGCGTCAGCGCGAGCAGCATCACGCTGTTCGTGAACGCGGCCTGCCCCATCAGCATCAGCGTGCCGATGTACGCGAAGAAGCTGCCCGCCATCACCGCGTACGCCGCCTTCTTGCCGCTCGCGAACGCCGCGGCGGATGCGGCGGCGGCGTACCAGATGTACCAGGGGCTGATGATTCCGCCCGTTCCGTACACGCACAGCGTGCAGCAGACCACGTCCGTGAACATCCAGACCGGATTCAGGCGGCGGCGATCGACGCCGCGGCGATAAAGAGGCGTGAGGACGGCCGCGCTCGTGCAGGAGATGATCAGCACGGCCAATGCGACGCCGTTGCGGATCGGATAGACGCCGAGCATCTCTCCGGCGTAACCCATCAAACACCCGATCGCGTAGACGAAGACGTGGTTCCGCTGGATCGCCAGATCGAAACGGACCACCGGCTCGGGTGCGCGGGGAGACATTGTGTTGGTGTGCGCGAATTGTACGCGCACGTTTCTGTGATCAGTCCAGCGTGATGCCCAGGAAGGCAATGCACATCTCGTCGGTCGTCTCCTCGCCCCATGAAACCGCCTTCGGCGGATCGTTCGGATTGCGCGGATTGGCCGACGAGTTGTCGTAATACGCCGTGAGCGAAAGCTGCGAGCCGGCGGGCACGCTGATGGGTTGCTTGTAGCGGTAGGCGCCTTGCCAGTTGAAGTCCCAGTCCTGGATGTCGATCAGGCACTGAGCGGCTTCGCCCGGCGGCTGCACCTGCACGTTCATCTTCTTGCCGAGGAGGTGCATGTGCGGCGCGATGAACCAGATCTTGAGCGGCCACGGCACGGCGATCGGAAAGGCCGCGGTGACGCGATAGTTGGGATCGTTCGGCGGAATCGTGAACGTCTGATTGATCAGCGGGACGAAGATCATCTCGCGCTCCGGCTTCTGTGGCCAGAAGTAGACGCCGAGCTCCGTGCGATCGGGTCCGGGCTCGCCGTGGTGCGGGTGATAGTGGACCTGCATCACCACGCGCGACGCGGCGGGCAGCGTGAAGCCGACGCCTTCCGGCAGCTCCAGCGGGCGCGTGCCCGGTGCCCATCCGCCGAGCGATCCGCCCGGCAGTGCGAATCCCGGTCCGCCGAAGCAGGTGTAGCCGGGACCGGGATCGGCTTCGTCGAGCGCCAACGAGGCGCCGGTGGGATCGATGAACGTGAGCACGTGATGCACGGTCTCGCGATCGTCGGGATGCGTGTCGACGGCGCGCACGAACGCGCTGGAGACGAGGTTCGTCGGAATAGTGAAGCAGCGATAGGTGTCGCGGCCCGCCGGCGGCGTGAACGGCTCGCCGTTGGCGAGAATGAGATCGGGTGTGCCGAGGAGCCAGTCGGAAGGGAACTCGCGCGGCGGCGGAAGATCGGACGGATTGCCCTGCGGCGCACCCGCGTCCGCCCACTTCGCGATCGTGTCCATCTCCGCATCCGTCAGACGGCGCGCGTCCATGAAGTCGCCGCAGCCGTCGGTCGCTTTCCACGGCGGCATCTGGCGGCTCTGCGTCATGAACTTGATCAGCGCCGCGCGCGGCTTCGCGTCGGCGTACGTCACGAGCGGAAACGGCGCGACGTCGCCTTCGCGATGACAGGCCTGACAGTTCTGCTGAAAGATGCGCACCACTTCTTTGCTGAACGTCGGACCGCTATTCGCCGACGGATGCCGGACCGCGCGCTGGCGTGCAATCGCCGGAAGCGCGAGGACGACGAGAAGCAGGCCGAGGGTGCGCGGGCGCATGACAGTGGCTCTAGAGTGTGAAGAGTATGAGCATCCACGTCGTTCTCGTCCATCCGGAGATTCACTGGAACACCGGAAACGCGGGCCGCTCCTGCCTCGCAGCAGGCGCGACCTTGCACCTCATCGAGCCCCTCGGCTTCTCCCTCGATGAGCGCGAAGTGCGCCGCGCCGGACTCGATTACTGGGAGCACGTCGACCTCCGCGTCTGGCCGTCATGGGAGGACTTCGAGCGCGAGCTGCCAGCGCTCGGCGCGCCGTTTTTCTTCAGTACGAAAGGGCAGCGGCTCTATTGGGACGCGGAGCTGCCGGAGGACGTCGTGCTCGTGTTCGGACGCGAGACGGGCGGGCTGCCGGACGCGATCCACGAGCGGTACGCGGAGCGGATGCTGACCATGCCGATCCATTCGGAGCACGTGCGGTCGCTGAATCTGTCGACGTGTGTCGGGATCGCGTTGTACGAGGTGTTGCGCCAGCGCTCGGGATGACAGCGGTCACTCGGTCTTCATCGCTGACGCGATGTGGATCCGTTGCGCCATGCGCGCGGGAACGAGTCCCGCCAATGCCGAGGCGAGCATCGTGATCGCCAGCGATGCGGCGATGAGCGCGGCGGGCGTGTGGAAGTCGATCGTCCAGCCGAAGGACTGTTTGTTGATCACGTAGATCAGGATCCACGACAGCGCGTAACCCATCACCAGGCCGGCCACGGTCGACGCGGCGCCGAGGAGCGAGGACTCGAGAACGATCATCGTGCGCAGCTCGCCGGTCGAGAGGCCGCCCACGCGCAGCAGCGCGAGCTCGCGCGTGCGCTCGAGGATCAGCGCGGAGAGCGTGTTGATGATCCCCAGGACCGCCACCACGATGGCCACGCCGAGCAGCGCGTACGTGATCATGAAAGTCTGGTCGAAGATCTTCATGACCTCCGACTTGATCTCGCTGTTCGTGACGACGAATGCGCCGTATTTCGGGCCGAAGCGCTTCTCGAGCTCCAGCCGCGCGCGCGTGCGATCGACGCCGCGCTTCAGATAGACGACGATCGTGTTCAGTTTGCGGTCGTCGAACGTCTCGACGAAAAGCGCGCGGTCCATCACCACCACGCCGCGGTCGTTCGAGTAGTCGCGATAGATGCCGGTGACCGGCAGTCTCACGCCGCGGAGCTCGATCGTGTCACCGACGTTCTTTTCGAACTTCAGCGCGAAGCTCTCCGACACGACCACGCCTCTCCGGCGAATCGCGTTGCGCAGCGCCTCGGCGGACGAGCGCGGCGCGATCATCGGCAGGTCGCCATAGCGTGCGGCCACTTCGAAGTCGCCGCTGCCGATGGCGATCAATGTGTCGCCGTAGACGATGTCCATGCCGCGCACGCGATCGATCTCCTCGACGAATTCGACGTTCCGCAACGCGTCCGCGACCTCGGGTGGAAAGAGCGCCACGTCCGCGTTCGACAGTCCCTTCGACGGCCGCAGCCACAGATCGGAGCTGACGGTCTGATCGACCCAGATGCGCACGGTCTCGCGGAAACTGCCGACCATCAGCGCGACCGCGACCATCATCCCCGTCGCGAGCGACAACGCCGCGCTGGCGACGGAGGTGCGGCGCAGCGACGCGGGCAGCGATGCGGCGGCGAGCCGTCCGACGATGCCGAACGCGCGCTCGAGCAGCGGCGATGCGACGCGCGAGGTCGTGCGCACGATGGCGGGCGCGAGCAGCGAGAATCCCGCCACGACGCACAGCACCGCCACGTATCCGGCCACCGCAATGCCGCCGATCGGAGGCAGCCGCGAGATCAACGCGGCGGCGATGAAGCAGAGCACCGCGATCCCGGCCAGCAATCGCGGATGGGCGACGCGTTGCTGCAGTCCGGGCCGGATCATCGCGGCCGGCCGTACCCGCGATGCTTCGAGCGCGGGCTGCAGCGCGGACAGCAGCGAGAGGATCGTGCCGACGGCGATGCCGATCGCGATCACGCCCGGAGTGAGCGTCACCGCTTCCGGTTCCGAGGTCACGTAGAGCGTGTTGATGGTGCGGCCGACGGTGCGCAGGATGGCGCTGGCGAGCAGATAGCCGAGCGCGACGCCGAGCATCGAACCGATTGCGCCGAAGACGAATCCTTCCGCGAGAAACGCGCCGAAGATCTGCCCCGGCGCGGTGCCGACCGTCTTCAGCACGCCGACGTCTTTGCGGCGGCGCAGGATCGAGATCAGCACGGTGTTGTAGACCAGGAACATGCCCACGAGCAGCGCCACGCCGGCCAGCGCGAAGAGGTTCACGCGAAACGCGCGCAGCATCTTCTCGACGCGCTCGTTGCGCCGCGACGGGCGCTCCACGCGCGCGCCCGGCGGCAGCGCAATGCGCGAGAGCACGCTGGCCTCGCGATCCTCGGGCACGAGGTCACATCGGTCGAGGCGGTCGGGGTCAACGTGCTCACGCCGCGGACCGACATCGCCAACGTGCGGCTGCGGTTCGCGTCGGGCTGCATCGCCAACCTGACGGCCAGCCGTATCAG
>CAMPKJ010000319.1 GCA_946887105.1 uncultured Acidobacteriota bacterium | reverse complement strand
ACGGCATCTGCCCCTTCGTGCACGCCTGCAGATAGCGGCCGGGCAGCGGGTGATCGAGATACGGCGCGATGATCGAGGCCGCGTGCACGAGGCGGTTCATGTTCACGCCGGTGTCGATGGCCATGCGGTCGAGCATGTACACGAGGTCTTCCGTGGCCATGTTCCCCGAGGCGCCGGGCGCATACGGACAGCCACCCAGCCCGCCCGACGACGCGTCGAAAGTAGTGATGCCCATCTCCAGCGCGGCCAGCGAATTCGCCAGCGCGGTGCCGCGCGTATCGTGGAAATGCATGGCCAGTTTCGAAGCGGGGATGACCTGCAGCAGCACGCCGATCACGCCCTGCACCTGCATCGGCGTGCCGACGCCGATGGTGTCGCCGACCGACACTTCGTAGCATCCGAGATCGAGCAGCCGCGCCGACACTTCCAGCACCTTCTCCGGCGGCACGTCTCCTTCGTAGGGACATCCGAACGCCGTCGAGACATACCCGCGCACTTTCATCCCCTCGGCACGTGCGCGCGCTGCGACGGGCGCGTAATTCTCGAACGACTCGTCGATGGACATGTTGATGTTGCGCTTGTTGAACGTCTCCGACGCGGCGGTGAAGATCGAGACCGACTTCACGCGCGACTCGATGGCGCGCTCGAGCCCGCGCATGTTCGGAACGAGCACCGGATACTCGACGCCCGGATCCTTCGGGATCTCCGCGTACACCTGCGCGGTGTCGGCCATCTGCGGCACCCACTTCGGCGAGACGAACGCGCCCGCCTCGATCACGCGCAGGCCGGCATCGGCGAGGGCGGTGATGTAGGCGACTTTGACGCCGGTGGGGATGGTGACCTTCTCGTTCTGCAGGCCGTCGCGCGGTCCCACTTCGACGATGGTCACGGCATCAACGGAAATTTTCATGACTCCTTCAGCGCCACCAGCTCGACGCCGCCCTGCACCAACTCCCCTTCGCGGCAGTGAACGGCGGCGATCTCGCCATCGCGCGGCGCGACGATCTGGTGCTCCATCTTCATGGCCTCGAGGATCAGCAGCGGGGCTCCCTTTGCAACAACATCGCCTTCCCGCACCAGAATCTTCAGCACCAGGCCGGGCATCGGCGCGCTCATCGATGCATCGCGGTGCCGCGCCTTCGCGCGCACGCCCTTGTCGGTCACGTCGGCGAAGTAGATCTCGCCGTCGAACGAGAAGCTGACCGTCGAGCCCTGCACCGCGTACGGGACGACGTGGATCGCGCCGTTCACGCGCAGTTCCATCTCGTCCGCGCGCACGGCGACGATCTCGATGCCGGACGCGCGCGGGTCGACTTCCGTCTGCTGCCCGCCGATGGTGACGATCTTCATTTCGAGTATCGCGATCCCGGTGCGTCGAGCGGAACGCCGCTCGCGCAGAGCGGGCACGCGCCTTCGCTGAACGTCTCGAAGTCGAGCGCGAGCAGCGTTTCGTACGGATCGGGTTCGAATGGATTGGGCCTGCCGCTGCGGTTGAGGATCGACGCGAATCCGATCACCTGCCCGCCGTGCTGTGCGATCACCGCGGCGGTTTCGCGCGTCGACTTGCCGGTGGTGACCACGTCTTCGACGATGACCACGCGCTCGCCTTCGTCGATGCGAAAGCCGCGGCGCAACGTCATCTGTCCTTCCTTGCGCTCGGTGAAGACGAACGGCAGGTCGAGCGCTTCGGCCACGGTGTAGCCGATGATCACGCCGCCGAGCGCGGGCGCGACGATGCGTTGCGGTCCGAGTGCGTGCAATCGCGATCCGAGCGCTGCTCCGATCGCCTTCGCGTTGCGCGGCTGTTCGAGCAGCAACGCGCACTGCACGTAATTCGCGCTGTGCAGGCCCGACGAAAGCCGGAAGTGGCCGGTGAGCAATGCACCCGTCTGCTCGAGGAGGGCACGAACGTCCAGGGACATGGCCGGCGAGTTATAACATGCAGTTCCTCGGCGTTCCTCGGAGTGCCTCGGAGTTCCTCGGCAGAGCAGCCGGACCGAGGAACTCCGAGGAACCCGAGGAACCCCGAGGAACTCAACAAGAGGTGAACCATGGGTGCATTGGCGGACAAGGTCCGGACCGACATGACCGAGGCGATGAAGGCGCAGGAGAAAGAGCGCCTCTCCACGCTGCGCATGCTCCAGTCCGCGCTGAAGAACGAACAGATCAACGCCGGACACGAGCTGTCGGACGAAGAGGCGATGAGCGTCATCCGCAAGGCGATGAAGCAGCGCCAGGATTCGATCGAGCAGTACACGAACGCCGGCCGCACGGAGCTCGCGGAAAAGGAACGCTCCGAGATGGAGCTGCTCAAGACCTACCTGCCGCCGGAGCTCACCGAGGAAGAGCTCGAGTCGGGCGTGCGCGAGATCATCGCCTCCGCCGGCGCGCAGTCGAAGAAGGACATGGGCAAGGTGATGAAGGAAGCAACCGCGCGCTTCAAGGGTCGCGTCGACGGCAAGAAGGTGCAGGAGATCGTGCAACGGCTGCTCCCGTGAAGTCGCAAAGTCTCAAAGTCGCAAAGTCTCAAAGAGGTTTGGGGACGCGCCTTTGAGACTTTGAGACTTTGCGACTTTGCGACTTCCGATGAACCGCTACGCGCGCCAGATCACGCTTCCCGAAATCGGCGAGGCCGGCCAGGAAAAGCTGCGCCGCGGATCGGTCCTGATCGTCGGCGCCGGAGGTCTCGGCAGTCCGGCGGCGCTGTATCTCGCGGCTGCAGGTGTGGGCACGATCGGGCTGGTCGACTTCGATCGCGTCGACGTCACGAATCTCCATCGACAGGTGTTGTACGGGACGTCGGATGTTGGACGCCCGAAGCTCGACGCGGCGCAGGAGCGGCTCGCGGATCTCAATCCCGAAGTGCGCGTGATGGCGCACGATGCGCGGCTGACGTCGGAAAACGCGCTGGAGATCCTGCGCGGGTACGACGTCATCCTCGACGGCACCGACAACTTCGCCACGCGCTATCTCGTCAACGACGCCTGCGTGCTGCTCGGCAAGCCGAACGTCTACGGCTCGATCTTCCGCTTCGACGGACAGGTCTCCGTCTTCGCGACGAGCGACGGCCCGTGCTATCGCTGTCTCTATCCCGAGCCGCCACCGCCCGGGCTGGTGCCGTCGTGTGCCGAAGGCGGCGTGCTGGGCATCCTGCCGGGAATCGTCGGATCGCTGCAGGCCACTGAAGCCATCAAGCTGATCGCCGGCATCGGCGAGACGCTGGCGGGCCGTCTGTTACTCTTCGACGCGCTGCGCACCACGTTCCGCGTGATGAAGGTGCGCCGGCGTTGCGACGAGCACGCGCCGATCACGCGACTGATCGATTACGAGGAGTTCTGTAACCCGGTGCAAAAGAACGACATCACCCCTGCCGAACTGGCCGCACAACTCGCCGCCGGCGCCGAGATCGTGCTCATCGACGTCCGCGAGCCGTACGAATGGAACGCCGGCCATCTCGACGGCGCGACGCACATCCCGCTCGCGCAAGTCCCGCAAAGGCTCTCCGAGATCCCGAAGGATCGCGACGTGGTCATGATCTGCCGCTCCGGCGGCCGCAGCGCCCACGCGCAGGAGCACCTCATCCGCCAGCACGGCTACACGCGGGTCAAGAACCTGGTGGGCGGGATGGCGCGTTGGGCCCGGGAAGTGGATCCGAAGATCAACGTTGCGTAGGCTTCTCCGTCACGCGCACGACGATCGGCGCCGTGCCGGCGCGCTTGCCGAACATCACCACGATCGATTTCCCCGTCGCCGAACCGAGCGTTGATCCGTCGATGATGGCGATGCCGCAGTCCTCGTAGTCCGCGGACAGGATGTTCGCGCGGTGGCCGCGCGACTCCATCCACGACTGCACGAGCAGGCGCGCGGTCTCGAATCCCGTGGCCAGGTTTTCGCCGGCGGAACGGTAGCGGTATTGGCGCCGATCGATCCAATGGAACGGGGAGAGTCCGTTCGGCGATTCGTGGCTCCAGAACGACTCCTCTTCCATGTGGCGCATGCGATCGCCGGCGGCCTGATCGAGCAAGGCATCTTCGTTCAGCGGCAGCAGGCCTTCCTGCGCGCGGTATTCGTTCATCAGACGAAGGACGTTCGCGGCGGTGATCTCGTTGGAAGGCTCGGCGGCAACGGCGGTCACGGCGACGAACAGCAACGCGACAGCGAGGAAGGATTTCATGGGGTCACCTGGCGCCGTCAGGACGCACTCGCAGGAAGAACGTGCACGCCTTGCCGGTCTTGGACTCGACCCAGATCGAACCGGCGTGTGCGACCGCAAATTCGCGGCATTTGAAGAGTCCGCGTCCGGTGCGCTCGGCCGATGTCGGATTCCAGGCGAACGACGGCTCGAAGATCGCCTGGCGCATCGCCTCCGGCACCACCGGCCCGCTGTCCATCACGAAGAACAGCAGCAGCGGCTTGCCTTTGTGCTCCATCCAGCGCACGCCGAGGACCACCTGCCCGCTGGCCGGAACATAGTGCAGCGCGTTCTCCATCAGGATCGCCAGCGCCTCGGCGAGCTGTTCGTGGTCGGAGAAACGCTCGTCGAGCTCCTGCACGTCGACGTCGAGCCGGATCGCCTTCAGATCCGCATAGGCGCGGAAACGCTCGGCAACACGGCGGACGACGTCCGTCACCGTCGGCACCGGACGCGCGGCGTACGAGTGCTCTTCCACCTCCGGCGCGAGCTCGAGCGACGACAGCACCTGATCGATGCCCGCCGCCGAGTCGGCGAGGAAGTGATCGTTGCGTTGCGCGGCGGCGGAGCGGAGCGACTCGCGCAACGCGCGCAGCGGACCGAACACGCATTCGCGCACGTAGCTCACGAACGAAATGTGCGCCTCGTTCATCGGGTCGGCCTGGCGGAACACGAGCACCGCGCCGCTGGCGCCGCCCGACATCGGAACGAGCGTGTAGAAGAAGTTGCGGCCGCCGATGCGCACGCCGGCGGAGTTCGGAAGGGTCAGATCGCCGACGCGAATGCCGGCCTTCGCCTCCACCGCCGCGAGGGTCGAAAGCTCCGACGACGGCGCGTCCAAGAGCTTCTTCGCCGCGTCAGAAACAAACTTCACGCTGCGGTCGGGTCCGACGATCACCGCCGCGACACCCGAGGCCACGAGCAGATTCACGACGCTCGTGATCGCGGGAGAGGCGGACTCGACCGGGAACGGCACGATGGGGGCTTTCGGG
>CAMPKJ010000318.1 GCA_946887105.1 uncultured Acidobacteriota bacterium | reverse complement strand
CGCGCAGCGAGACGCGTCCGTACGCGAGGCGCCGCGAGACGAGCAGATAGCTCGCGCTCAGCTCCGTCCGGAATCGTCCCTCGCCTTCGATGATGATGTCGGTCACGCCCCAGCCGTATTCGGCGGCGATGACCCAGTCGCCGATGGTGGTATCGCCGCCGACGATGTCGAAGCGCGTGTACCAATCGAAGAGATCGCGATGCTCGAGCGCGTCGGAGCGATTGTCGAGATGCGTGAGCTGCAGGGACGCGCGATCGTTGTTCCAGCGGCCGCGCGCCGACCATCCGAGGCGATCGTCGTTTTCGGCGGAGACGGAGGTGAAGTATTCGTCGTCGACTTCGAGGTGCTCGCCGAGGAGCGCCCAGTGATCGCGCAGCGACCAGCCGCGGACGGCGGGGAGCGAACCGAGCGTGTCGTTGCCGGTGAAGAGCGTGACGCCGCCCGTCCATCGACGACGGAACGTGTACGCCGCGTCGATGCCGATCGGGCGAAACTCCTCGCCGAACCAGCTGTTCAGCGCGGAGGAGGTGATGGTGTACGGCGACTCCCACAGCGCGTCGACGTTCTCGCGCGACGTCGGCAGAAAAAACGCGCCCTCCGTCAACCGCAGGCGATGCTCGCCGCGCGCGAAGTTCTGATCGAGGTACGCCTGCACGATCCCGGCGCGTCCGCGTTTCGAGTGGTCGCCTTCGTTGCGCGCGAGCAGGTGGACGTGTCCGCCGTATCGCGGCGACGGACGCCAGTCGATTCCGATCTGCACCTGCGCGGAAATCGCATCGTCATCGAGCGGCACATCGCCGGTGAACACGTCCTCGGGATGGACGGCGTCATCGTGCGCCGCCGCGCGCAGGAGCGCGAAGCCGCTGATGTCGAAGACGTCCGCGCGCGCGACTGTCGCAGTGGCGATCAGAACGAAGACCCGGAACGTTCTGCGCGGCATGTGGCGCATCATCGCATGTCATCCCGAGCGTCAGTCGAGGGACCTGGACGGGTGTGAGGCGCCATGCGCGCGCCTCGTGCCGCACCCCGCCCGGGTCCCTCGACTGACGCTCGGGATGACACCGGCGGGTTCTTTGCGTTCCTCACCGTCATGCGCCTCTTCCTGATCCTCGCCTTCGCGCTGCCGTCGCTCGCGGCCACCATCGAAGTCCGCGTGCAGGATGCGCGGGGCCGCGCGGTCAAGGAAGCCGTGGTGTATGCGGAGCCGGAAGGACGCACGCTGCCGCTGGCGCGGAAGACGGCGGTGATGGATCAGAAGAACCGCATGTTCATCCCGCACGTGCTTGCGGTTCAGACCGGTACGGCGGTGCGTTTTCCAAACAGCGACGACATCCGCCATCACGTCTACTCGTTCTCGCCCGCCAAACAGTTCCAGCTCCCGCTCTACAAAGGCACGCCCGCGAATCCGGAAGTGTTCGACAAGGCGGGCGTGGTCACGCTCGGGTGCAACATCCACGATCAGATGTCGGCATTCATCGTCATCGTCGATACGCCCCACTTCGCGATCACGGCAGCGAACGGACGCGCGTCGCTGCGCGACGTCGGTGCGGGACGGTATACGCTGCGCATCTGGTACCCGGACATGCGCAGCGAGCCGCAGCCGCAGAGCATCACCTTGACGGAGAACGAGCGCGCCAGCGCGACCTTCGTGGCAAATGGCCGTTCGTAGCTTTCAGGCCAGACTCCTTTATCTGCTCATCGCAGTCCTGGTGCTGCTCGAAGCCGGGACGTTGATCTCGGTGCATTTCGCGGGGCAGCAGACGCTGCGCCGCAGCATCGACGACGAGTTGAGCGTCGGCGCACGCGTGCTCGATCGCGTTCTGGAAACGCGCGCGCGCCAGCTCTCGGACTCGCTGCGCGTGCTCGTGCGCGATTTTCCCTTCCGCGAGGCGGTGGCATCGACCGACCTGCCGACCATCACCTCGGTGCTCGAGAATCACGGCAGGCGCATCGACGCTGATGTCGTCGCGCTGATCAGCCTCGACGGAATGGTCACCGCCGACACCGTGGGCGGACGGATGATCGGAAAGCCGTTCCCGTTCGCGTCGATGCTGCAGACGATCGAGCCGGATGACGAGAGCCAGCCATCGGCGACGGTGTCGTTTGCGAAGAAGCCGTATCAGTTCGTGACCGTACCGGTGCTGGCGCCGCGAGCGATCGCGTTCGTCTCCGCCGGCTTCGAGATCGACGACAACGTGCTCGAGGACGTTGCCGACATGACGTCGCTCGCTGTTTCGATCTGGATCAGCAGCGGCAGGCAGCCGCTCCTGATCTCGACGCTGCGCGACCAGGAGCGCAACGATCTGATCGCGCACCTGGGCGAGCGCAGCGATCCGCGCCTGCTGGCGACGACGCTCACGCTCGGCGAAGAATCGTATGCAACGCTGCTGCGGCCGCTCGCGACCGGCGATCGCTCGCGCGTGAACACGCTCGTGCAACGATCGCTCGAAGAAGCGCAGCGGCCGTTCGTCACGCTCGAGCGCCAGGTGTTCGCGCTCTCGTTCGCGATCCTGCTGATCGCGGTGCTCGCGGCGGTGCTGTTCGCGCGCACGGTCAGCCGTCCGCTGCAGGTGCTCGCGGATGGCGCGGGCCGCATCGAGCGCGGCGACTACGTTTCGCCGATCGTGATCAGGCAGCAGGACGAGATCGGCCATCTCGCAACGGCGTTCAATGCCATGCAGGCCGCGATTGCCGCACGCGAAGACCAGATCATGTTCCAGGCCACGCACGACGCGCTGACCGGCCTGCCGAACCGCGCGCGTTTCCTCGGCCGCATTTCGCACGCCATCGCCGGGTCGAAGCGGCTCGCGGCGAAGGGTCAGGGCACCGCACCGGCGGTGGGGATGATCGTGATGGACGTCGATCGCTTCAAGGACGTCAACGACACGCTCGGCCACAATTTCGGCGATCAGCTGCTGATCGAGATCGGACGCCGGCTGGAGCAGACCGTCGGCACGATGGACCGTGTGGCGCGCTTCGGCGGCGATGAGTTCGCGGTGAAGTTCACGACGTCCGATGCGCGCGAAGCAACCGAGATCGCCGCGCGCGTCAGTACCGCGTTCGACGCTCCGTTCGTCCTCGGCGACGTCTCCATCGACGTGAACGCGAGCCTCGGCATCGCCGTCTATCCGGATCACGCCGATGATGCCGACACGCTCATGAAACGCGCCGACATCGCCATGTACGAGGCGAAGAAAAATCAGAGCGGCATGGCCGTGTACGAAGCGGGCCGCGACGAGCACAGCCTGCGCCGCCTGTCGCTGATGATGGAGCTGCGCCAGGCCATCGCCGGCGACGAGTTGGAGCTCTATTACCAGCCGAAGATCGACCTGGCCACGTCACGCGTCATGCACGTCGAGGCGCTGGTGCGGTGGAACCATCCGCGGCACGGTGTGATGCGGCCCGACGATTTCATCCCGCTCGCCGAGCAGTCCGGAAAGATCGGGCTGATCACGAAATGGGCGATCCGCAAGGCCATCGCACAATGCGCGATCTGGCGCCGCGAAGGACTCGATCTCACGGTGGCGGTGAATCTCTCGGCGCTCGATCTCTTCGATTCGGAGCTGCCGACGTTCATCAGCGGCTTGTTGTCCGACGCGGAACTGCCCGCCGCGAAGATCGTGCTGGAGATCACCGAGAGCGCGGTCATGAAGGACGCTGCATACGCGCAGAAGATCCTCACCGATCTCAAACGCCGCGGCGTCTGTCTGGCCATCGACGACTTCGGCACCGGATATTCATCGCTCGCGCATCTGAAGCGGCTGCCGGTGGACGAGCTGAAGATCGACAAGTCGTTCGTGCAGAACCTCAATGAGGGTGCCACCGACGACATCGTGATCGTGCGCTCGACCATCGAGCTCGCGCACAACATGGGCCTGACCGTGATCGCCGAGGGAGTGGAGAGCGCGGAGTCGTGGCAAATCCTGAAACGCCTCGGCTGCGACATGGCGCAGGGCTACTACATGAGCCGTCCGCTGCGCGTCGGTCCGATCACCGATTGGTTCCGCACCTCGGAGTGGGGCGTAGGATGAGGATGACGAGGTTCCTCGGAGTTCCTCGGAGTAGTGGGAGCCGCTTCCCGCCGAGGAACTCCGAGGAACCGAGGAACTCCGAGGAACCGGGTACGATTGCCTCAGGAGGATCTCCATGGGCCAGCCGGTCGTTCTTCGTTCCCGCGCTTCCTTTCGCAATGACGTCGAGGCCGGGCCGCATCGGTGGATCCTCGACGAGCCGGCCACCGCGGGCGGCGGCGGCGAAGGGCCGACGCCGTACGACATGCTCGCGGCGGCGCTCGGCGGGTGCACGTCCATGACGCTGCACTTCTACGCCAGGCGCGAAAACCTGCCGCTGGAAGGCGTCGACATCACCATCACGCACGACCGCCAGAACGCGAAAGACTGCTCGGACTGCTCCACGCTGAACGGCTGGATCCATCGATTCCGGGTGGAGATCGCTTTGCACGGACCACTCGACGAGGAGCAGCGTCAAAAGCTGTTCAAGGTCGCGGAACGCTGCCCGGTCGCAAAGACGCTGCAGTCGGAGATCCGCATCGACGAGGTGCTGGTGGCGTGACGAGCTACACCATCGGATCCGTGACTACGCCCGGCCCCACTTGATGCGCGTGTACGCGATCCGGAATCCCTGGCGCTCCGCGTTCCGCTGCGACGCGCTCCCGGGCGCGGCGGCCATCATCGCCAGATCGCAGCCCTGCTGCGCCGCGTACGCGAGGCGGGCCTCGAGCAACGCGCGTTGTGCGCCCTGCTTGCGGGCGTCGGGGATGGTGCTCGCTCCGGCGAGAATCGCCACGCCGTCATGCAGCGCGACCGCGCCCGTGCCGATGGCGCGGCCGTCGAGCTCCGCGAGGAACGGGGTCGTACCTTCGCTCGATGCGGAGATCTGTCCGATGTCGCGCATGAAGTCGGCGACGCCGAACTCGCGCCATCCCTCCGCTGCCAAGGTCGACCAGAGCTCGATCTCGCCGGCGGATGCGATGCGCGCGCGCACGCGGCTTTCCTCGGAAAACATCCCGGTGATCGGCCGGAACAGCACCGACGACAGTTCCACCGGCCGATAGCCGCGCGCGACGAGCAGCTCGAGCGTTTCCGGCGGCGCGATCGGCGAGACTTCGTGGAAGACCTCGGCGCCGCGTTCGTCGAAGAAACGTTCGATCGTGTCGAGATCGGCGGCGGTGGGCGTCGCGAACATGCCTAGGGCGAAGGTCTGCGTCAGCGGCGAGC
>CAMPKJ010000317.1 GCA_946887105.1 uncultured Acidobacteriota bacterium | reverse complement strand
GCTGCGCGCCGGGATCGAGGCCATCGTCGCGGGCGAGGAAAAACGCTTGTCGGTCGAGCTGCGCTACAACTTCGCCGGCCTGTGAGGGTCAGCCCCGACGGGCACGTCGAACGTGGCGCCGTAATCGACACCTGACACTTCGGCGTCGACATTCAGGCGCCAGTAGATCTTGACCTCCGCGTTTTCGGTGTCGGTCGGCGGCGCATCGGCGGGGACGTGGATCTCCACCGGAACGATCGTGCCGTCGTCGGTACGGCGGAGTTGCGCGAGGTGCACTTCGCGCTGCTCGTCAGCGACGATCGTGTCGTGTGTCGTCCGTCCGCTGCGACGGCGAGAGAGCGCGATGAGGCGCAGATGGATGCGCGACACGGACTCGAGGGGATGCGCGACTTCGACATGTCCGCGCAATCTCCCGCCGATCGGAGCCGGCACCGTGTCGAGGACCAGCGTCGAGTGCGGAAAGCGCAGCGCGCGCAACGTGAGCCGGATCGCGGCGACGAGCAACAGCGCGCCCGCAATCGGAAAGAGGAACCCGAGCGCCGCCAGGTAATTGCCGCGCCGAATCGCAGCGGGCAGAAAGAACGAGACCGGCACCGCGATGGCGTTCCACAGCAGCGCGAAGCCCCACAAAACGACCGTCCCCCGCGGTCCCTGATCGGTGATGCGGCGCGGATTGCTCACGGGTGAGGCGATTGTACGAGGTCGAGCACGCCTATCGCCCGCGAATGAGTCCCTGCAACGCGCTCACGACCACGCTGGCCGCGTAATCCGACGCGTTCACGAGCTGCAGCGATTCGTCATCGACATGCGCATCCAGCGCATCATCGGCGAGCGGATGGAGCACGGGCGCGACGCCGTGCACGATCGCATCACGCAGTTCGAAGAACTGCGCCGTGGCGCCTGTGTCGAGCGCCTCCAGCGCCTGTCCGAGCCGCACCACCGACATCGACTCGTCTTCTTCATGCCGCGCCAGGTGCAGCAGCAGAAACAAAGCCTTCGCCACGCCATCCGTCGCGACCTGCGTCGCTCCGAGGGCCAGGGCGTCGTACCACTTGACGACGTCCGCCAGGGGCAACGGCTCGATGGAGGAAGCCGACGCGGCCCACGCGTACTCGAACACGCGCGCGCTCAATGCGAGCTCCGACGCACCCGACAGAATCGTGATCGCGCCGCCGAACGATCCAGGCACCGCGAGATTCAGCAGCAGAAACGCGTCGTGGAAGAACAACGCGGCGTACGACGCGACATCGCGCTCGTTCGCGCCGCTCACCCGCACCTCGAATTGCACCGGACTCTCGTCCGCGTGATCGCGCATCACCAGCGGGTCCCAATCGACCTGCACGCGCACGCTGCCGTCTTCCGCGGCATACGTGCGTTCGCGGAGGACTTCGGCGGCGCTGCGCCACACCGCCAGGTCCGCGGCGGTCGTGACCGACTCGAGGTTCGCGGTCGTGCGTGCGTGACCGGTGAGCTGTACGTGAAGGGTGTTGGTGTTCATGGTCGTGATCTCCGCGCGTCAGCATCGCGCGCGGCCGAGGGACGGATCAAAATCTCTACGGCGCGTTTCCGGATGCGAAAGCGCGCCCTCGGAGGTCGTGCACGTGATCGCCAGCAGCGTCTACTTCGAGTGGACACGCGCAGTGAAAAGTTTCCTTTCCGAGGAGATGCGCACTCGCGCGTGAAGAAAACCTCGGAGATGCGGACATCCCGAGGTAGCAGACAACTATACGTGTCTTCTTTCCGATTGCACCGATCTCATCGTTGTGTTTTCATCGACGCGAGAGAGTCCCAACCCTCCACACAACCCTAGGAGATCCCATCCCATGACGAGCCGCCGCTTTCTCCTTCTTTTCGCGATCCTGTTCGTCGCCACGCCGCTGTTCGCACAGACGTTCGTCTGGCATCTTCGCGGCGATCAGGAAGTACCGCCCGTTCCCTCCGCGGCGAGCGGCGGCTGCATGGGACAACTCGACCAGGGCGCCGCAACGTTCAGCCTCACGTGCGTGCACGACGTCGTCAGCGCAACGGTGATGCACATCCATCGCGCGCCCGCCGGCGCGAACGGCGATGTGGCCTTCGACCTCGGCGATCCGATCAGTCCCGTCACCGCCACCTGGACGGGCATGACCCCGGCGGACATCGCCGATCTCCTCGCCGGAAACCTCTACATCAACATTCACACAGCCGGCCGTCCGGCCGGCGAGATTCGCGGACAGATCCTCCCGCGCACCGTGGACCTGGTCGCGTTCACCGCCGGCGGTGCGCAGGTCGTCCCGCCGAACGGCACGAGCGCCACCGCAAACTGCACCGCCGATCTCAATGACGCCGCGACGTCGCTGGCCATCCAGTGCACGCACGACGTCGCGGCACCCGACGCGGCGCACGTCCACGAAGCGCCGGCGGGCAGCAACGGTCCGATCGTGTTCACGTTCCCGAGCGCGGCGTCTCCGCTGTCGGGCAACATGCCGATGACGCCGCAACTGGTCGCCGATTTCGCGGCCACGTTCCTCTATCTCGACATCCACCAGCCGGGCACGGAAGAGGATCCGGGTGACGAGATCCGCGGCCAGATCGGCACTCCCCCGGCGGGACCGGGCACCGGCACGATCATCATCGCGAAGGCCACCTTCCCGAGCGGCGGCACCGGCTTTGGGTTCACCGACAACATCACGCCGGGCGCGTTCATGCTCGACGACGGCGATACGCGCACGTTCACGAACGTCGCGCCGGGCACGTACAGCGTGTCCGAGGACGATCCTACGATCGCGCCGGGCGGCTACACGCTGGCGGATGTCTCGTGTAATGACGCCGACAGCACCGGCGACACGACCGCGCGCACCGCCACCATCCGCGTCGACGCGGGCGAAACGGTGACGTGCACGTTCCGCAACTTCGAGACCGCGCCCGCCGATCAGCTGTTCGTGTTCCACCTCTCCGGCGACCAGGAAGTACCGCCGGTGTTGACGAACGAGCGCGGCGGCTGCATGGGCCGCTACGACGCCGGCGCGAGCGAGCTGTCGCTGGTGTGCACGCACGACGTCGATCTGCCGACGCTCATGCACATTCACCGCGCGCCCGCCGGTGCCAACGGCGACGTCGTGTTCGTCCTCGGCGATCCGGTCAGTCCGGTGATCGCCACCTGGAGCGGCATGACCCCCGGGCACGTCGCGGACCTGCTGGCCGGCAACTTCTACATCAACATCCACACCTCGGGACGTCCGGCGGGCGCGATCCGCGGGCAGCTCCTGCCGCGCACCGTCGACACGGTCGCGTTCGCGGCCGATGCGAGCCAGGTCGTCCCTCCGGGCGATTCCCCCGCGACCGCGGACTGCACGGCCGATCTGAACGCGAACGCCGATCAACTCGCGATCAGTTGCACGCACGACTTCCCCGCGCCCGACGAAGCGCACGTGCATCAGGCGCCGCGCGACGCCAATGGTCCGGTCGTGCACACCTTCGCATCACCCGCGAGTCCGATCGATGAAAGCGTTCCGCTGACGCCGCGGCTCGTAGCTGATTTCGCGGCCACGTTCCTCTACCTCGACATTCACGGCGCAGGCGAATCCGAAGAGACCGCGACGGTGATCCGCGGCCAGATCGCGCCGCCGGTGGTCGCGGTGACGACCGGCACGATCCGCATCCGGAAAGCGACGACCCCCGCCGGCGGCACCGGCTTCACCTTCACCGACAACGTCCCCGGCTCGCCCGGCACGTTCACGCTCGATGACACGGAGATCGAGGAGTTCACGAACGTTCCGATCGGCACGTACACAGTCACCGAAAACGCAGTCGCGGGTTACTCGCTGACGGACGTGTCGTGCGAC
Organism: uncultured Acidobacteriota bacterium; assembly: GCA_946887105.1. Next base: position 1,495 of record CAMPKJ010000317.1, on the reverse strand, counting down.
GACGCCGACAGCACCGGCAATCCGTTCGCGCGTACCGCGACCATTCAACTGCAGGGCGGCGAGGCCGTGACGTGCACGTTCCAGAACCTGCAGAGCGTCGCGTCACCGGCGAACTTCGTCTTCCATCTCGACGGCAGCCAGGAGAGCACGCCGAACGATTCGCCGGCGCGTGGCGGATGTTTCGGCCAGCTCAATGCAGCGCTGGCGACGTTCTCGCTGGTCTGCACGCACAACGTCATCGACACGACCATCATGCACATCCATCGCGGCCTGCCCGGTGCCGACGGTCCGGTCGTGTTCGACCTGGGCGATCCCACCAGCCCCGTCGAGGCCACGTGGACCGGCATGACCGCGACGCAGATCGCGCAGCTGCAGGCCGGCGAGTACTACGTCAACATCCACGCGGGAGGCCGGCCGGCGGGCGAGATCCGAGGACAGATCCTTCCGCGCACGGTCGACAACTTCGCGTTCCCCGCGAACGGCGATCAGGAAGTGCCGCCCACCGACTCGACCGCGACCGGCAGTTGCACGGCCGACCTGTCCAATGACGCGTTCTCGCTGTTCGTGCAGTGCAGCCACAACGTCGTCGGTCCGACCATGGCCCATCTGCATGCCGCGCCTCCGGGTCAAGACGGTCCGGTGATCTTCGACTTCAACCATCTCGTGAATCCGTTTTCCGGAAACGTCGCGCTCACGCCGCGGCTGATCGCCGACTTCGCGGCCGGATTCCTGTACGTGAACATCCACTCGCCCAACTACGAGACGGGTGAAATCCGCGGACAGCTGATCGCGGGAGCGGCCGCGCCGACCGGCATCGACGAAGTGCCGACGGCGGGCGTGTGGGCATTGCTGATCATGGCGGCGATGCTGGTGGTCGTCGGATGGTGGAGGGCCTGAGGATTGCAAAGCGGAACGCCGAATGTCCAAGGCGCGACTCCTCCTTTGCACGCTGTCGGTTCTGACATCGTTCGCCGTGTCTTTCGGCGCCTTTGCCGGCGTCTGGGGTGAGCGCGGGCATCCGCGGCAGGTTCTCCTGCGCGGATCGCTCGCGTACGCCGCGGACGGACGCGGCATCGCCGTCTACGACATTTCCGATCCCGCCGCGATCCGCGTCGTGCACATCGAGAGCCGTCGCGCGGAGACGTTCGACGCGGCGTGGATGGGCGATCGCGAACTGGTCGTGGCAACGGCGACCGGCGTCGAGCGATTTACAGTCGCCCCGAACGGAGCGCTCGGATTTGCGGGCGATCTCCCAACGCAGCAGCCGGTAAAGACCGTCGCTGCAACTCCAACGTGGGGGGCGGCCGCATCGGGCCGCGACGTGGCGCTGTTCGAGCTCATTCCGGGCGGATTGCGCCGCACGTCGCTGATGATGATGCAGGCGGACGTGATCGCGATGGCCGCCGTCGATGACCATCTCTACGTTTCTGTCGACAGGCGCGGAACGTACGTTTTCCGTCCGCCGTCGACGGAACAGGTTACGTTCATCCCGCAG
>CAMPKJ010000316.1 GCA_946887105.1 uncultured Acidobacteriota bacterium | reverse complement strand
CACCACGGTCTCGGTGTTTCTCGGCGCGGCGCTCACCGCGACGTCCGTGGGCATCACCGCGCGCGTGCTTTCCGATCTCGGCCATCTGAAAAGCGACGAATCGCAAGTCGTTCTCGGCGCCGCGGTGATCGACGACATCCTCGGACTGGTGTTGCTGACGGTCATCAGCGCGGTGGCCGCCGGCGAGCCGCTGACGGTGCCCGGCGTCTCGAAGGTGTTCGCGGTCGCGTTCGGATTCGTGGTGCTGGCGATCGTGATCGGCTCCGTGCTCGCGCCCCGGCTGATCGCACTGATCACGCGCCTGCGCGTGGCCAAGGCGCTCTTCTTCACCTCGATCATGTTCGCGTTCGGCCTCGCCTACCTGGCCGACCTGGCCGGATCGGCGGTGATCATCGGCGCGTTCGCAGCGGGATTGATCCTGGCCCGCACGGACCGCGGCCGCGACATCGAGCACGAGGTGTTCGACGTCGCGCAGTTCTTCATCCCGATCTTCTTCGTGTTCGTCGGCGCGGCGGTGGACCTGAGAGCGCTCAATCCGTTCGACGCGGACACGCGAAAGTTCTTCCTGGTCGGATTGCTCCTGACCGCCGTGGCCATCATCGGAAAACTGGCCGCCGGTTATGCAGTGGTGGGCAATCGATCGCTGCGCCGGATCGTGATCGGCGTGGGCATGGTCCCGCGCGGAGAGGTGGGACTGATCTTCGCGCAGCTCGGATTGACCGCCGGCCTGCTCTCCTCCGGCCTTTACAGCTCGGTGGCGATGATGGTGATGATCACCACGTTCATGACGCCGCCGCTGCTGCGCGCATTGCTGGCGCGGCAGACGCCGGACGACGCGGGAGCGCTGTGCGACGTGGTGACGGAGAGCATGTCGGATAATGAAAGCCGTCATGAGCGCAGGCCGTGAGCGGAGCTGCGTATGATGACGCGATCATGCCTGCGCTGATCATCGTCGACATCGAAGTGACCGATCCCGTCGCCTACGAAGAGTACAAGCGGCTCGCCTCCGCCTCCATCGCCGCGCACGGCGGACGGTATCTCGTGCGCGGCGGACGGAGCGAAGTGCTGGACGGCGACTGGACTCCGCGGCGCCTGGTCGTGCTGGAGTTCGACTCGATGGAGCAGGCCAAAGCATGGCGCGCGTCGCCGGAGTACGCCGCGGCCAAACAGGTCCGCGAGACGTGCGCGCGGTCCAACATGATCGTGGCCGAGGGCGTGTAACGCCCGGCGTTACTTCTTCTTCGCGCTTTTCTTCGTGGTCTTCTTCGATGGAGCCTTTTTCGAGGAAGCCTTCTTCGCGGAAGCCTTCCTGGATGACGTCTTCTTTGCGGACGCTTTCTTCGAAGCCGCTACCTTTTTCGACGACGAGGCCTTCTTCGCGGACGCACTCCGCTTCGCGGTCGTGCGCTTCGCAGTCGCACCGCGCTTCGCAACCGCACCACGCTTCGCGGAGCCGCGTTTTGCGGCCGAACGCTTCGCCGCGCTCCGCTCCACGAGCTTCGAGAACCTGCTGTCCCCGGAGTCCTGATACAGGAAGGCGAGCTTGTTCCTGTCGAACGAGTCGAAGAACTCCTCCCACTCGATCGGCTCGAGCGTCTCCTCGCCGCTGAAGCCCGGATAGTCGATCCGAAGGATGCCGGGATCGTCTCCTGCGCCGCTCTGCACTACGTGCGCAGGATGTCCGCCTCGGGCCTCCACCCAGCGGCGGATCTCGTCGTGATCGGTCGTCGTTTTCGCTGCTCTCGCCATTCCGAATCTCCTCCGCCTTGCGTGCCATGCAAACAGATGACCTGGTCTGAGGGAGTTGACTGCGGCGGTCTTCGGTTCTAGTGTCCCGCGTGATGTCGAACCTCCGCCGCGGCGCGTATGCCGTGCTCGCGCTCGTCCTGAGCGTGTTCGCGATCGTCCCTCACCTGCACGAGGGACTGGTCGAGAACGTGCGCGGCGGCGAAGTCCTGGCGCAGGTCGGCGTCTGCGACGACGTATCGGCGCGGCATTTCCACGCCGCCAAACCAATCCACGCGCAACCCTGCGTGGCCTGCACGCGGCAGCATGCGACGGGAACGTTCCGCACCGTCACCGCCTCCATCGTGCGGCCGGTCGTCGTCGACGCGATCGCCACCGGCACCATCCGCCACACGGCGCCGTCGATCGTCTTCACTCCCCTCCGCGGCCCTCCTGCATAGCCGCTTCGTTCATCCCGTCCATCGAAAACGGATTTGAATCGCAGGAGGAAAACCATGCGAGCACTGCGCGCGTTCATCGCGCTTTTGTTGCTGCACGCTTCGGTGACGCTCGCGCAGTCGAGCGGCAGCGTCCGAGGCACCGTCACCACCAACACCAGCCAACCGGCTACATCCGCGGTCGTACAGCTCGTCGATCTGAACCGCACCACCAACACGGATGCGCAGGGCCGGTACAGCTTCACCAATGTCCCGCCGGGACGCCATCTGCTGCTGGCCACCAGCCCGCGCTTCGGCGACTGGACCAGCGAGATCACGGTCAACGGCGACATGACCGTCGACATCACGCTCGACGTCGGCATCCATCGCGAGGAGATCGTCGTCAGCGCCACCGGCGATCCGCGCGCCGCGTCCGAGCTCACCCAGCCGGTGGAACGGCTCAGCGATCAGGAGTTGCAGGTCCGGCAGCAGCCGACGCTCGGCGAAACGCTGGCGCAGGAGCCGGGCGTGACGTCCACCGGCTTCGTCCCCGGCGCGAGCCGTCCCGTGATCCGCGGGTTCGGCGGCGATCGCATCCGCGTGCTCGAAGACGGCGTCGGCGCCGGCGATGCCTCGAACGTCAGCCAGGATCACAACGTCAGCATCGATCCCGTGAACGCGGAGAGCATCGAGGTGCTGCGCGGTCCGGCCACGCTGCTCTATGGCAGCAATGCCGTCGGCGGCGTGGTGAACGTGATCGACGACCGCGTGCCGATGACGCAGCCCGGCGCGGCAGTTTCGGGCATCGTCGATCTGCGCGGAACGTCCAACGGCAATGAGAAGAACGGCAATCTCTCACTGACAGGCGGCCAGGGACTGTTCGCGTGGCAGGCCAGTGCGAACCGCCGCCGCACCGATGATTACGACACACCCATCGGCACGCTCTTCAACAGCAGCATCGACGCCGACAGCGCCTCCGTGGGCGGATCGATGATCGGCAACAGCGGCTTCCTCGGACTCTCGTACGGCGCCTACGATTCCGACTACGGCATCTCCGAAGCCGGGCCGGGCAACGAACCCGACGAAACCGTGCGCATCGACATGCGCCAGCGCCGCCTCGATCTGAAGGGCCAACTGACGCCGCAATCCGGACCGCTGGCGCGCATCCGCGTGCGCGCCGGACGAACCAACTACCGGCATTTCGAAGTGGTGGACGGCGAGCCTGAAACCGAGTTCACGAATCGCTCCAGCGAAGGACGCATCGAAGCGACCCATCGCGACCTCGGCCTGTTCCGCGGCTCGTTCGGCCTGCAGTACTCGAATCGCGACTTCACCGTCTCGGGGGAAGAATCGCTGCTCCCGCCGACGGAGACGAAGAACCGCGCGCTGTTCGCATTCGAAGAAGCGGGCCTCGGCGTGTGGCGCCTGCAGTTCGGCGCGCGCTACGAACAGCAGGACGTCGAAGTGGACTCGGCAGAGCTGCGCGACCGCTCGTTCAGCGGTCTGTCGGGATCGGCCGGCGTCGTGTACGTCCCGAGCGAGGCGTACACGGCCACGTTCGCGATCGCGCATTCGGCCCGCCTGCCGGTCGCGGAGGAGCTCTACTACAACGGGCCGCACGAGGCCACGTCGCAGTTCGAGATCGGCAATCCCGACTTGCGCGAAGAGCGCGGCAACGGGATCGACGTGTCGCTGCGCAAACGTACCGGCGTCGTGACCGGAGAGCTGAATCTCTTCGTACAGCGCTTCGACGGCTTCATCTTCTCGAATCCGACCGGCAACTTCGAAGACGATCTGCCGGTCTTCGCGTACGAGCAGCGGGACGCGACGTTCCGCGGCGCGGAAATGCACGCCGACATCAGCCTGCTGCACCGCGATCCGGATCATCTCGATCTGGAGCTGACCGCCGACTACGTCCGCGCGTCGCTCGCGGGCGGCGGCGCGCTGCCGTTCATCCCGCCAATGCGTTACGGCATCGGCCTCCGGTATCAGGGCCAGTCGCTCTACGCCCTCGGCGAAGTGCGTCACGCGAACGCGCAGAAACGCGTCGCCGATTTCGAGACCACCACGCCCGGCCACACGCTGGTCAATGCGGCGCTCGGGTATCGCTTCATCGTCGCGCGAACGATTCACGACCTGATGCTGCGCGGCAGCAATCTGACCGACGAGCTGGCGTACAACCACGTGAATCCGTTGAAGGCGGCCGTGCCGCTCATCGGCCGCGACTTCACGTTGTCCTATCGCCTGACCTTCTGACGAATCGCATGTTTCAGGCGCGCCGGAGTTGATCCGGCGCGCCTCCCCTGCTAATCTCCGCCGTCCCTCACTGAAGACGATGATGCCTATGACACACGAACCAACCCCATTGACGCCGTCCGGCGTCCGAGGTGCAGAGCGCCCGTAGGCTGAGTTCCAGCGTGCGCGTTCGACCCTCGCGTCGGCGCAGACACATGCTGGAGCCCCTGCTGGAGCCATGAACCTCTTCACCCGTTTTTTCGCAGCAAAGAAAATCAACGAGACTCAGACACGCGCTTCCGCGCCGCGCACGATCTACGTCTGCGCGAAGGAAGTCAGCGAGCGCGTGGAGGAAGTCGCGCATCCCGGAGAGCTGACCCAGGACGAGCGGTTCCGCGCCGCCGTCGGCGAGCTCGCGCACGGCGCGTACAGCAACGACGAGCTGCTGACGTACGGAGACAGCGAGAACGTGGCCATCGCCGCGCTCGCGCTGGCGGCGCTCGGGCAACGCGAGCGCACCGAGGCCGTATTTGCGCACATCCTGGATGGGCTCAATCATTTCTCCGGAACGCCCCCGCGCTACTTCGCGCTGCAGGCGCTGCCGCTTCACGCCCGCTCCCGCGCCGCTGCTGGCGCGCGTGCTCGTGGCGATGGACGACGACTGGTCGGATGGATACGACCGCGCCGCGTTGCAGCTGGCGAAGGAGTTCGTGCGCCACCGCGTGCGCGATGGCGAGACCGCCACGTTTGGCGACGTGCTGGAACCCGTCTCCTCGTCGCGCCTCGAAGACGTGGACACGCTGGTGCGCAAGCTCGATCCGGACATCCGCCGTCCGCTGCTCAAGGAGCTGCGCGCGTTCCGCGCCACGCGCACGAATCTGGCGTTCCTGCGCGAGATCGACTCGAGCAGTTTCTGGATGCGTCCTTCGAGCTGTCCGATGTACGTCT
>CAMPKJ010000315.1 GCA_946887105.1 uncultured Acidobacteriota bacterium | reverse complement strand
GAGTCTTAGAGTCTTAGAGTCTTAGAGGCGCGATCGCACCGCCTCTCCTCTAAGACTCTAAGACTCTAAGACTGCCTCTCACTTCTTCGCCTTTCGCACGCGCAGCGTCGGCGAGTTCAGATCGAGATCCTCGTACGCGATCACGTCCACGTCGCCGAACTGCTTCTTCAGCGGTTCGAGGAACTGCTTCGCGTCGCCGACGATGACCACGTTCGGCCGGCCAGCCAGGTTCGTGCCGGCGAATTTGCGGACCTGCTCCGCGGTGACGGCCTGCACGCCGCTGATGTAGCGGTTGATGTCGCTGAGCGGCAGGCCATACAGCGCGAGCGCGGAGATGGCATCGACGATGCCGCTGGTGGTCTCGAGCGTCTGCGCGAAGTCGCCGATCAGCGCGGCTTTGCGCGGCGTGAGCTCCGTGTCCGGGACGTCGGCGGCGGCGAGGCGGTTCACCTCCGCCACGAGAATGCTCGCCACTTCCGCCGCGGATTCGTTCTTCGTGTCGGTGCGCGCGGTGAACGGGCCGACCTGCACGCGCGGATCGAAGGAGCTGCCGGCGCCGTAGCTCAGACCGCGCTTGATGCGGATCTCCTGATTGAGACGCGACGAATAGCCGCCGCCGAGGACCGAGTTCGTGACCAGCGCCTGCATGTAGGAAGGATCGTTGCGGCGGATGCCGGAGCGCCCCACCACCACCGATGCCTGCCCCGCGTCCGGCATGTCGATGACCACCACGCGCGGTGCGGCGTCGTTCGGGCGGTGTGCCGCGGGCGCCACTTCCGTCTTGCCGCGCGGCCATGCGCCGAACGACTTCTGCGCGAGTGCGAACGCCGTTTCCGGCTTCACGTCGCCCGCGAGCACGAGCACCGCGTTCTGCGGGATGTAATGCAGACGATGGAACGCGACCAGATCTTCGCGCTTGATGTTGGTGATGCTGGCCGGCGTGCCGTTCAGCGTGCTGCCGTACGGCGCCTCGCCGAAGATCAATCGCGACATGGCGGCGCCGGCGAGGACGCGCGGCTCGCGCAGGTCGACCTGCAATCCGTCCAGCGTCTGATCGCGCTCGCGCTCGAACTCATCCTTCGCGAACGTGGCGTTGCGCGCGACGTCCGCCACGAAGTCGAGCGCCTTCGGCAGATTCGACGACATCACGCTCGTATCGACGATGCTCGAATCCCAGCGCGCGCTCGCGCCGAGCGTCGCACCGAGCGCCTCCACGCCCCGCGCGATCTGTTCGGCCGACTGCGACTTCGTTCCCTTCGTCAGCACCGTCGCCGTGAGCTCGGCCAGGCCGGCCTTGCCGCGCGGATCGACCGCGCCGCCGGCCTTCACCATCAGGCGCGCGGCTACGAGCGGGATGTCGTGTTTCGGGACCACGATGACGCGCAGTCCGTTCGGAAGGACCTTCTCCACCGGCTGCGGCACCTTCGGATCGCGCGGCGCCGCGGGCGGCGGCGGCGTGACCTGCTGAGCGATCAACGGAAGTGCGAGAAGCAGACTGAGAACCAGGCGTTTCACTTCGCACCTCCGGCCGCCGCTGCGGCCGCTGGACGGGCCGTCTCGTCGCGATACGTGATCACCACCGCTTTTCCATCGACCAGATATTGCTTCACCACGCGCTGGATTTCCGCGCTGGTCGTGGCCTGCACCTTCGCGAGACCGGTATTCACGATGGCCGGGTCGTGCTGCAGGATCAGCGCTTCGCCGAGCGTGAACGCCTTGCCGTTGCTGGTCTCGCGCTGCCGCAGCGCGCTGGTGACGATCAGGTTCTTCGCCTTTTCCAACTCCGCGGCCGGCACACCCTTCTCCGCCAGCGACGCCAGTTCCGCGCGCACGATCTTCTCCGCCTCGGCGGGCTGATGCTCGCTGCTCATGATGGCGATGACGCCGAACAGCCCCAGGTCTTCGCGCAGGTCCGCATCCGCGAATGCCTCCACCGCGATCTCGCCGCGAACCAGCTTCTCCTGCAGGCGCGACGACTCCCCTTCACTGAGGATCGTCGACGCGAGAAACAGCGGGATCGCATCCGCGTGCGACGCGGACGGGATCAGCCAGGTCATGCCCACCGCGGGCAGTGCGACGTTCGGGGCATACTCTTCGACTCTCTTTTCCGCGACACGCGCCGGCTCCGCGACATCGGGTTGCGGGATGGGCGTGTCGGGTTTCGCGAGCGGCGCGAAGTACTGATCGACCCACGCATCGAACTGTTTCTGTTCGAAATCGCCGACCACGATCAGGACGGCGTTGTCGGGACGGTAGTAGGTGCGGTGAAACGCGCGTACGTCGTCGATAGTCGCGGCGTCGAGCTGTTCGATGTTGCCGATGCCGGGACGGCGGTACGGATGCTTGGTGAAGGAGTTCGTTTCCAGCGCGTAGAACAAGCGCCCATAGGGCGGGGACAGGATGCGGAAGCGATACTCCTCTTTGACCACGTCGCGCTCGGACTTGAACGTCGGCTCGTCGACGTTCAGCGATCCGAGGCGTTCTGCTTCCGCCCAGAGGAGCGTCTGCAGGTAATTCGAGGGAACCACTTCGTAGTAGGCAGTCGAGTCGTCGAACGTGGACGCGTTGTTGAATCCGCCGACGTCTTCCGTCAGGCGATCCATCATCTCCGCGGGCATGTTCTTCGTGGCCTTGAACATCATGTGCTCGAAGAGATGCGCGAATCCGCTGCGTCCCTCAGGATCATGTTTCGATCCGACGCGGTACCAGACCTGGACCGCAACCGTCGGCGTCGAACGATCCTGCACCGAGTAAACCGCGAGCCCGTTGGGCAGCACGCGGTGCTTGTACTGCAGCGGCGGAATGCTGGTCGCCGCACTCGCGGCCGCGGCCACGAGCAGGAGTGGGAGGACGAATCGCGCGAATCGCATCGCAGGATCATAACGATGGGCGTTGGGCATTCGGCGGTAGGCGTTTGGGAGTTTTCGTTCTTGCGACAATTCGCGGTCGGGCGACACGGCCCAAACGCCTACCGCCCAACGCCCAGCGCCTACTCGTATCTGAGCGCTTCCACCGGATTCAATTCCGCCGCGCGGGCGGCCGGATAGATCCCGGACACCAGTCCCACCGTGATCGACACGCCGGTCGAGAGGATCAACGAGCTGACGGTGATCACGGTCGGCCAGCCGGCGTAGGCGGCGACGATGCGCGCGAGGACGATGCCGATGATGATGCCGGACACGCCGCCGAGGAACGAGATGGCGAAGGACTCGACCACGAACTGCGAGCGGATGTCGTGACGCGTGGCGCCGATGGCGCGGCGCACGCCGATCTCGCGCGTCCGTTCGAGCACGCTGGCCAGCATGATGTTCATGATGCCGATGCCGCCGACCAGCAGCGAGATGCCGGCGATCGAGCCCATGACGATGTTGAAGATGCGCTGCGTCTGCCGGCTCTGCTCGAGCAGCTTCTCCGGGATCACCACCTCGTAGTCGTCGGCGCCGCCGTGCAGGCGTTGCAGGAGCGGCTCGATCACCTGCGCGGTCCGGCGCGTGGAGACGCCTTCCTTGACGGTGACCAGCAACTCGTCGACCGGCGCATCGAGCGGATCGCGATCGAACTTGCGCATGGCGGTGCTGACCGGGATCCAGATCTCTTTCGCCGTCGACGACGACGATGCGGCCTCGCCGGATGCAGGCTGCGCGGCCGCGTCGACGCCGAGGACGCCGACGATCTCCAGCCAAACATCGTTCACCTTCAACTGCTTGCCGAGCACGGGACCGTAGCCGAAGAGATTGCGGCGGATCTCCGGACCGATCACCGCCACCTGCGCGTGTTCGTACTCATCGCGCGCGTCGAAGAAGCGCCCTTCCGCGAGTCCGACGTCCGCGACTTCGCGATAGCGCCACGACACGCCGAACACTTTGCCCTTCGTCTTCGCGCCGGCGGCGATGATCTTGTACGGCTTCACTTCGACGCGCGGCAGTACGCGCTCGATGTTCGGCACCGCTTCCAGGATCGCCTCGCCGTCGCGCAGCGAAACGCCGAGCGATTTCTTGCGCAGCTCCTGGCGGTCCTCCGGCTTCACGTCCTTCGCACGCACGATCACATTGCGCAGGCCGAGGCGGCCGATCGCTTCGAGCGCCTTCTTTTCCGCTCCCGCGCCGATCGACAACATCGCGATCACGGCGCCGACGCCGAAGACCATGCCCAGCATCGTCAGCGACGTGCGCAGCTTGTGGCGTCCGAGATTGCCGAACGCGGTGGTGATGGTTTCGCGGTCAGCGAGTTTCATCGTCGTCCCTGGTCGGATCTTCGAGCGCGATCTCGTCGCCCTTCGCCAGTCCCTTCGTCACCACCACCCGTCCGGCACTGGACGAGCCGATGGTCACCTCGGCGGGCTCGAAGGCGTCGCCTTGCTTCCGGTAGACGAGCTTCTTCCCTTCCTTCTCGAAGAGCGCCTGGCGCGGGATCGCGAAGGCGTTGCTCTGGTTCTCGACTTCGAGCGTGGCCCGCACGCGCGCGCCCGGCTTCATCAGCTTCGGATCGGTGCGCTCGATCTCCACGGTCACGCCGAAGTACTGCACCGGCTGGCGCGGGATGCGCGGCCGCGCCACCTTGTCGACCGACTTCACCTTTCCTTTGAACTTCGAGTGCGAGTCGGCTTCGAGGAACAGCGTCGCCTTCTGATCGACGGCCAGTCCGGCGGCGTCGGCTTCGAGCACGAACACCTCCGCCTGCATCGACGACAGCTCCGGGATCTCGCCGATCGGCTGCCCGCGCCACATCGTGTCGCCGACGCGGGCGATGTCGCCGCGCCAGTTGCGCTGCATCACCAGAATGCCGTCATGCGGCGCCGTGACCTGCAGCGCCTGCAATCCTTCCTCCGCCTGCTTGATCTTCAGGCCGGCGCGGCGGTCTTCGATGGAGATGAGATCGCGCTCGACACGCGAGAGGTTTTCGCGCACGCCGAGGACCTCTTCGGCGTGGCGCTTGCGGCTGGAGGCGAGATTCTGATCGACCTCCGCTTCGATGCGGGCGTAGCGCGAGAAGATCTCCGCGTCATCGAACTTGAAGCGCTGCGCCGCTTCGAGCTCGCTTTGCGCGAGGCGCGCATCGCGGCCGAGATTCTTGCGCGTCGCGGACGATTCGGCGTCGGCCTTCTGGAACTTGTTCGTCGCGGTGGAGCGGTCTTCGCGTCCGCGCAGCATCAGATCGACGAACTCCGTTTCGTCGAAGCGCACGATCACGTCGCCCTTGCGCAGCAGCGCGCCGTCGTCCGCGATCCATGACACTTTCATCGGCGAGGTCGCGTTCTGCGGCACGCCCACCGGCGTGGCCTTGACCGGCTTCAACGTTCCTTCCGCCGTGACGCGGCGCGCGAACGTGATCGGCTCGACTTTGAACGTGGCGACGTCGTCGGAGGGA
>CAMPKJ010000314.1 GCA_946887105.1 uncultured Acidobacteriota bacterium | reverse complement strand
CATCGCGCACGAGATCAAGAATCCGCTCACGCCCATCCAGCTCACGGCCGAACATCTGCGCGCACTCGCCGACCGCAACGATCCGCGGCTCCCCGAAGTGGTGCGCGGCGCGGTCGAGAACATCCTGCGGCAGGTGGTGACGCTGCGCGAGACCTCCCGCGACTTCAGCGATTACGCATCGCTGCGCCAGTTGCACCGCAAACCGCTCGACCTGCAGAAACTGCTCGAGGACATCGCCGCCAGCTACGCCGAGAGCCGCGAGCGCGGCATCGAGTTCCACGCCGACATCGCGCCGTCGACGCCGTCGGCATTCAACGGCGATGAGCGCCTGCTGCGCGGCGCCGTCGCGAACCTGATCGAGAACGCACTGCAGGCCACGCCCGGCGGACGGGTCCGGCTGCAGAGCCACGGCGTCGATTCGAAGGTGGTCATCGCCGTCGAAGACACCGGTCCCGGCGTCGCCCCCGAGCTCCTGCCAAAGATCTTCGATCCCTACTTTTCGACGAAGACCACCGGCACCGGCCTCGGCCTGGCCATCGCGCGCAAGGCCGTCGAAGAGCACGGCGGCCGCATCCACGCGGAGAACGTGAATCCGGGACTGCGGGTGGAGATCGAGCTGCCGGTGCGGTGAGGGGTGGAGGCGCGGGGGGAGTCGCAAAGTCTCAAAGTCGCAAAGCGGTTGGCGGCGCCTCCATTGAGTCTTTGAGACTTTGCGACTTTGCGACTTCGACGTCTGGAACAACCGGCCAGTCGCGCCCTGTTGCACAATTCCCCGACCATGAAGCGCGTTTTTCTCACGATCGCCATCATGTTGCTGGCCTCGCCGGTCGCGCACAGCGACATCGACGAGACCCGCACCACGCTGCGCGAGCACGTGCTGAAACTGATCAACCGCGATCGCAAGCTGTACAACCTTCCGCCCGTCGAGCTCGACCTCGAAGCGTCGGCCATCGGCGACGATTACTGCCGGCGCCAGATCCAGAATCAGACCAACGGACACTTCACCACCGACGGCCTGGCGCCGTACATGCGCTACTCGTTCGCCGGCGGCAATGACGGCGTCAGTGAAAACGCGGCGGCGTGGTCGGCGAACTACGCGTTCAACGAGCGCGCGCTGTACGAGATGGCGCGCCGCTCCCAGGATGCGATGATGGCCGAGTCGGCGCCTCACGACGGGCACAAGCGGACCATCCTCGATCCGCACGCGACGCACGTCGGAATCGGACTGGCGTGGGAGCGTTCCGAGTTCCGCCTGGTGCACGAGTTCGTCCGCCGCTACGTGCGCTGGACGCGTCCGCTGCCGCGGCACGCGCGCGCCGGCGAGACGGTGATGTTCGCCGGACAGCCGCTCGGCGGCGCGGCCATCGAGGCCATCAGCGTGCATCACGAAGCCGCGCCGGAAATGATGCCGGCGCATGTCGCCAATGCGCTGAACAATTACTCGCTGCCGAAGAAACGCAAGGACTACTTCCCGCGCCTCAAGCAGGACTACAAGCGCCATCCGAACGGCACCATCGAGATCGTGCGCCGCGAATATCCGGGCGGACATCGAGGCGATTTCACGGTCGGGAAAGACGGCGCGTTCTCGTTCGACGTGCCGTTCACGCAGGGACCGGGCGTCTACACCGTCGTCGTGTGGGTGCGCCGTCCGGGCACGGAGCTGCCGGTGTCGGCCAGCAATGTGTCCATCCGCGTCGAAGATGCGGCGGCGCCGATGCGCTCGGGCGTGCTGGGTCGCTGATGGCGTCCGATGTCCTGACCGAACAGCCGCCGTTCGACGCGATCATCATCGGCGGCGGTCCGGCCGGTCTCACCTGCGCCATCTTCCTCGGCCGCTACCGCCGCAGGGTCCTGGTCATCGACGCCGGCCATCCCCGCAACTACGCCACCACCGGGATCCACGGCTTTCTCGGTCAGCACAGCATCAAACCCGCCGAGTTGCTCGAGCGCGGACGTGCCGAGGCGCGTGAGTCGGGCGTCGCAATCGCGGAGGGACGCGTGACCAGGATCGAGCGCAATGGCGACATCTTCGACGTGACGGACGATGCCGGGAACTGTCTGCGCGCGCGCCGCGTCGTGCTCGCATACGGCGTGCGCGACACGCTCCCCGACATCGCCGGGATCGAGTCGTACTACGGCGTGACCGTGCATCACTGCCCCGACTGCGACGGCTACGAATCGCGCGACCAGCGCATCGGCGTGATCGGCTGGGGCAAGAGCGTGACCGGCCTCGCGCTCAAGCTCCTGCAATGGTCGAACGACATCGTGGTCTTCACGCACGGCCACGCCCGCGAGTGGGACGAGGAGATGCACAGCAAGCTGCTCGCGGAACAGGTCGACATTCACGACGAGAAGGTGATCGCGCTGGTCGGCAAGGAAGGTCGCGTCGAGGCGGCCGTGCTCTCCACCGGCGAGCGCATCTCCGTGCAGCGCCTCTTCTTCACCATCGCCACCCATCGCTCGACGACACTCGCCGAAGATCTCGGATGCGAAGTTGCCTCCGACGCGCCGAATGTCATCGTCGATGAATACCGCCGCACAACGGTGGAGGGAGTGTGGGCCGTCGGCGATCTCGTCGCGGGTTCGCAGCTCGTGATCACGTCGGCCGCCGATGGCGCCATCGCCGCGATCGACATCACCAAGCCGCGCCTGCCTCCGGCGCGGGTCGTGGGAAGAGACCGACCATGGGGCGGTCTCTTACACCACGACCCACAGCGCCTGATTACGCGCGGCGGCCTGCTTTGCGGACAGGAACAGCTGCGCGTACGTCTGCACGTCGAGGTCGGCGTCGGCATCCCCTTCGAGATAGTGCGCGGCGAGCTGCATCAGCTCGACGTCATCCGTCGGCAGCGATGCGCCGGCGGCGAAGCGGCGCAACTCGTCGATGAGCGCGGGAAGACTGCCGATCTGCAGCGGGTCGGCGAGATGCGCGACCGGCACATGCTCGACGCCTGCGTGCGCGACCGGCACATACACGGCCTGATACGCATCGACGGCGGTCAGTTGCGGCGCGGCGTCCAGCGTGCGCAGCACGCGCTGCTGCAACTGCCGCCATCCGCTCGCGTGCACCGGCTCCGATTCGTACCGCTCTTCGCCATCGCGCTCCAGCGAGGGGAACTGCTTGCGCAGCTCCGCCTCGATCGCCTGCGCGAGGTCGCCGGCGAAGACATCGGTCGCCGCGCCGACTACGAATGTGAGGGACACGAGGGGGAATTCTACCCGCGTTGTCCCAACGCGTCACCGCGTCTGCATGTCGATCATGCGATGAATGGCCCGCGTGCACACATCGCAGAACCCCACATCGTTGCGCGTGAACATCATGCAATCCGCCTCGGGGCGATAGAGACCCTTGGCCTCATAACCCGCGCCCTCGAATGCGCCGACGTGCCCCGCATATTTTTCGGCAGCGAGGAACTTCGTCTCCCACTCCTCCTCGCGGCGGAACAGCGCGTCCATCTGCGACTCCGGCACGTTCTGCTCGCGCAGCTTGCGGCGCTCGGCCTGGTACTCGCGCTGATGCTGCTCGAACGCCTCCTTCTGCCACGGCGTCGGCAATGGCGTGTTCGGCGTCACCAGATCCATCCACTTCGGACGGGTCCCGTTGGCGGTGATGTTCGGCTCCCACGGCTCCGGATGATCGGTGCCGCCCGTTTCGTACGCGACGTCGGACGTGTAGTACTCATCGCCCAGTCCCGCGAAATGATGGCCGAACTCGTGGATGAACACGTACTCCGCGTAGCCCGTATCGACCGATGCCGTGGCCTGATCGGCGAAGATCCCGCCGCCGCCGTACTGCTTCTCGTTCACCAGGATCTCCAGGAAATCATACGGAGCCGATGACGCCGCATCGCGCATGGCGCGGTTGTCGAGCGTGAGGATGTACCGTTCGGAGTCGAAGATGTTGTACTCGACGCCGGTGACGCTGCGCCGGTCATCGCGCGTGCGCGGACGATGCACGCCGCTCGTGGTCGCGGGCAGTTCGAGCACGCGCACGTTGAAGTCGCTCTTGCGCGACTTGAACGGCTCGGTTGCGAAGAGACGGCCGACCAGCCGCTCCACATCCTTCTTCAGCTTCGGCATCTGCTCCGCCGTGTAGCCCTCGCCGATCACGAGCAGATCGACCTTCTTCGACGGATGTCCGTTGTCGAGATACGACCAGACCCGGCCCGCCGGCTTCACATCCGCCGGATTGACGAAGCGCGACGCGGGATCGACGACCGTCGACCAGACCTGCTGGAACGCGTTCTGCGCATCGCGTTTTTTCAGCACCACCTGCACCGGCTTCTTCGGCCACGGAAAGCGCAGCGACTCGTGGAACGTGGCCGGCCGCTCCTTCGACTCGCTGGTGGTCTCCCACTCGCCGTACACCGACGCGAAGCCGCGCGAGAACACGACCTGGTTCGTGTCGCGGTCGATGACTTCGAACGCGTACTTGCCGAGGTTCGACGTGTCGACGAGATAGGACCGGCTGCCGGGCCATGGACCGTCGGAGAGCACGCGATCGAGCGCGACGATCTCGTCGCCTTTCGGCGTCGACGTATGGAAGTAGTCGACGCGCATGGTCTTGTCGAGGAACAACTCGTCGAACGTCGCGGCGTGGACCGAGAACGCGGCGAGGACGATCAGGAGAGTGCGAGCGAGCATCGATGGATTCCTTTCGGCGGCGATTGTATTCGCGCTCGCGCACGCCACTTGCACAACCAGCTGTGCAGGAGGTTTCTGCATGGCTAGCAAGTACGGGAAGAAGGCCTCGGAAAAAGTCGAAGAGAACGTGCACGAGATGAAGCGCGGCAAGTTGAAGAGCGGCCGCTCGGGCAAGAAGGTGACCAGCCGCAAGCAGGCCATCGCCATCGGCCTGTCCGAGGCCAGACGCGAAGGCGGCAAGGTACCGCCGAAGAAGTCATCGTCGAAGAAGACATCCTCGAACAAGAAGTCCTCCTCGAAGAAGACCTCGAAGAAATCGAGCACGAAGAAGTCTTCTTCGAAGAAATCGTCGAAGAAGAAATAGCCCGGTTGACGCGCCGCCCGCGCCGGAATAGCATGCGGACCCGGTTCGTTGACAGGTTCCGCAGCACAGGCGCTTAGCTCAGTCGGTAGAGCATCACCTTCACACGGTGGGGGTCAGCGGTTCGAGTCCGCTAGCGCCTACCAAACGCCACGCATCCAGCCGCTCCGGAAACGGAGCGGCGTTCTTGTTTGTGGCCTTCCCGTGTCCGATTCGCAGAGAGCGATCTGCGACGGACGTATTGATCTCCGGCCGTGAGTGATCGAACGATACCCACGTAAGGCCATCCTGGGCCGAACCTGATGTCGCCAACGGATAACTAGAGGTTATCGTGTCGGACGTGACGCGAAACTACGTCATTCTGGACGG
>CAMPKJ010000313.1 GCA_946887105.1 uncultured Acidobacteriota bacterium | reverse complement strand
CCGACGCCGGGCACGCCGCGCAATGAATTCCGCGAAGAGTTCCTCAACCGCGTCCGCTACAGCGACGCGGCGTTCGAGGAGAAGCGCATGCGCGGCGCGATCTCCGAGCGTGGCCAGCTCTACATCGTCCTCGGCCCGCCCGAGGGCGGCGCGCGCTCGAACATGTCCGTACAGGGCAATTCGGGCGGTCTCTCCAGCGCATCCGCGCGTTCCTCGGACAATGTGGTCTGGACCTGGTCGCGCGAAGAAGCGGTGGCCCTCGGCGTGCCGCGACTCACCGCCACGTTCAATCAGATTCCCGGCACGAACATGTACGCGCGCGACACGAAGGTCGGCCAGTTCACGAACGTCGTCGACAAGGCCATCCGCCGGAACATCGTCAATGCCGATCTGACCTCCGTGCCGGATTGGGCGGCGCGCCCGAGCAAGGAAGTCTTCGCCGCCGGGTCCGCAACGCGCGGCAATGCCAAAGCGGCGGCCAATGCGAAGGCTGAGGGACGCATCGGACGCCTGGTGCTGCTGAGCGATCTCGGCGCACTCAATCTCGATGCGGCGACCGATCCGATCGCGGCGTTGCAGCCGGTGACCGAGTTCGCCGCCGGAGGCGACTTCGCGTTCGTGCTCGAGTATTGCGGAGCCCCCGGCGCGCTCAAGCTCGAGTCGAAGATCAACAACATGGCCGCCGCGTCGGAGCTCGAGCCGGTGCCCATGAAAGCCGTCGCCGGATGCGGCGCGATGCCCGGCATGCTCTCGCTGTCCGGCTTCGCGCCGGGATCGTACGAGTTCGAGATCACCACCATCGAACCGAACGGCGGGCGGTTGTCGACCAGGCAGCGCTTTCAGATCAAGTAGCGGAGGCGCGGCTCACCGCGAACCGGTGAGCCGCATCCGTTCCCTCACCCGAGGTACGCCTCGTCCTGCTCGATGCGCGACAGGATCCAGGGGAACTCGCCGGTGCTGATCTTTCCGCCGCAGTACTCGCAGACGACCGTCTGACCTTCGCCGCGCGTGGCGCCGCAGTTCGGACACACGCGCGCGCTCGCGGCGCCGGCACGGCCACGGATGAGAGTCCAGTACTCGCTCCACTGCTTGCGGTTCTGACGCGATCCCCCGACCACCGCGCCCGAATCGTCGATGGTGAAATCGGCGCCGGACGCGTAGAGGCGCACGGTGATCGCGTCATAGAACGCGTCGCTCGTCACTTTCACGACGTCCGTCTTGTCGATCGAGTAGTCATCGACGACATTGCGCAAGCCCTGGCGGCGGTACTCGTCGATCCAGTAGCGGTGCATCTGAAACAGTGCGTCGGTCTCGTAGTGACGCGCACGCTCCCAGTCGCGCGCGGTCCATGCGGCCTGCAGCTCATTCGCAACGAGGCGCACGCGCGCATCGAAGGCCTCCCAGCTGAAGCCGGGATGGCTCTCGGCGAATTTGGCCATCCTCTTGCCGATCCAGTATTGAATGACGCTCGGCCGGTCCAGTCCCGGCTCCGGTCCGCCGCCGCCTCCGGTCAGCACCGGCGCGCGCTGGTCTTTGCGCTCCACGCTGACCGAGGACAGGAACCACTGGAACGCGCCGCCCTCGACGACGGAGCCGCAGTGCAGGCATGCGCCGTCGGTGCGCGTCTGGAGCGGCGCGCCGCATTTCGGACAATGCTCGGCGCGCGCGTTGCCGGGAGCGGGAGAGAGGATGTCGCGCAGACGCTCGAGCGACCATCGCTCGTGCACGTACCAGCGCTGCGTGCCCGCGCTCGACGTCTCCGTGTAGTTCGCCTCGATCTTCACTCCGACCTTGACCCGCGGCGTGTCGAGGCCGGTCACGGACAGGATCGCAAAGCTGCCGATCACGATCTGATCGACGCTGGTCACGCCTGCCGGATGGTGCTTCTTGATTCCGTCGCGCACCGCCTCGGCGACGTATGGAGCGAAGTCGTCGACGCGGCCGCGCCCGCGCGCCTCGTGCAATCGCGCGAAGAGGCTGTAGCAGAAGTCGGTGAAGACGATCTCGGAGAAGTTCGGATCGTATTTGCGGAGCGCGGAGAGATCGGTCGGCGCGGGCGGCTGTGGCGCCACCCGGATGATGCTCCGCGACGAGACGGCGGCGTTCGTCAACGCTCCGCCGCCGACGAAGAACATGAGCACGAAGAAGAGCAGAAACGCGACGCCGGGAGAGAGGTCGCCTCCCCCGCCGCTCGATCCGGAGCTGCCCGAGCTCGAACTGCCGGAATCATCGTAGCTGCTCGAGTCGGACGACGAGTCGTCGTACGACGATTCCGAATCCGACGATCCCGAGTAGGTGTCCCCTCCGCCGATGCGCGCGAACGCATCCGTCGCGCAGAACGGCAGCGTGCAAAGCAGCAGTACCAGCAACGCCGATCGGCGCATCACAGCGACACCTCCGGCACGCTCGGCAGTTCGTCGGCATTCGCACCGGCACCCGGCGGCAGTGCACGTTCGAGCAGCGCTCCGATCTTCCGCAACGCCGCGATCACCACATCCGGATCGAGCTTCCGCTCGGCGTGCAGTTCCGCGAGCAGCGCGTTCCACTCCTCCGGGTGCACCGCGCGCAGCACGCCGCGATCGGCGAGCACCTCGATGCGCCGCTCGAGCAGCGAGGCGAAGAAGAGCACGCCCGTCTCCTCCTCGGTCTCACTGACGCGCCGGTCGTGAAACAGCGCCGCCGCGCGCGTGCGGACCGCTTCGAGCCGCTCCTTGCGCGTCGTGAAGACACGACGCAATGCGTCGCTGCGCTGCGCGATCATCACGCCGAGAAAGTAGAACGGAACCGGATCGAGCAGCACCGCGATCGGCGGCACCACGAACGGCATGAACACGAGCACGGCCAGCGAGGCCAGCGCCACCAGCGCGCCGAATGACGAGTCGGCGTGTGCATACGACGCGGCGCGGGCGCGGATCTCGACGACCAGCTCGGCGGACGAGCGGGTCTCGATCTCGCAAATGACATCGGCGACGTTCTGCCACATGCCGCAATTGTCTCAGAGGAGGCGCGCGACCGTGGCGATCGCAGCCGCCGCGAGCACCAGCCACGCCGAGTTGATCTTCCAACGCATCAGGAGCAGCGCCGCAATCGCGGCCATCGCCGCGGAGAATCCGTCCACGATCGCGGAGCGCGTGAGCTGCCACGTCACACCCGCCATCACGGCGACCGATGCGACGTTCAGTCCATCGAGCAGCGAAGAGAGCAGCGCCGACTGCCGCATGCGGGCGATGAATGGCGTCGTGACCGCGACGAAGAAGAACGCCGGCAGAAAGATGCCGATGGTCGCCACCGCCGCGCCGGAGAATCCACCCACGAGATATCCGATGAACGTCGCGGTGGTGAAGACCGGTCCGGGCGTGAACTGTCCGACCGTGACCGCGTCGATCAGTTGCACGTCGGTGATCCAGCCGAGCCGGTCGACGAAATCGCGGCGCAGAAACGCGAGCAGCACGTATCCGCTGCCGTAGAGCACCGCGCCGATCTTCAGGAAGATCAGGAAAATCTGGAGCTCCACCGCCAACATCGCGCGGCTGCGCATCCGGCTGGCGATCACAATCACGCCGCCGCCGAAGAGAATCGCCAGCTCGTGTACGCCCGCGAGATACGACGCCAGCGCGACGATCGCGATGGCGGCGAGAAACGGCGTCTTCACCGCGGTGCGCGCCAGACCCCACAACGCCTGCAGCACCACCGCGATGATGACCGGCTTGACGCCGTACAGCAGCCACTCGACCGCCGGGAGCTTGCCGTACGCGACGTACGCCCACGCACACGCGAGCACGAGCAGCGCGGCAGGCAGGATGAACAAGACGCCCGCGAGCCAGAACCCCGCCCAACCCGCGCGCACGCGTCCGGTGTGCATGACCATCTCGGTCGAATTCGGTCCGGGAATGAGATTCGTCGCACCGAGGAGATCGAGGAACTCCGCCTCCGGCATCCAGCGCCGCCGCGTCACCACTTCGTCGCGCAACATGGCGATGTGCACCGCGGGACCGCCGAACGCCGTCACGCCGAGGCGGAGAGCCAGGAGGGCTACTTCGGCGACGTGCGCCCTACTGTGCATCACGGCCACTGCGAGTTCGAGCAGCCCAGCGTGTAGGGATGCGGCTTCCTCTGATCGGGCGGGCTGCACTTGCGCGGAGGAATGATTCCGGTCGCGTCGGGCAGGACGAAGCAGCCGTTGCCCGAGGCGACGTAATACCAGAGCCAGTCGTTGTCGTCGGGCGCGTCGGCGAGCTCGGTATTCTGAAACCAGATCTTCGCGTCGCTCACGGCCGGATCGAAATCGATGCGCCGCCCGTCGCTGCGAAGCATCGAGAACGCCCCGTTCGTCTCGATCACCACGCGCGAGTTGAACGCGGCGCGGTCGATGTTGAACCGCCAGGAGCAAAGATCGCCGCCCTGGAGGTCGACGATCGCGTGCGTCGCGTCCGCGCGCGGCTCGTCGAAAAACTCCGGCTCGATGCTGAAGCCGGAACAGCCGCTGGCGATCTTCGGCAGCGCCCACTCGCGATCGTCGACGCCACCGCTCGCGGTGAACGAGATCTCCCCTTTCAACTCGTAGCGGTCGCCGCGGTGCGGCCAGTCCGTGTCGGCGTTTCCTTCGACGAGGATGAACGGCGCGTGCGGACGCAGATGGATGCCGTGGTGCGACTTGTCGCTTCGCGAGCCGTCGATCACCGCGATGCGCTTCCGGTCGCGATACCGGTTGTCGAAGAGAAAGAGACCGACGAAATCGATCGTCACCTTGCCCATGCTTCACTCCTTTTCGAATGACAGGACCGCGAGCGCGCCCCAGGTCGCGGGATGGCGTCGCGCGCGAATCGCGTCGAGTTGAACCTCGCGCACCGCCGATGCCACACGCGCGCCCGATGCGACCGCGCGATGCAGTGCGGAGAACATTGCCACCGACGTTGCGTCGTCGATCTCCCAGCCGGTGCCGACGACGTTGCGCGCTCCGGCGACCGCGAATGCCGTGGCGAGATCGCGCGGGATGGCCTCGTGCGCGGCGCGCGACGAGCCGCATGCGGCGAGCACGACCAGCTCCGTCGCGCGAAGGTCGAGCCGGGCGATCTCGCTCGCGTACAGGCGGCCGCCCGCAAGCAGCAGCGAGCCCGCGCCCTGTTCCGCCGACGCGGCGTGACCGGCGTAATGAATGACGCGCCGCGACGGGAGCGCGTGCGTCACCGCGGGCGGAGTGGCCGCGGGTCCTTCGAGCACCGCCGCATCGCGATAATTCGCGGCCACCTCGCGCGCTTCCCGCGCGGCGCCCGGAAGCGGCTTCGCATTCGCGCTCTCGGGATTGACGATGACCAGCACCGGCGCCGCGGACGAGAGTTGCGCGCGCGGCTGCACCGGCAGCGACGAGGCCGGACGGACGACTATC
>CAMPKJ010000312.1 GCA_946887105.1 uncultured Acidobacteriota bacterium | reverse complement strand
ATGTCGGCGGGCTCTGCGGGCGCCGGAGCCGCAGGCCGAGGAGCCGCCGTCCGCATGGGAAGCTCCGGCGCCGGAAGAGCCCGCGGACGCATTCAACGAATCGGCCGCACCGTTCCATGCGGCCGAGACGCCGTCATTCGATGCCGGACAGGCAGTAACCTTCGACGAAGAGCCTGTCGCCGCGCCCGAAGCGGGATGGATGCCGCCCGCGCAGGAAGAAGCAGCGCCTGAAGCTCCGTCCGGTTTCAGCGATCAGCCGATGCCGGAGGACGTGCCGTTCGCGGCAGAGCCGGTCGAATCGCTCTCCGCTGAAGAGCCGGCGTGGTCGCTACCCGAAGGTGCGGCGGAAGCCGCGCAGGCGGAAGCGGAGCCCGAGGAGCCTGCGGCCGCTGCGGTTGCGCCTGCGGCGCTTGCACCCGAGGCGCCGGCGATGCCGATCGCGGCGCGTTCGGCGGATCTCACGGACGAGCAGGTCGATCGCATCGCCCGCCGCGTCGTCGAGCTGATCTCCGATCAGGTGGTGCGCAACATCGCCTGGGAAGTCATCCCCGACCTCGCGGAGATGGTGGTCAAGGAGCGCATCCGTCAGCTCGAAGCGGAAGCGTGAAGATCTACACACGCACCGGCGATCGCGGCCAGACCTCGCTGTTCGGCGGTGCGCGCGTCGCGAAGAATGACGCGCGCATCGAAGCCTACGGGACCATCGACGAGCTGAGCTCGCACCTCGGCGTCGCGCGCACGACTCTGCTCCCCGCCGACGTCGACGCAATCCTGCATCAGGTGCAGGTCGATCTGTTCGAAGTCGGAGCACACCTCGCCTCGCCCGGCACCAGCCGCTTTCCCGGCGTCGAACCGGCGCGCATCGACGAGCTCGAGCAGGCCATCGACGCCATGGAGCGCGAGCTCGCGCCGCTCACCTCGTTCATCCTGCCCGGCGGCTCGTCGACGGCCGCACATCTGCACGTCGCACGGACGGTGTGCCGCCGCGCCGAGCGGTTGGTGGTGGCGCTGCAGGACCAGTCGCCGGCCACGGTCTCGACCATCGCGTATCTCAATCGACTGTCGGATTACCTCTTCGTGGCGGCGCGCTTCGCGAACCAGCGCGCCGGCGTGGAGGATGTGCCCTGGAAAAGGTGAAGAGGAAGAAAGATGGTCGGGGCAAGAGGACTTGAACCTCCGACCTCACGGTCCCGAACCGTGCGCTCTACCAGGCTGAGCTATGCCCCGATGGTTCTTCCGCCGCGATGAGGTCGCGGCAAAGAGGCGCGGATGATAGTGATTTCGATCCGAGCGGTCAAACTAACGGCACACCCTGCTCGTTCATTCCGCAAAATCACGATGTTGTGAACGGCGGAATCGCGCCCGGAGACTCCCCGTTGCCACGTTGCATGAGCCTCAAGCACATCCTCGCATCCATCCTGGTGCTCGCGCTGACCGTACCCGCGCTGGCCCAGCAGCAGCCCCAATCCTTCAACGAACAGATCGACGTCAACGCGGTGCTCCTCGACGTCATCGTCACCGACAAGAAAGGCAATCACATTCTCGGGCTCGGTCCGGACGACTTCATCGTCAAAGAGAACGGCGTCCGGCAGACCATCGACTCGGTCGACTACTTCACGAACCGCCGCCTCCTCCAGCAGCGTGAAGAGCAGGCGCCGTTCAAAGTCGAGCGCGTCCACGAGGACCGCTACTTCATCTTCTTCTTCGACAAGCCGAGCAACCCGGCCGTGCTCTTCGATCAGCTCACGCTGGCGCGCCAGGCCGTGAAGACGTTCATCAAGGACGAGATGAAAGAGATGGACCGCATCGCCATCGTCGGCCACGACGTGCGCCTGAAGGTCTACAGCGATTTCACGAACGACAAGCAACAGCTCACGCGCGCGCTGAACGAGGTGTCGCGCTTCGGCCCCGGCCTCACGAAGGCGCCGGCCGGCGACGGTCCGTCGATCCTGCGCAACCTGCAGACCTTCGACTTCGTCGGCGACACCGGCACGGTCTACGAGGCATTGGACGTTCTCGCCGACAGCGTCCGCTCGATCCGCGCCCGCAAGAACCTGGTGCTGTTCTCGCCCGGCATCGCCGACCGCGAGGAGCACGTCTTCGCGGAAATGCTCAGCAGCCGGAGCCGCTATCTCGATCCGGCGCTGGAGTCGCTGAACGCCGCGAATACGACCGTCTACGGCGTGCAACTGCAGCGCAATGCGGACATGGCCCCGCTCTTCCACCAGCGCCTCGACGAGCTCTCCGAGTCGACCGGCGGCCGCTACTTCCGCCTCAACGTCAGCTTCAATCCCGCGCTCGAGCAGATCGAGCACACGAACAACGGCTATTACCTGCTCACCTATCGCTCGCCGCACGCGCGCGGTGAGAAGGGCTTCCAGAAGGTGGAAGTGGAGCTGAAGAACCGCGAATTCCGCGTCGTGGCGCGGCCGGGTTATTCGTTCGGCTCGTAAAGGAATCTCACTCGCTCGCCCGGCACGAGCTGGGCGAGCTTCCACCGCTCTCCCGTGATCACGGTCATCGGCTGCAGGTAGCCGCCGGTGACCGGATGATCCGGCCCCATCGCCACGAGCGAGCCATCGGGATGGAGCTGCACGGTCCCGCACTGCATGCCGATCGAGCGCAAGTCGCCCGGGATGCGCGCGCGCAGCTCACCGAGTGGCCGCAACCGAATGCCGACGCGGTTCAACTGCGGCGTCACTTCGCACTCGATCTCGCGCAGTCCGACGTCGTGCGGGCCGGGCAGCACGCGAATGACGTGACTGTCGCCGGCTCGCTTTGCCTCGATCGGAACGCTGATCGCTTCAGGCGCGCTGTCGCCCATGGCGAGATACGCGCGCAATCCGCCTTCGATCCTGCCAAACGTCCTCTCCACTCCCGCATGCACGTGTTCGACGCGCACGGCGAGATCGGGCGTACACCACGCGATCACGCGATCGCGGGAAAAGCGAAGGCGTGGCCCGACCATCGCGCACTCGAGCAGCTCGACATCGCCGCGAACGGCGCTCATCGCAACCGCGGCGGCGATGTCATCGAATGGTCCGCCGGGTGGTAAGCCGCGCTCGACACGCGACCAGTCCGGCGGGTTGACAGCCGTGGTCAACGAAGCCGGCACCGCGACGGCGGGAGGCGGCCAGCCGAGCTCCGAGACCGGCTCGATCACGAGCACATCGCCCGGGATCAAGGCGTGCTCGAGATCCGCGTCCGTATGCCCGAGGAGATTCCAGCCGCCGGGCGTGTCGATCGGATAGAAGCCGGCCACGTTCCCCGCGACCGCGAACGAGCCGCGCGCAACCGGCCGCGATGTCGGCCGCCGCGGCATCGCCCTCTCGTCCGGCCAGCCATCGAGATACGCGAACCCTCCGCGAAATCCGAGATAGCGCACCGTCAGTCGCATGCCCGCAAGCCGTTCGATGGAGATCTGCTCCGGCAGATCGGGCCCGTCGAACGCGACACGCACGCGCATCTCGCGCGGCTCCCTCGCAACAACCGGCGCATGAGACGCACGCTCGCCGCGAATCACATACAACGATGAGTGGCCGACGATGCACGCCAACACACCCGGCTCCGCGCGCACGCGCGCCGCGGCGGCGTGCAGCTCTTCCGCGCTGACGTCGCCCAGCTCGATCAGGTCGGCGTTGTCTCCGGCGGGCACGCGATGCACCGCATGGTGATACCTTCCGCAGCCATGAATCGCAAGCACGAAGAGCTGCTCAACGAGATTGCGCACGACGCGATGATCGACAAGGGATTGAAGCCGGCGTTCGATGCGGACGTGAAGAAGCAGCTCGCGGAGATCCGCGGTCCCGCCGATCCGCACGACCCGCACATCCGCGACATGCGCGACCTCGGCTGGTGCTCGATCGACAACGACGACTCGCGCGATCTCGATCAGCTCACCTGGGCCGAGGATGCCGGCAATGGCAACGTGCGCATCTTCATCGCCGTGGCGGATGTCGACGCGCTGGTGAAGAAAGGCACGCCGATCGATCTGCACGCGCGGCACAACACGACCTCCGTCTACACGGCCGCGCGAGTCTTCTCGATGCTGCCCGAGAAACTATCGACCGATCTGACCTCGCTGAACGAAGGCGAAGATCGCCTGGCGCTGGTCATCGAGATGACGGTCGACGAAGACGGCTCGGCCACCGACGGCGGCGTGTATCGCGCGCTCGTGCACAACAAAGCGAAGCTCGCGTACGACCGCGTGGCGTCGTGGCTCGATGGCGAGGACGACCAGCCGGAGAAGATGCGCCGCGTGGAAGGTCTGGCCGAGTCGCTGCGCATGCAGGACCGCACCGCCGACCGCATGCGCGACCGCCGGCACGAGAACGGCGCGCTCGACCTGGAGACCATCGAGGCACGGCCGGTGATCCGCGACGGGCAGGTCGTGGATCTGCAGCAGTCGAAGCGCAACAACGCGCGCCTGCTCATCGAAGACTTCATGATTGCGGCGAACGGCACCACCGCGCGCTTCCTCGCCAAACACGGATTCCCCAGCATCCGCCGTGTGGTGCGCTCGCCGGAGCGTTGGGATCGCATCGAGCGCATCGCCGAGGAAGCCGGCGAGCGCCTGCCGCCGGATCCGGACGCGGTGGCGCTGGAGGAGTTTCTGCGCCGCCGCAAGAAAGCGGATCCGCTGCGTTTTCCCGATCTGTCGCTGTCGATCGTGAAGGCGATGGGTGCGGGCGAATACGTCGTCGAAGAGCCGAGCGACAAGCCGATCGGACACTTCGGTCTGGCGGTGAAGGACTACACGCACTCGACCGCGCCGAACCGCCGCTATCCCGATCTCATCACGCACCGGCTGGTGAAGGCGGCGCTCGCGGGCAAGCCGCAGCCGTACGACGTCGATGAGCTCGCGCAACTCGCCGAGCACTGCACGACGCAGGAGGATGCGGCGAACAAGGTGGAGCGGCAGGTGCGTAAGGCCGCCGCCGCGTACATGCTGCGGGACCGCGTTGGCGATCGTTTCGACGGCATCGTCACCGGCGCGTCGCAGAAGGGGACCTGGGTGCGCATCTTCCACCCGCCGACCGAGGGAAAAGTGGTGCGGGGATGGGACGGTCTGGATATCGGCGATCGCGTGAAGGTGAAGCTCCTCGGCGTGGACGTCGAGCGCGGATTCATCGATTTCGGGCGGGCGTGAACAGGAACAAAAGCGGGCCGAGGAGATGCGTGAGCACGCGTGGCGCGAGCGCGTCCATCGTGCCGGCCTCCCACGGACTCACCGCGACCGCCCCGGCGTAGAGGAAGAGCATCGGAACGATGATCGCCGCCGCGAGCATGCGCCCGCGGCGCGCGAAGAAAAACGCCACGGCGAGCATCAGCATCGCCAGACCCCAGTCGTACACGTTGGCGATGTTGGCCAGGAGACGCGTCAGCGAAT
>CAMPKJ010000311.1 GCA_946887105.1 uncultured Acidobacteriota bacterium | reverse complement strand
CGAGTCGTTGCGCTTCATCGAGTCCGCGGGCGCGTGGTCGCCGGACAGCCGCCGCATGGCCTTCATTACGTTCTCGAAAGGGGACAACTTTTTATCATTTGTGGACGTTGAGACGCGGCGGCTCGAGCACGTGAAGGTGCCCGGCCTCGAGGCGATCATCAACGTGGCCTGGTCTCCGGATGGAAACACGATCGCCATCGCGGGCCAGACCACCGGCGTCAGTGATCTCTTCCTCTACGACGTGCCCTCCAAGTCGGTGCGCCGCCTGACCGCCGACAAGTACGCCGATCTCCATCCGGCCTGGTCGCCCGACGGCCGCACCATCGCTTTCATCAGCGATCGCGGCACGGACACGATTCTCGAACAACTGCGCTTCACGAACATGCGCCTGGCCACGATCGACGTCGGCACCGGACAGATCCGCGAGCTGCAGGCGTTCCGCGGCGCGAAGCACATCAATCCGCAGTGGTCGGCGGACGGCCGCTCGATCTACTTCGTGGCCAATCCGGAAGGCATTCCCGACCTCTACCAGATCAGCGTTCCGGAAGGCGCGATCTCCCGTCTGACGGCGCTGCACACCGGCATCGCCGGCATCACCGACATGGCTCCGGCGCTGTCGGTCGCGTCGCGTACGGGCGAGATCGCGTTCTCGGTCTTCGAGGACGACAGCTACAACATCTACACGCTTCCGCCGACAGCGGCCTCGCAACCGGTCAGCGCGCCGCCCGCCATGGCGGAGAACACGGCGCCGCGCGCCGCGCTGCTGCCGCCGTTGCGCAGCACCGGATCGGAGATCACCGGCTACCTGATGCGTCCCGAGGAGGGACTGCCGCCGGCATCGACGCAGTTCACGGAGCGGCCGTATTCGTCGGACCTGCACCTCGCCTACCTCGGACCTCCGACGCTCGGCGTCGGCGTGGGCGAGTTCGGATTCGGCGCGGGCGGCAGCGTGACCGCGTTCTTCAGCGACGTCCTCGGACGCCACAATGTCGGCTTCACGTTCCAGGGCGGCGGCGGCAGCGGCACGTCGTCACTGGCCGAACAACTGGGCGGTGAGCTCTTCTACCTCAATCAGACCAGCCGCCTGAACTGGGGCGCCGACGTCCTGCACGTTCCGCAGGTCTCCGGCTTCGTGCAGTACGGCGTGGGCGAGTTCGAAGGCCAGCTCGTCGACGTCTACCGCCAGTTCCGGCAGATCCAGCTGATCACCGACGGCAGCCTGATCGCGCAGTATCCGTTCAGCAGCACGCGCCGCATCGAAGGCGCGGTCGGCGCGCAGCGCTACTCGTTCAAGGAAGAGGTGGAGACGTTCTTCATCCTCGGCAACACCATCCTCGAACGTACGCGCGAGACGCTTCCGGGCTCGTTCGTGCTGAACTTCAGCAAAGCGTCCGCTGCGTTCGTCGGCGACAGCGCGGTGTACGGCTTCATGTCTCCGATCAACGGCACGCGCTATCGCTACGAGCTCGAGACGCTGAACGGCGATCTGAATTTCCACACCGCCCTCGCGGACTGGCGCAAGTACTTCTTCGCGCGGCCGGTGACGGTGGCGGTGCGCGGCCTGCACTACGGCCGTTACGGCGAAGGGGGCGATGACGTGCGCCTGACGCCGCTGTACCTCGGCCGCGGATCGCTCCTGCGCGGCTACGATCCGTACTCGATCGATCCGGTGGAGTGCGGCACGGCCAGCGGTGCCTGCCCGGTCTTCGATCGCCTGCTCGGCACCAAGATCGTCGCGACCAGCGTCGAGGTGCGCGCGCCGCTGCTCGGGACGCGCGAGTTCGGACTGATCGACGCGCCGTACCTGCCCACCGAGATCTTCGCATTCGCGGACGGCGGAGCCGCGTACAACGAAACCGGCGACGTGAACTGGACGTTCGAGACCAGGACCGACGAGCGCGTTCCGGTGTTCAGCGCCGGCATCGGCCTGCGCATCCTGCTCGCGTACATTCCCATCGAGGTCTACGCCGCCAAGCCGTTCCAGCGGCCGGATGAAGAAGTGGTGTACGGATTCAACATCCTGCCGGGCTGGTAGTGAAAGAAGCGTGAAGTGTGAAGAGTGAAGGGTGAAATCCCGCCTTTCACAATTCACCCTTCACCCTTCACACTTCAACCATGCTGATTCCGCCGCGTGAGTTCGAGCGCCTCGTCGAAGAGGCGCTCGACTCGCTTCCCCCGCAATTCGCCGAGCTGCTGCAAAACGTTGCGGTGGTGGTCGAGCAGGAGCCATCCGGCGAGGATCTCGAACTGATCGAAGAAGGCGGCGAGCTGCTCGGCCTCTATCGCGGCGTGGCGCTGACGCGGCGCACGCACGACATGCTTCCGCACCTCCCCGATCAGATCTCCATCTTCCGCGGCCCGATCATGCGCATCGCGCGCACGCGCGATCACGCCATGCGCCAGATCCGCGACACCGTGATCCACGAGCTCGGACATTACTTCGGCCTGCACGATCACGAGATGCCGTACTGAGGCTTCGGAGTTCCTCGGAGTTCCTCGGAGGGCAACAGCGCGATGACGTTACCCGAGGAACTCCGAGGCACTCCGAGGAACTCCGAGGAACCGCCTCTCAATCCACGAATCCGTCGCGATTCCTCCAATTTGCTCGATGTTTCGCCTTCGTGAACTTGCGTAGAACGCTCGTTTCGCGGGAGTTACCGCATTGGCATGCGCGGCAGCGGCGATGCAGTGGCGAGCGGCGCAAAGGAGGCCCCCGATGAAACGCGCATTGCTCCTCTTCGTTTTCTTCGCTCTCTCCTGCCGCTCTTCCCAGCATGTGATCATGCCCGGTCCGGTCGGCTCGATCATCGGACTGGTCACGAACGATGGCGCGCCGCTGCCCGGCGTCACCGTGACCGTGCAATCGAAGGACTATCCGGCGCGCACCGAGGTCACTGATGCGAACGGCCGCTACACGTTCCTCGGATTGACGCACGGCCGTTACGTCGTCACGACTGCGCTGGAGGGATTCTCACCGCAGAGCTACACGGTTCACGTGACGGCGAAGGAAGGCGTCGCGCTCGCGAGCGAGATGCGCATCCACTCCGTCACCGAAAGCATCACCGTCACCGCGTCGGCGCCAGGCGATCTGCAATGGCTCCCCGCGACGCACGAATACGAGAGAAGACGCGCTCCGGCGCCCGTGCCGCCACCTTCGGCGCCTCCGATGATCGTCGACGGAGTCGCTGTGCCGGCAACGGGAGAACACGGCTTCGTCGCCACGCGGGACGAGTCGGTGGCCACGTTCGCGATCGACGTCGACCGCGCCTCGTATGCAAACGTACGCCGCTTCCTGCTCGACGGCGTTGCTCCTCCGCCGGACACGATCCGCATCGAGGAGATGCTGAACTACTTCACGTACGCCTATCCGCAGCCGTCCGGCGACGTGCCGTTCTCGGTGACCACCGAAGTCGCGGGCTGTCCGTGGAACGCGGCGAACCGCCTCGTGCGCGTCGGCATTCAGGGACGCAATCTCGAACAGTGGCGCATGGCGCCGAACAATCTGGTGTTCCTCCTCGACGTCTCCGGCTCGATGAGTCCGGGCAACCGCCTGCCGTTGATCCAGCAGGCGTTTCGCGTGCTGACGAAGGAACTGCGCGCGGAAGATCGCGTGGCCATCGTGGTCTACGCCGGCGCGGCGGGACTGGTGCTGCCGCCGACGTCCGGCGCCGACAAGGCCACCATCCTCGCGGCCATCGATCAGCTGCAGGCCGGCGGCTCGACGGCGGGCGGCGAAGGAATCAACCTGGCGTACGCGGTCGCGCAACAGAACTTCCTGCCCGATGGGAACAACCGCGTGATCCTGGCCACCGACGGCGACTTCAACGTCGGCGTGACCTCGATGGACGACCTGCAGAAGCTCATCGAGCAGAAGCGCGAGTCGGACGTCTTCCTCTCCGTGATCGGCGTGGGCGACATCTGGTTCGACGACAAGATGGAGATGCTCGCCGACAAAGGCAACGGCAACTACGCGTATCTCGACTCGATCGCGGAAGCGGAGAAAGTGTTCCGTCACGAGCTGACCGGAACGCTGGTGACGATCGCGAAAGACGTGAAGGTGCAACTCGACTTCGATCCGAAAACCGTGCAGTCGTACCGCCAGATCGGCTACGAGAATCGCGCGCTGGCGGCGAAGGACTTCGAGGATGACACGAAGGACGCGGGCGAGCTCGGCGCCGGCCATTCCGTGACGGCGTTGTTCGAAGTGGTGCCGGCGACGTCAGCACCGGCACGACTGGCCACGCTGCGCCTGCGCTACAAAGAACCGACAGGCAAGACCAGCACGCCGCTGATCGCCGAGGTCGTCGACGACGGGAAGAGCGCATACGAGGCATCGCCCGACCTGCAATTCGCCGCGGCCGTCGCGGAAATGGGCATGCTCCTGCGCAACTCGCCCCACAAAGGCAACGCCACCTGGGACGACGTCTTCCAACTCGCCCGCGTCTCGCAAGGCGTGGATCTCGACGGAACGAGGACGGAGTTCGTGAAGCTGGCGGAGAAGGCGCGAGGGTTGAAGTGAACCTACTTGATCTCGATCAGTTCGATGTCGAAGACGAGCATCCCTTGCGGCTTGCCTTTCTCCTTGCCGTACGCAAGCTTGCCCGGAATCCAGAAGCGGGTCTTCTCGCCGGCGACCATCAACTGCAGTCCCTCGGTCCAGCCGGCGATGACGCCGTCGAGGCCGAACTGCGCGGTCTGGCCGCGAAGCACGGAGCTGTCAAACAATTTGCCATCCGTCGTCCAGCCGCTGTAGTGCACGACCACCTGGCTGCGGCGCTTCGGATGTTCGGTGCCGGTGCCGGCGCGCAGCACTTTGTACGCGAGTCCGGAGGACGTCGTCTTCGCGTCGGCGGGAGGCGCGGCGACATCCGCGGGAGTGGTCGGTGGGTCGACGATCTCGAGCAGTTCCGTATCGATGACGAGCGACTGGCCGTCTTTGATCTTGCCGCCGCCGAGCGACTGCGGGATCCAGACACGGCGCCGCTCGCCCACCACCATCTGCTGCACGGCTCTGCCCCAGCCGGGAATCATCTGCGGGATGCCGAGGGTCAGCGACTGCGGCGGCGCGACGTGCTGCACAAGCGTGCCGTCCGCCTTCCAGACCGTGTAACGCACCTTCGCGAGGTGATGTGCGGCCGGGTGCTCCGTGCCCGTTCCTTCCGCGAGCTTCTTCGAAACCAGCCCGTCGTCGCTTCGCTCCGCGTCGGCAGGAGGCGCGGTGAGATCGGCAGGCGGCGCCGGTTTTTCGGCGGCAAATGAAGGCAGCGCGGCAAGAGCGAGGGCAGCGATGAGCTTGCGCATGTCGCCGGAGAAACGGCGCGTGCGCCGAGGGGAATTCCGAATGTCATCCCGCGGAATGTGGAACGGTACCTCGTCCTCGGGCGACGATGCGTTGAACTCG
>CAMPKJ010000310.1 GCA_946887105.1 uncultured Acidobacteriota bacterium | reverse complement strand
TCCCCGAGCCTGGAGTTGCACGCGATGCTCGACTCTGCGCCGGACGACCCGGCAGGACTGGAGGCTGCCTGGTCGACGGCGCGCGTCGTCGACCTCGGGTATGGCCTGACTGCGCCGGCGCTGGCGCCGGATGAGTTCTTCGCGCACGTCGTCACCCACGTCTCGCGCCATCATCGCTTCGAAGGGGAACTGCGATCGCTGCTCGATGTGGCGCTGCTGCTGCGATCGGGCGAGACGAAGTTCGACTGGAAGTCGCTCGAGACGGAGTGGGACCGGCGCCACATCACGGGCTGGATTCACGTGACGGTCTCGCTCGCGATCATCCTGCTCGGCGCGCCCACTCCGGCGGAGTTTTCCGCGAATCCACCTCCGCACGAGGCGCTGCTCCTCGCCGCCGAGCAGTTGTGGGTGAACAAGAAAAAAAAACCGTCGGACAAACTCATGAACCTGTTCGCCGGAATCGAGCCCGCGCCGGTTCACGCGCACGCGCCCGGCGAGAAGGTCCCGATGCCGCGAGGTCTGGCCGGAATGCGGTTGCGCGCATTGCGGCAATGGGAGCGGTTTCACCGCACCTTCACCACACTGACCGACGGAACGCTGCGTCCGCGCAACGTCGCGCGCAACGTCGCGCTCTTTCGCAATCGCGAGCGGCTCTTCGCGCTGGTCGAGAGCGACGCTAATCGATCGGCGTCGCCGACTGAACCTCCGTCTCGATGAAGCGGATCACGTCCGGCAGCGCGGCGAACGAACGACGCCTGCGGAGCCGTCGAACGACGCCGCTGCGCGCCAGCGCTCCGCAATGCAGGAGATTCGCGCCCGACACTCCGGTCTCGTGCATCCAGCTGGCCTGATACGTGAGCCCGACCAGCGACAGCACGCATTCGCTGCCGGCGAGATCCTGCACCGACTCATTCTCGCCATCCTCGATCACATAGCAGCGCGCCAGCGGAATGTCGGCCGGCTGAATGGGCGGCATGCTCAGAGAGCGCTTCGTGCGCTCGGGATGGATGAGCGGCAGCGCATCGACATCGTGTTCGAGAGCCGCGGCCGAATCGGGCCACAGTTTGACGCGCGGAAATCCCGGCTTGACCAAGGGCGTCTGTCCGTTGAAGTCGATGACGGTGAGGTCGTCCGCGATCAACGGATACCCGGCGCGTGCCAGTGCCGCCACGAGCGTCGACTTGCCGCGGCCGGACGGACCGGTGAACGCCACCGCGCGGCCGTTCATCGAAACCGCGCTGGCGTGCAGCACGAAATGGCCGCGCTGCGCGAGGATCACTCCGAACAGCGGTCCGACGATGGCCATGCGGAGCGCGCGGTCGTCAGCGCCCGGCATCGGATCGATCGCGATCTCGTTGCCGCCGCGCACGCGGAACCCTCCGGCACCTGGTGCCCATCCGCGCGCTTCTCCCGGAGCCGCTACGACCGACCAAGAGTCGGAGTCCGGCCGTGCATCCGGAAGCGTCTCGATCCGAATGGCGACATCGGGCTCGCCATCGCCCGCGGGAAGCTCCGGAAGAGGAACGTCGGACGCAATCGTCAAGGCGAACGCGGAGTAGAGGAACCGGGGACCGGACATGCGAGCGGCTAGAATTGTAATGAAGAATGACCGACCCGCGGCGATCCCCTGCTGAGACCTTGCTGGCCAGGCTCGATCCCGCCGCGGAGGCGGCGATGCGCCATCTCATCGGAGGCGCGTTGCGCACGCAGGCGATCTATGTGGTGGCGAAGCTCGGCGTTGCGGATCGTCTGGCGATGGGACCACAGAGTGCCGAGGATCTCGCCGAACGTTTGCAGGTCCACGCGCCGACCTTGCGGCGCGTGCTTCGCTTTCTCGTCGCGTGCGGTGTCTTTCTCGAGACCGACGACGGCCGCTTCAGACTCGCGCCGCCCGGCGAGTCGCTGCAGACGGCGCATCCGCGGTCGCTTCGTCCGAGCGCCATTCGCGCGGGAGAAGGGATGTGGGAAGTCTCCAGCCGGTTGCTGGATGCGGTCCGCACGGGACGCACGCCGCATGAGGACGTCCATGGCACGACGTTCTTCGAGCGAATCGACGATGACCGCAGCGCGGCTTTCGGTGCGCGGATGAACGGCAGCACGCCCGGACTCGGAGCCGCGATCGCGCGTCTCGATTCCGTGCAGCGCGCGCGAACGATCGTCGATGTCGGCGGAGGTCATGGCGGCGTGCTGATCGAGTTGTTGCGCGCGCATCCGTCCGCGAGGGGCGTGCTGTTCGATCGCGCAGCGACAATCGAAGGTGCGCGGCCGCTCATCGAAGCGGCTGGACTCGGCGATCGCTGCGAAGTGGTGGCCGGCGATTTCTTCGAGAGCGTGCCGAAAGGTGGCGACGTCTATCTACTGTCGTGGATTCTCCACGACTGGGATGACGCGCAGGCCGTGCACATTCTGCGCGCGTGCCGCGCTGCGGCGGATGCGACGCTCGTGATCGTGGAAGTGCTGCTGCCGCCGCGCGCGATGTCGCTGGACGCGGGGCACGGAGCGATCGCCGATCCGTACACGCTCGATCTGCAGATGCTGCTGCTGACCGGCGGGCGCGAACGGACCGCGGCGGAGTATGCGACGTTGCTGGGAGAGGCTGGTTACGCGATCCAAGAAACAACAAAGCCGGCATCCGCACGCGGAGCCAGCCTCATTGAAGCAGGAGTGCAACGCCGCTGAGGCGTTAGGAGTAGATGCCAGAGTCCGCGCCAACTCCTGCGAACGTACCCTGGGTGATCTCGGCGAAGGACCCGAAGTCCGTCAGTTTCGGAGTGGAATACGGCTTGCGGTCCGACTGCGCGGTTTCGGTTGCAACGGGGGTGATCGAAGTAGCCTGATCCATCGTAGTGTTCTCCTGAGGATACGTTTGAGCGCCGGATCTTAGCCGCAGTTCTTCAGGCTGACAAGACATTTTGTGGCGTCTGCTGTTCGCGAAGCCAGCGTGCGAGAACGGCCACGCTCCAGAGCTGAATGACGGTCCTGTATTCGATCTGTTTTTCGGTCAGAAAGGCCGCGTAAATGCCGCGAAGCGTGTCGATGTCGACGTATGGAGCGAGGACCTCGGGATCGCGCACGAAGAGATCGTCGAGCATCGCGCGACTCTTTCGCAGCGCAACGATGATGTGCAGTCCCGGCAGCCCTTTTCCCGCGCGCCAGCGCACCGCGTCCGGCACCACCCCGGCCATTGCGCGCCGCGCGACGATGCGCGAGTAGCCGCCGGCGAGCTTCTGATCGGCGGGGAGCGACAGGCAATACTCCGCCAGACGCCGATCGAAAAACGGATAGCGACCTTCCACGCCATGCATGGCCATCGAGCGGTCGAGCAGCTCCAGGCCGTCCGCCAGCATCGGCGAGGTCAGTTGCGCGAGGTGCTCGCGGCGCGCGGAGAAAGACCACGCGGCTTTCGCAGTCGACGGCGCGCCGCTCACCTCCCGCATGCGCGGCGTGAGCAGCTTCAGCGGCTCGAGCATCGAGGGCGCGCGTCCGCGAAGCCGCAGCACCGCGTGCAGAAGCGCCGGAGGCAGCAGAGGCGCCGCGACGTTTCCGAAGAAAAGGCGCGGCAGCGATTCGTTCGTGCCGCGCAGACGCGCAAGCGCACGCAGCTCACGCGCCAGCGTGATTGCGCGTCCGCGGAAGAAGAGCTCGTGATAGCGGCCGCGTCCTCGCGAGATCGTGCTGTCGCCCCCTGTTCCGTCGAGCAGAATGCGCACGCCAATGCCGCGCGCCTCGCGCGCCGCAACATTGTTCAGGTAGTGATTGGGCGCATACACCGGTCCGTCGGGAAGCAGCGCATCGAGGTCTGTCCATGGCGACGCGGCCAGCCGCTCCGAATCCAGCGTGATCGGCCGCATCCCACCCGCGGCAATCACCGCCTGCTGATATTCGCGTTCGTCCGATTCCATGCTGTCGGAAAAAATCCACGAGAACACCGGCAGCAGCGCGTCGTGCGCCGAACGAAACTCGTCGCGCGCGACACAGGCGATCGACGTCGAATCGAGACCGCCGCTGAGCATCGCGCCAACCTCGTACGCATGCGCGGCACGCATCCGCTCCCGCACCGCGCGGACGAAGTGCTCGCGGAATCCTTCGGCGTACCGCGCGTCGCGACCGGCTCCGCGAAAGCGCAGCGGGCGCACGGTTTCGGGCGACCAGTACCGCTCGATCGTCACGTTGCCATCGCGAAGCGTCAGCGAACATCCACCGGGCAGCCGGCGGATCGCTCGATGAAACGTTCGCTCGGGCTCATCGAAGTAGACGGCCAGAAAATCAGCGATGCGCTTCTCGTCGGGATCGCGAGGGATCTCATCGAACGCGAGCAGCGCCCGCACTTCCGTCGCGAAGGCGAACCACTTTCCGGCGACGTGCGCATGAACGAGTTGCTTCACGCCGAACGGATCGCGCGCGCAAAAGAGCGTCCGCTCGCGCTGGTCCCAGATCGCGAAGGCGAAATCGCCTTCCAGACGGGAGACGCATGCGCGGCCCCATTTGCGGTACGCGGCAAGAATGAGCGCCGCGTCACCGAGCGAGGCATCGCCGAGCTCCGCGCGGTTGTCGAGACGGACATCGGCGACGATCGCCAGTTCGGCATCGGCGAGCGGCTGCCGCTCGTCGTGTGACTCGGGCGTCGTATGCAGCATCGCGTGTGCGAATGCCGCCGGGCCGCGCGACCAGACGCCGCCGCCGTCGCCACCGCGATGCGCGATCGCCTTCCCCATCCGTTCGATTGCCTCGCCGGTGGCGGGAGCGCCATCGAGGCGGACCATGCCGGCGATTCCGCTCATGGCTAGGAGAACGCCACCGGTGGGAACGGGACGAACACTCCGGGTGCCGGCTCGCCGAGAATCGGCTGCCCGTCGCTCTCGAGCCAGGCGTGTGCGCGCAGAGTGCCGTCATCGTTTTTCGCGACGCCGACGCGCAGCGTCGCCGCATGGCCATGGCGCACGAGCATCAGCGTTGCGGCCAGTGCCTGCGTGAGACAGCTCGCGCGAGGAACGCGCGCAGCGACGACCGTCACAGCCCACGTGATGCGATCGCGAGCACACGGCGAAGCGAGCGCCTGACGATGAAGCCGGCGCGTTGCGGCGGCGATGCCGCGGTGCACGACGCGGAACGGGAGCACGGTGAGCGCGACGCGGACGAGCGGTACGACCACCAGCGCTTGCGCGAGGAGCAGCCGGTCGGATGCGTCGAGGCGCGCAATCTTACGGAGCAGGCTCACTCCGCACTTCCACGAGACCGGCATC
Source organism: uncultured Acidobacteriota bacterium (assembly GCA_946887105.1). The sequence continues at coordinate 188 of CAMPKJ010000310.1, read as the reverse complement.
GATCATTCGCTCGAGCAGGTTCAGCAGATCAGCCTCGCAGCGTTCCGGATCGACCTCGTACTCGGACACGATGGTCTGCCGCACGTCCGCGATCACGGCCGGCTCCTGGATCAATTGCCAGATCCGGGCACCGACGGCGTCGACGCCGTAGTAGCGTCCTGCTGACAGTCCGAGGATCACGGTCTCTC
>CAMPKJ010000309.1 GCA_946887105.1 uncultured Acidobacteriota bacterium | reverse complement strand
GCCTCGCCCTGGCGATCGTTCTTGTCGCGGAACTCCCGCAACGCTTTCGTGAGCTCCTGCTTCGTCTGCGTGGTGGGTTGAATGATCACCTGCGGAGTTTGCGCACCGAGAGACAGTGCGAACAGATTGAGCAGCACGGCGGCGACGATGACGTGATGACGCTTTCTCATGAATATCTCCTCGAACGTGGTCCGTCACGGAGCAAAGACACGGATCTCGCTCTTTCGGTATGCCGCAGGCTGGGCATCCCCGGCGTACGTGCAGCGCGGCGGCGGATCAATGGGCCGGTGGTGCGGAGCCGCCGGCGAGATCGAGGACGTTCGTTACGGGCCGCAAACGATACGTTCCGTCCTGCTGTCGCTCGAGCAGTCCCACTCCATTGTCGGAACGGACGAGGAAAGCACCGCGAGATGCACCGCGACGGTCTCGGAGCCTCCATCCCGTACCGGATGCCTTCGCGATTTCCGTGACATAGGGCGGCGGCTTCTGTACCAGTGGAGGGATCTGATCGGCCGGCAGCTCGAAGAATGCTCGTGACTCGGGTGCGACCGACACCGCATGCGCGGTAATGGCGCGAACGACGATGCCGATCGCGTCCGGGGTGGCATTGTGAAGCGACCAGCCGCGCTGTTGTGCGACGCGCAGTGCCACCGCGAGGCCGTCCGCGTCACCGGCGCCCGCACTGGTCGCCAGGAAACGGGAGAAGAATCGGGGCGCGTCCTCCTTCGCCGCATCGAGGATGGCGACGAGCGTCTGTTCCTCGGCGCTCCGCGCCGCCTCATCGATGTACGACTGCAGTGTTTTCGCAAGCGGCGACTGGGGGGCGCGCGACGTCGCCTTTTCGAGAGTGGCCAGATCCTCGCTCGTCGCCCGGTGGTTCATGAGGGCGGCCACCGCCGAAGGGAGTGGATCCTGCGGCGGTCGTGGTGCCGCGTCCGGCGCGCCGGCAGGCAGCGTGATGCCTTTGGTGCGCGCATACGCGGCGAGCTCGAAATCGCGCTCGGAGATCGCGTGGCCGCCCGCCGGCGTCGCGCTTCCCGCCCACTCGCGCACGGTGCGGTCGAGATCCGCGATGAAGGCTTTTCGGTCCGCAGCGGCCGGCGGAAGCGCGGCGCGCACGCGAAATACGGCGATCACCTGCCGGGTCTTTCCGCTCTCATCCTCGAACAGCAGCGGCACATTGAGCGAGATCGCCACCATCGGCTTTTGTCCTGAGACGAACGTGAAGCCGGTGCCCTTTCCGACGAGGCGCGAGTACGCGGCCCGCTGTCCGCTCGAAAGCGTGACGACGTCGTACGACTTCGAATCGATCTTCCACGCCGAAGGCAATTGGTCTTCCGCGTCCGCGGCCATCTGCTCGGCCCGCATCGGCGAGCGGCTGTCGGACAGGTCGACGACCACCACATACGCCCTCACGTCACCACGCTCGCAGCCCGCCGCGACCGGCTGGAGCATGTGTTCGCTCGCGAGGCCTGGAAGGTCATCATTCTGCAGACCGCAACGCCACGACGAGCCCGGCGAAGCCGCGAATTGGATGCCATTCATCTCCGCCGCCTGAATGGTGAGCGTTACGACGAACGGCACGATCAATGAGAGAACGAGTCTGCGGGACATGGATCACCTTCCTTGCTGGATCGACAGGTTTTGGACGAGAGCGTACAAAGACGATGCGGCAGTGCCGTCGCGCGGATAAACCAGCCGCGGCCACGACCGCGGGTCATCGAATGCGTCGAGCACCGCGGCCTGCAGACCGCCCAGAACGAGCAGATAGGAGATCTCGGGGATGACATCGCACCCGTTCTCGGACAGCGCGGTCTCGATGAGACTGGGATCGGTGAAGTGCAGGCGCTTCGCCGTCCGGCGTTCGAGATTGACGGGCACGCCTTCCTGACGTTCCCAGAAATCCTCTTCGAGCGCCGGCGCGTTCGCACGCGATCGGCGCTCCTCGCGGACGTCGACGAAACGCCGCAGCGATGCTTGAACGCCGGCATGGTCCGCGGCGTGGAGAGCATCGACGAGGGCGCGACATTCGCTGCGCAGTTCTGAAACGACAGGTTCGGAGCTGCTGTACGCCGTTTCCAGTCCTTTGCGGGAAAAACTCGACGCAGGCCTGCCGGTGCCGCCCACTTCATCGCTGAACGACTGCGAGTATTCGGTTTGATAGTGCAGGTGAAACGATTCGTGCAGCGCGATCGTGACGGTCAGTTCGCGGCTGGAAAATCCCACGGCCAGGACGTCGCCCTCGCCGGCCAGCCCCCACGACGCGAGCGGCGCGATCTCCGCCTCGTTCGCAGCGAGCATGCGCGGAGAATCGCGGCGCCAGACGCGCGACCACCCGCCGCTCGCCAACTCCGGGACGCACCGGCCGATACAGTAGGCCACCGAGTCCCGAGGCGCTCGCCCTTCGACGACGATGACCGGGTCGTCGCCGAGAGCGAATTGGGGCCATAACACGTCCGTATCGACGAATTGCAGGAGCTCCTTCACGGTTTGCCGGAGCGCCGCATCATGAATGTCGCCGAGGCCGATGGCGTTCCAAGCCTGGCCTGCACGCGCGGGCGGGCGGCTTGTCCCGCTTGCACACGCCGCTGCGCAGCAACCGAGAAACGCCAGAACGACGATTGCCGCGCGATTCATGGAAGTCGAGCCGCGGGCTCCGCTGTTGCGCGGAACCCGCGGCCCTGCTGTTCTAGCGGCGGGCGTAGCGGTACTTGTAGCCGTCACGCCGTTCGACCAGCGCTACTTCCTTCCGCGCGGTCGTCGACTCCTGGACGTGCTTGGTCGTCTCCAGCGTCTCCTGGCGCACGACCAGGCCGACGAGCGTCCTCGGTTCCGGCGGGCGCGGAGCGGCCTGCTGATACGCCTCGAAGATGTCCTTGTCGAACTTGCGCAGCTCGGTGTCGTTCCAGACCTCCGCCGTATCGACTTTGGCGCACGTGTAATTGACGCCGCCCTGTTCCGCCGAGCCGGTCTCCAGACACTGCGCGGGCACCCTGACGATCTTGACGTGAGTACGGTCCGGCGAATCCTCACCATAGGCTACGGCCGCGAAGAGCATTACTGCGAGAATAATTGCGAGCTTTTTCATGAGACGTTCCTCTCCTCTTTCCGGCACTGCGGCCGGCATGACGACAACGAAATTTCATGCTGCGATTGGACAACGATTCGACGACAACGGACCCGGATCGATCTGTCGTTTGTACCGACCTGAGAGCAACGGACATGCCCGATGATTTACCTCTGGAATCGTGCTTTTTGTGCAGGGATTGAGCAGACCCTGCGCACTCGGTTGGCACTCCTGCGCAGCGATCGATCACTCATTGACCTCGATCCGGTGACGCTTCAATTTGCTTGCGAGTCCATTGCGCGTAATGCCGAGTGTGCGCGCCGCGAGCGAGCGGTTGCCGCGCGCCGCGACCATGGCTCGTTCGATCTCGCGGCGCTCGACGATATCCATACAGTCGCGCAATGTCTGGAGACGCGACTGCGGCTGCAGCCGCGGTTCGGCCATTGGTACACGCAAGGACGGGAAATGATGGACATCGACGGGCGATCCGTCAGGGCAGAGCAGCGCCGCGCGACGCATTTCGCCCTGCAATTCACGCACATTTCCCGGCCATGCGTGTTCCCGCAGCAGCTCCAGCGCCGCCGCGGTGACGCCTGTGATCCGGCGGCCATACTCCTCGGCTGCCCGATTGAGGAACTCAGTGGCCAGCATGGGGATGTCTTCGACGCGCGTACGCAGAGGCGGCGCATGGAATTCGAGACCGCGCAGGCGATAGTACAAATCGGCGCGAAAACGGCCTTCCCCGACGAGAGAAGCCAGGTCGCGATTGTGAGCGGAGACGATGCGGACGGAAATCCTCCGCGGCCGCTTGGCGCCGAGAGCCAGGACTTCACGCTCCTGGACGACGCGCAGCAGCTTGGCTTGCAGGCGTTCCGGCAATTCGGCGACCTCGTCGAGAAACATCGTTCCGCGGTCGGCGTCGAGGAACAGGCCCGTGCGCGGATCGACGCCCGTAGCGACGCCGCGTTCGACGCCAAACAGCTCGGCCTCGAGCAGATCACCAGGGATGGCGGCGCAATTGACGGCAATGAACGGCCCGCCCCGCGTCGGCCCCGACTCGTGGACGAGACGCGCGAGCAGTTCCTTCCCGGTTCCGGTCTCACCGGAAAGCAGCACGTCCAGCCGGCCGGATACCGTGGCCGATATCTGCGCGAGCAATTCGCGCATGACAGGTGACGGACCAACGATCATCCCTGCCGGCAGCACGAGGCGCGATTCCGCTGCCGGATCCGACCGCTCCGCACGGGTGAACCCGCGACGGATCAGCCGGTCGGCGACGAAGGCCATGAACTCCTCGGCCCATGGCTCCGCGCGACACGGCAGCATTGCATACACGACGCCGGCACCGCGGCCGGCCAGAACGAGGTCCTGCGACGTCTCGCGATGTGTGAATGCAAAGCTCTCCCGCCCACTTCGCAGCGCCTGCGCGAGAGCATCACGAAGGCTGCCCGTGTCGTCGGGCGCGCCGGCAATACACACATACGACACGCGGCCGTCCGCGTTGACATGACACAAGGCAACGGTGGTCGCGCCCAGGACGCGGCGACACTCCTCGACGACGTTGCCGCGGCGCGAGCCCGCACCCGTAGAGCGAACCTCGACGTCCCGCATCGCACGAATGGCCGCGGCCATCGCCTGTTCCGGCTCGGCGGCGTCGCGCGGTTCGGTCGTTACGGCCACGCTGGTCAATGTCCCGTCTTCGGTGCAGGAGTCTCCGGGATGGCCTCGCAGCGGTTCAGCGGCGTGACTTCCACGCTTCCGCCGCGATTGTGCAGCTCCACGATATTCCACACGTTGTCGACGCATCCCGAAGGCGGCTCGAACGTATCCACGTGACATCCCCGCGTATAGACCTGCACCATCGCGTTCGCGTCGCCGATCGTCCCGGAACCTGCATAGCGGTGAATGACGTACTTGTAATCGCCGACCGCGGCCGCACGCACGGTGACGGTTTCGTAGCGGCCGGGATAGAGCTCGTCCACGTCGAGCGTCGCGAACACGGCTCCGTCCGGCAGGGCCACGCTCTTACGGCCGTAGTACAAATGCTCCGGCCGCGCGATCGAAAGGATGGAGCCGCGATAGAAATGTGAATCGAGGTCGCGCGGCTCATTGTGCCAGCCCAGAACGAAGCGGGCGATCTCGTCCTCGCGGAGGCCGGGGGACAGCGGCAGGATCGACTTCGTGATTTTTCCCGCCTGGACCTTGTAGTCGCGATCGGACGGACAATAGCCGGCCGCGTCGGCGACGAGTTTGTGAGTGCCCGGCGGCAGATCGAGGACGACCCTGCGTTGCGGCGATGGCGTGACGGTACGGCCGCCCTTCTTGACCGTCGCGGCCACCGCTTCATCGCGGCGCGTCGCATTCACCGGCGTGATCTCGAGGCGGCCAAAGG
>CAMPKJ010000308.1 GCA_946887105.1 uncultured Acidobacteriota bacterium | reverse complement strand
TGTCGATCTGCTGCTTCATCCGCTTCTCGAGATCGCGCCAGTCCCACTGCGTCATGGCCAGCACCTCGCCGATCGGCTGGCCGGGGATCTCCTCCTCGATGTAGAAACCGGCCTCTTCATCGGGATCGAGGAACACGTGCACTTCGTTCACGCGGCCGAAGAGATTGTGGATGTCGCCCATGATGTCCTGATAGGCGCCGGTGAGGAAGATGCCGAGGTAGTACGGCTCGTTCGGCTTGATCTCGTGCAGCGGCAGGGTCTCGCGGACGTCGTTGAGATCGATGTACTTCGAGACCTTGCCGTCTGAGTCGCAGGTGATGTCGACCAGGGTGGACTCGAGCTGCGGCTCATCGTTGAGCCGGTGAATGGGCATGATCGGGAAGAGCTGTCCCAGCGCCCAGTGATCGAGCAGCGACTGGAAGACCGAGAAGTTGCAGATGTGCTGATCGGCCAGCTCGATGTTGAGATTGCGCATCTCCTCCGGCACTTCCTCCGGATCCATCGTGTGCACGATCTTCTGCAGCCGCTCGGCGATCTCCCAGAACAGCGACTCCACGCGCGCCTTCACGTCCAGATCGAGCAGGCCGAGCTCGAACATGGTCTGCACCTGCTCTTTGATCTGCTGCAGGTCGTGCCAGGCCGGCATCATGTTCTCGACCGAGAGCGTCTGGTCGATCTCCAGCAGCTCGCGCACGAGCTTGTGATCGGCGGCGCGCAGATCGCGTCCTTCCAGCGGCGTTTTCTCGATCGCGCCGAATGCCTGCACCACCAGGACGGAGTGATGTGCGACGGTGGCGCGGCCGGACTCCGAGACGATGATCGGGTGCGGCACCTTCTCGTCGTCGCAGATGTCCATGATGTTGTAGACGATGTCGCTGGCGTACTCCTCGATCGAATAGTTCATCGAGGAGTGGAAGGTCGACCGCGAGCCGTCGTAGTCGATGGCCAACCCGCCGCCGACGTCGACGTACTCGAGCCGGTGGCCGCTGCGATAGAGCTTCGCGTAGTACATCGCCGCTTCGCGCACGGCGCGCTTGATGGTCAGGATGTCGGGGATCTGCGAGCCGATGTGGAAGTGCAGGAGCTTGAACGCGGAGGCCATCCCCGCCTGCTCCATGATGTCGATCGCCTCGAGGATCTCCGCCGTGGAGAGTCCGAACTTCGCGTGCTCGCCGCCCGAGGTCGCCCATTTACCGGCGCCCTTCGAGAGCAGGCGCACGCGCAATCCGATCCACGGCTCCACACCCATCTCGGCGGCGATCTTCGTGATCAGCGCCACCTCGGAGATCTTTTCGGCGACCAGGATCACCTTCTTGCCGAGCTTCCGCCCGATCAGCGCGGTGCGGATGTACGCGCGATCCTTGTAGCCGTTGCAGATGATGATCGACTCCGGGTCGCTGTGCACCGCCAGGCCCGCGAACATCTCCGGCTTCGACCCCACTTCGACGCCGTGATGGAACGGCCTGCCGGCGTCGAGGATCTCCTCGACCACTTCACGAAGCTGATTGACCTTGATCGGGAAGACCGCGCGATACGAGCCGCGATAGCCGTGGTCGGCGATGGCGCGCAGGAATGAGCGGTTGAGCATCTCCACGCGATGCCGCAGCAGATCCTGAAAACGGATCAACAGCGGCGTGGGGAGGTTCATCGCCTGCGCCTCGCGGACCACGTCCAGGATCGGAACGGAAATCCCTTTCGTCTGCAGCGGCGCCACGGTCATGTCGCCGTTCGGTGCGACGTGAAAATACCCCGCGCCCCAACGGTCGGTCATGTACAACGAGACCGAGTCCTCGACGCTCCATTCCTTCTGCTCAGCCTCGATGATTTCCTGAGTGGTCAATTCGTTTCGTGCGCCTCCGCTAACGGCGAAGAATAGTCGCAAAGTCTCAGAGTCTCAAAGTCTCAAAGATCGCCGTTCGTTCCCTCTTTGCGACTTTGAGACTTGCGACTTTGCGACCCGGCTACGTCCGATCAAACTCCCCTTCATCAATCGCATTCAGATCGTCCGCCGACAGCTGCAGATCGGCGGCGCGCGCGCTGTCGATCGCGTGCTCGGGCGTGCGCGCGGCGGGGATCGGCACGACCGTCTTCGATTGCGCGCGCACCCACGCGATGACGATGGCGTGCACGGAGCGGTCGTACTTCTGCGCGAGCTCGATCAGCACGTCGAACCGCGGCAGTTTCTTCGCCAGGCGTCCGCCGCCGACGGGGCTGTACGCGAGAAAGGTGATGCCGCGGCGCTCGCACTCCTGGGCCACCGGGATCGATTCGCGGAAGTACGGATTGAGCCGGTTCTGCACCGAGACCACCGGCAGGATCCGCTCGGCCTGTCCGATCTGCTGGACCGACACATTGCTCAGCCCGAACCAGCGGAACTTCCCTTCGCGATGCAGCTCCGCGAACGCCTCGACGCTTTTCTCGAACGGCACCTTCGGATCGGGCGCGTGGAACTGGTAGAGCCAGATCTGCTCCGTCTGCAGCGCGCGCAGGCTCTTCTCGCAAGCTTCGCGGATGTGCGACGGAGTGCCGTCGCTCGTCCACGCACCGCGCGGGCGGCGCAGGCCTGCTTTCGTCGCCACGCGAATGGCATCGCGATCGGAACGCTCGGCGAGCGTGGCGGCGATGAGGCGCTCGTTGTGCCCGATGTCGCTGTCGTCGTAACAGTAGACGTCCGCTGTATCGATGAGCGTCATGCCCGCATCGATGGCGGCGTGCAGAGTGCGCTTGCCCTGATCTTCCGGCGGCCGTCCCTGAATCGAGAGCGGCATCCCGCCGAAGCCGATGGCCGGAATGGTTTCGCTGGTGTTGTTCAGCGTGGTCGTTTGCATCGTGAAAACTCCCTGCATCAGCGGCGCCACGCCGCGATGAGCAGCAGGACGCCGGGCACGATGAAGATCGCGAAGAAGGGATTGACGTCGCTCACCGCCAGCGCCCACGCGCCGAACACGACGTAGAGCACGCCGGTCGCGAACGCAGGCATTGCCGGCATGCGGCGGATGAAGATCGTCAGCACGATGATTCCGAGCGTCAGCATGCACGCACCGCCGAAATGCCAGCCGATGCGCAGGCCGCCGATCAGATCGGCCGGCGCGTTCGCCTGCGCGAGCTGCGCAGCGAGCGCCTTCCAGCCCATGAGCGAGTGCGCGGCGCTGCTGAGGATAAGGATGACCGCCGCGATGATGCCGAGGATGCGGGACATGGGGGCGAATAGTAACTCGCGCTCACCGCACGTTCTTCGTGATCACCCGTCCCGGCGGCGAGTCGTGCCGCACCAGCTCCAGCGCCGCGCGCACCACCTTCTTGTGCTGTTCGCGGTCGCCGGCGCGGCCGGTGATGCGGCCGATGGCCACGCCGTCCCACGTCATCGCGCGCGGCGGACGCACCGACTCCGTGGCGGCAGGCGATGCGCTGATGATCACGGTCGGAATGCCGCGCGCCTCGATCTCGCGCGCGAGATTCCCGATCGTGCGATGGCAGGTCTCGGGACAGCCCGCCATCATCACCACCAGCTTGGTCTTCGAGCGCTCGATCCTGTCCGCGATCTCCGGAAACGTGGTCTCGTAGAGCTCCTTCAGCTTCGTGGTGAAGCCGTAGCTGTAGTGCTTGTCGTTCACGCCGCCGATGAATCCGTCCGCGGCCAGCTCGCGCAGCGTCTCCAGCGGGAAGACGATGTTCGGATCGGCGTCCGCTTCCGAATGATCGTAGTGACCGTGAATGATGCGCATCGCGCCCGCTTCGGCGTCGCCCGGAATGACGCGATAGGTGGTGTCGCCCGGATCCTCCGCGGGAAACGGGTCCTGATCCGCGAGATACACACCGGTCGCGGCGACGAGCGTGACGATCGACGCGGACATTTCTTTATCGAATGGGGTGAAGGGGACGCATTTGCGCGCGATGTTCAGCATGAAACCTCGAAAGCGACAGAAACCTGCGGGCCCGTGGACGGCCCGCGTCTACTCAATCCAATTCGCGCAGGACGTCGAGCAGCTGCGCGTTGTCCGGAGCCTCGGAGATGTCGTGCACGTCGATGTAGCGGACGATGCCCTGCTTGTCGACGATGACGATGGCGCGCTCGCAGATGCCCTTGTCCTCTTTCCAGACGCCGTACTTCTTCGACACCGCACCCTTGGGATGAAAGTCGGCCAGCAGCGGGTACCGTTCGATGCCGCCGATCGATTTGGCGAAAGCTACGTGGGAGGGAACTGAATCCACCGATACGCCCACGACCTGGGCGTCATACCGTTCGAAGTCGGCCATTTCGGCCTCGTACGACGGCATCTGAACCGTTCAGACGGGGGTCCAGTCGAGGGGATAGAAAACGATGACGACGTTTTTCTTGCCGCGTAAGTCACTGAGCTTGAACGTCTCCCCGCCGCGATGGCCCGGAAGCTCGAAATCGGGAGCCTGATCACCCACTTTGAGCGTCTGGGTCTGGCCGGCGACGGACGTTCTTCCGAAAGACACCATCAGAAGACCTCCTGTTCGTTGACGAGATGCGGCGGAGTCCACGTCCGCCGCGCGTATTCTACGCAAGCCTCCGGCCACGAAAGATTTCGCCCGTTCAGCCGGTTTCCGATCTCTCCTATGGAACGACCCGACCGCATCATTCAGGGAATGGCCGTCGACGGCCACTTCCGCGTCATCGCGGCGCAGACGACCACGGCCGTCGAGACCGCGCGCGAGATCCTCGATCTCGCTCCCGTCGCCGCCGAAGCGCTCGGCCGCGCCATGACCGGCGCGCTGCTCCTGGCCCGGTTGCTCGACAAAGACGTGCGCAATCAGTTCGTCTCGCTGCGCTTCGAAGGCAACGGACCGCTCGGCACCGTGATCGGTGACGGCTCCGTGGCCGGCAACGTGCGCGGCTATGTCGCGAATCCGGTCCCGGAGGATCCGATGCTCGACGTCGAGAGCGCGATCGGCAACGGCAGCCTCACCGTCGTGCGCGGCACGCCGCCTGCCGGCAAGCCGTACACCTCGCAGATCCTCCTGGCCGGCACCGGCATCGCCACCGATCTGACGCGCTACCTGATGCGCTCCGAGCAGATCGCATCCGCCGTGCTTCTGGGCGTCTTCAATCGCCGCGACGGCGTGGCCGCGGCGGGCGGGATGATCATCCAGGCCTTTCCGCACGCACCCGAAGAGGCCGTCCGCACGATCGAAGAGCGCGTCAGAAGCGCGCCGTCGTTCAGCACGCTGCTGTCGACCATGCCGATCGAAGAAGCGGTCGCAACCGTGCTCGACGGCACAGGCTACAAACAGATCGATGACGGCCACGCGCGGCCGGTCGCGTACGCCTGCAGCTGCACTCGCGATCGCGCGCTCGCACCGCTCACGCTGCTCAGCAAAGAGGAGCTGCACGAGATGATCGCGGAGGGCGGGACGGAGATCGTCTGCCAGTTCTGCGGCCGCAAGTACCAGTTCGGCCAGGACGAGCTCTTTGCGCTCACGGCGCAGCACGACTCGTAA
>CAMPKJ010000307.1 GCA_946887105.1 uncultured Acidobacteriota bacterium | reverse complement strand
GGCGCGCGAGCCGGCCGCGCCCCGCCGCCCAGCCCCGCGCGTCACGCGCTGACGCGGCGAGGCGGTTCCTCGGGTTCCTCGGTGCCTCGGAGTTCCTCGGAGTGAACAGCCCCCGTCCGAGGAACCGAGGAACTCCGAGGAACCGAGGAAACGCTCCAAGCATCAGAACATCCCTCCCATTTCTCCATCTCTCCCATCAGCAGTCCAAAAAAAATCCAGTGGGAGGATCCATGAGTCATTCGAAGTCCAGGGTTCTATTGCCGCTTCTCGCAGTACTCCTCGTTCCATTGCTCGCGGGGGCATCGACCGTGTCGTACGTCGATCTCGCGACGCAGGTCGACCGCGCCGATCTGATCTTCGTCGGCACCGTCGTTTCCAGCGAAGCTGTGCCGACCGGCGACGGCAACTTCGCTTTCACGTACGTCACGTTCAACGTCGACGAGACCGTGAAGGGAACGACGCGCGGCCGCTCGATCACGTTGCGCATGCCCGGCGGCGACGTCGGCGTGAATGCATTCGAAGTCGGCGGCGCGCCGCGATTTGCGCCCGGCGGCCAGCATCTGCTCTTCGTCGAAGGCAACGATCGCCTCGGCGTTCCGCTGGTGGGCTGGTTCTGGGGCAAGCTCGACGTCGTCACCGATCCCGCTTCGAAGCGTCCCATCCTCATCGATCACACCCGCCGCGCCATCAACGGCATCGACGGCAAGGACTGGAAGCGCGGCGGCGTCGCGATCAACGACGACGGTTCGGCGCGCAGGCCGCACGTTGCGGTGGTGGCCGAAGAAGGCGTGAAGATCCAGCTCGAGAAAGAGCAACCCGTCGTTGCCGAGCCGGCGTCGAACGCGCTCGGACAGTTGAAGGCGATGGTGGCCGGCCGCCGCGCGTCGTCGCGCGAGTTCCGCCAGCCGAAGACCTTCGAGTCCGCAGCGAAGCACAACGTCCCCTCCACCTTCGTCTTCGAAGCCCGCAAGGCGGAAAGGTAGGAACCACCCATGACGCGCAAACTGATTCTTCTGCTCACTCTCACCATGGCCTTGCTGGCGGCGAAGCCGGCCAGCGCCTACACGTATATCTACGACTGCCGCGGCGGCGTCACGTGGAGCAACAACGACGTGACCTGGAAGCCGTCGCTGCTCTCGTTCCCGGTCGGCAGCGCCTGGAACCAGTCCATCGAGGCGATGCGCACGGCGTGGAACGTCCATTCGCCCGCCACGAATTACCGCATCCATTACACCTGGACCACCACCGCGAGCACGAACAGCAACGACGGGCAGAACAGCATCCTCATCCCGCCGGCCTCGCAGTGGATCTGGGGCAGCAACACGCTGGCCGTGACCACCACGCGCCGCTCGATGTGCTACGTCTGGCCGGGACCGCGCGCGAGCCTGGCCGAGGCGGACATCATGTTCAACCCGTCGCTGTCGTGGAATACGGCCACCAACCCCGCGCCGCCGACGCCGAACGGGTCGCCGAGCTCCACCATCGTCGGCATTCACGAGCACGGCCACGGCTTCGGACTCGATCACGAGGACGACGTGATGGCCACGATGAACACCTACTATCCGGACGGCGGCCCGATCGGCACGCGCAACGATGCGCATCCGCACGCCGATGACGTTCGCGGCAACCGCAACGCGTACGGACCTTCGGCGACGCTCCGCGACTTCGCGGCGTCCGCGTACCGCCGCACCGCGCCCGGCCAGTCCGCGGTGATTCCGGCGCCGGGTCCGGTCACCCGCAACACCGCCGTGTCGTTCCAGTTCACGGTCGAGAATCGCGGCAACACCGAAGAGAACTCGGTGCCGGTGTACTTCTATCTCTCGCCGACGCGCAACGTGACCACGTCGAGCTTCTACATCGGACAGGCCACGTTCTCCCTCGGCTCCGGCGGGATCACCACGCCGAGCGCGTGGGTGACCATTCCGTCCAACGCGCCCACCGGCTATCAGTACATCGGCTGGATCATCGATCCGTTCAACGCGCGCGCGGAGACCGATGAGGGCAACAACGGCGTCTCTCTCAATTCGCCGACACTGATCAGCACGAACAACGCGCCGACGGCCTGCTTCACCGCCACGCCGACGTCCGGCAACGCGCCGCTGCACGTGCAGTTCAACGCCTCGTGCTCGTCCGATCCGGATGGCAACCCGCTCACGTACACCTGGGATTTCGGCGATGGCTACATCGACAGTTACAGCGGTGCGTACACCGAGTACTGGTTCGAGCAGGGTGTCTGGCACGTGACCCTGACCGTCACCGACTCGAACGGCGCAAGCTCGTCGTCCGGCCGGACGATTCTCGCGACCTGCAACGGCGGGTTCTTCTGCGTCGAGGATCCGCTGTAAGCGACGAGGTTCAGCCTTCTCCCCACCGCGGTGGGGAGAAGGCTACGTACGTTCCGAACTTTCACCCTTTCGTTTTCCGGTGACGAACCCCGTTCCGCCGGTGACGAACACCCCTTCCCGCGATGTGGAGCGCCGCCGGGCATTACCTGCCGCGCTCCTTTTGTCCGGAAGTGTCTTGCGCGGTCGGGGGAAGGAAGTAAAGATCTGTAGGTGAACCTCCGCCCACACCGGCTGGCGCCACTGGCGGGCCTGGCCGTCCTCATCGCGGCCACGTGGGCGTTCCTGGGAGTGTTCTTCGCCTCGCAGCAGCACGCCATCGCCACCGCGCGCGGCGCCGTCGAGGACGCGAACGAACGCGCGCTGCAGACGCTGGCCACGTGCATCGTCTGGGCGCTGCTCACGCCGCTGGTGATCTACATCGCCGATCACCTGCCGCTGCGCGCGCCGCATCGGCTGCGAAACATTCTGCTGCTCATCGGCGTAGGACTGATCGTGGCGTGGCTGCGCTCCTGTGTCGATGCGTCGCTTCCCGGACTGCTCAAGAACGAGCCGCTCGCGCCGGCGGAGTTCCGGGCCATGGTCATCGCGGTCCTGCACCTGCACTTCCTCTTTTTCGCGGTGATCGTGGGCGTGACGAACTTCGTTCGCGCGCGTGCCGAGGCGGACGAGCGCGCGCAGCGTGAGGCGCAGATCGACGCGGAGCTCGTGCAGGCGCAGCTGCGGCGGTTGCGCGGCGATCTGCAGCCGCACTTCCTCTTCAACACGCTCAACGCCGTGACCACGCTCGTGCACACGGACGCGCATGCGGCCGAGGAGACCATCGCCAAACTCATCGACCTGCTGCGCGCGTCGATGGACGCCGGCGGAAGGACCGAGGTTCCACTCGCGGAGGAGCTCGACTTCGTCGGCCGCTATCTCGATCTGCAGAAGGTGCGCTTCGGCGACCGGTTGCGATCGCAGATCGACGTCGCCGACCCCGAACTGCTGCGCGCGTGCGTGCCGCCGCTGCTTTTGCAGCCGCTGGTGGAGAACTCGATCATCCACGGGATCCGCAAGCAGAACGACGGCGGCGAGGTGGCGGTGCGCGCATTCCGCGATGGCGACGCGCTGCGCATCGAGGTTCGCGACTCCGGCCCCGGCTGCGATCCCGAGGCGCCGTTCAGCCGCCGCAGCATCGGCGTGCCGAACACGCGCGCGCGGCTCGAATACCTCTACCACGACCCGCACGCGCTCTTTTTTCGCCGCGATGGCGACGAGTTCGTGGCTCACGTGCGCATCCCGCTGAGGTTCGCGTGACCGCGCGCCGGCTGCTCGAGCTGTTCGGGATCGCCATTGCGTTCATCGCGATCTGGATCGTGGTGGGGCTCTTCACCGCCAGCGAGTTCTATCGCCGCACCATCACGTGGAAAGGACAGAACGAGGCGCTGCGCGAGGTGGTGCTGTTCCAGATGATGGTCAGCCTGCTCTGGGCGGCCGTTACTCCGCTGGTGGTGGCCATCGCCGAGCGGCTGCCGCTGCGCAAGCCGTTCCTCGGGCGCAATACGCTGCTGATCCTGTTGCTGCTCCCGACCATCGGCGTCTCCCGCGCGATCCTCGGCGGCAGCGTGCTCGACCTCGTGGAAGACGGCCGCATCTCGATGGAGATGCTGACCTTGTCGGTGTCCGTGCGCACGCACCGCTACACGGCCATGGCCGCGATGATCGTGGTGGTCACGAACCTGGTGATGGCGCAGCGCGAGGCGGCGGCGCGCGCGCGGCGCGAGCTGGCCGCGCAGACGCTGCTCGCACGCGCGCAACTCGACGATCTGCGCGCGCAGATGCAGCCGCACTTTCTGTTCAAGACGCTGGAGACCATCGGCGAAGTCGTGCACGTCGATCCCGCCGCGGCGGACGACATGATCGTCGGGCTCGCCGATCTGCTCCGCCGCAGTCTGGCCCTCGGCAACGATCCGGTCTCGCTTTCCGACGAGCTCGATTTCGTCGATCGCAATCTCGCGCTGTACCAGATCTGCTTCGGCGGACAGCTCGCCGTCCGCTTCGATGCCTACGAAGACGTGCTGGCCGCGCGCGTGCCGCCGCTGCTCGTGCAGCAGCTCGTCGAGAACGCGGTAGTGAACGGCATCGCGCCGGCCGGCGGCGGCGAGATCGAGATCCGCGGCTGGCGCGATGGCGAACAGCTCCGTCTGGAGGTGCGCGATCGCGGCAGCGCGGCCTCGCGCGACGACGAGCACGGACTCGCACCCGTGCGCGCACGGCTCGAAAAACTCTTCGGAAACGCGCAGTCGCTGACTCTGCGGCGCGAGGCCGGCGACTTCGTCGCGGCGGTGTCGATGCCGCTGGTGGAGGAAACGTGATCCGGGCATTGATCGTCGACGACGAACCGCTGGCTCGCAGCCGCGTGCGCCTTCTTGCCGCGTCGCACTGCGACGTCGAGATCATCGCGGAGTGCAGCAGCGGCCGCGAGGCGGAGCAGGTCATGACCAGCGAAACGCCCGCGCTGCTCTTTCTGGATGTGGAGATGCCGGATGCCGGCGGATTCGCGATCGCCGCCGCGCGCGACGCGGAGCGCACGCCGGCCGTGGTCTTCGTGACCGCGCACGAGGAGTTCGCGCTGCAGGCGTTCGAGGCGAACGCGGTCGACTATCTGGTGAAGCCGTTCTCGCAGGAGCGCTTCGACCGGGCCATGGATCGGGTGCGCCGCTTCCTCGGCCATCGCGCATCCGCGTCGCTCCCGCATCCGCCGCCCCGTCCTCCGCGGCGCCGCGAACGTTTCGCGATCCGCGCGCGCGGGCAGGTGTTGTTCGTGAAGACCACCGCCATCGAGTGGATTGCCGCGGAGGGCAACTACGCGCGCCTGCACACGCCGGAGGCGTCGTATCTCATCCGCGAATCGCTGCAGAACCTCGAGTCGGAGCTCGATCCGGAAGCGTTCGTGCGCGTGCACCGCAGCGCCATCGTGAACATCGAGCGCGTGCGCAAACTGATCGTCGGACCGGAAGGCGCGTTCTCGATCATTCTGCAGAGCGATGCGATGGTGTCGCTCGGGCCGACGTATCGCGATCGCCTGGAGCAGTTGCTCGGTCAGAAGCTTTAGCGTCTTCGATCTCGTCCGCGTCCGACCGCAACGC
>CAMPKJ010000306.1 GCA_946887105.1 uncultured Acidobacteriota bacterium | reverse complement strand
GCGTTTCGCCGCATCGATGTCGGCGGAGATTTCCGCGTCGGCCCGCGCACCTTCGTTCGCGACGGCGATCGCAGGCGCGAGCAGTTCCTTCCACGGGCGCGCGCCGAATTTCTGATGCAGCGCTTCGAGTCCTGCCACCGTTCCGGGAACGCCCGCGGAGCGCGCACCTGCGGCGGGCAGTTTGTCGAACATGTTCCGCGCCGTTTCACGCGGCGCCACTTCGCGGAAGTCGAGCGTCCAGATGCCGCGCGTTTCCGCGTCGTAGTAAACCGCAAAGCCGCCGCCGCCGAGATTGCCCGCCTGCGGATGCACCACCGCGAGCACCGTCGCGACCGCAACCGCCGCGTCGGCCGCCGTGCCGCCCTGCTGCAAGACGCGCAATCCGGCGCGCGTCGCGAGCGGATGCGCGGTGGAGAGCGCCGCGCTCTTCGCGCTCACCTGCGCGGGCGCGGAGGAGGATAGAAAAAGAAAGGAAACCAGGAAGGAGAGGGCGGTCCTCATTTGCGTGCGCGCCGCGCGGTGCGGTTGCGATCGTAGATGATCTTCAGTCCTTTCAACGTGAGCTCGGGATCGACGTCGTCGATGTGCTCGCTTTCCTCCGCGAACAGCGACGCCAGGCCGCCGGTCGCGACGACGCGTCTGAGGTCGGGCACTTCGCTGCGGATGCGCGCCAGGATGCCGTCGACCAGGCCGAGGTATCCGAAGTAGATGCCGGACTGCATGTTCACGACGGTGTTCGTGCCGATCACGCGATCGGGCCGGCGGATGTCGACACGCGGCAGCCGCGCGGCTCGCGCGAACAACGCCTCGGCGGAGATGTTCAGGCCGGGCGCGATCACGCCGCCGACGAACTCCGCGTTCGCGGTCACCACGTCGAACGTCGTGGCGGTGCCGAAGTCGACGATCACGGTCGGTCCGCCGTACGCGTCGTGTGCGGCCGCGCAGTTCACGATGCGGTCCGCGCCCACTTCCTGCGGGTTGTCGACGTGGATGGCGATGCCGGTCTTCACGCCCGGCTCGACGAACAGCGACTCGATCCCGCCGAAGTACTTGCGGATCATGAACGCCATCGCGCTGTTCAGCGGCGGAACCACCGACGCCACGATGGCCCCGTCGAGCGATGCATGCATGTCGTCGCCGATGAGCTGGCGCGCGAGGATGCCGTACTCGTCGGCGGTGCGCTCGCGCGCGGTGGCGAGGCGCCACGAGTTCACCAGCTCTTCGCCGCGATAAACGCCGAGGACGATGTTCGTGTTGCCGAGATCGACGACGAGCAGGTTCGACGACATTCGTGGCAGTTTATCCTGCCAGAATCAAGTCGCCAGCCGAAACCGCCATCGCCCCCTCGGCCGTATTCAAGACCGCGCGCCCGTCTTCGTCGATGCGCATCCACGTTCCGCTGACGGTCCTGTCGCCGATCACGCACTGAATGCGATCGCCGGGCTGGTGGACGGTGTGTGCGCGCCATTGCGCGAGCACGTCATCGTGCTCGAAGGGGTGCGAGAGCTGTTCGTCGCCGTGCTCGATGAACGCCACCGTCGCCGCGCCGACGCCGGAAAAGCGCGATGTGTTCTCGCGGATCGACGTCGCGTTCGGACGCGTGTCGTCCTGCCACGGCTCGATGTTCACGCCGGTGCCGATCATCAGGAATACGCGATCGTCCTGCACGCGCGCCTCGGTGAGAATGCCGGCGATCTTCCTGCCGCCGACCAGGATGTCGTTCGGCCATTTGATGCGCGCGTCGATGGCGAACGTCTCGCGCAGATAGGACGCGACGATGTTCGCCATCGCCAGCGGCACCAGTGCCAGCTCGCGCGCGGGACGCGTGAGCAGCGTGGTGGCGTAGATCCCCTTGTCCGGCGGCGAGGACCAGCTGCGCTCGTTCCGGCCGCGGCCGGCGAACTGCTCGCGCGCCAGGATCATCGCCTGCGGCAGCGAGAGCTCGTTCTCGATGCACTCGTTCACGATGCGCCGCCCGATCAGGTTCGTCGAGGCCACGCGCGAGATCATCGCGAGCGACTCGATGGTCCGGAGACGGGGGACGACCGTGCGCGTGTCGATCATTGCGTCCGCTACTGATTCTGTTGCAGCGTTTCCAGCCGCGCGCGCAGCTCGGCCTGGCGCGCCTGTGCGCCCTCGACGATGTGCGGCGGCGCATTGCGCACGAACTGTTCGTTGGCGAGCTTGGCCTCCATCGACGCCAGCTCGTTGCGCGTCTTCTCGATCTCGCGGCGCACCTTCTCGCGCTGCTCCTCGGAGATCACTTTCTCCGGGAAGACGATCGCAATCGGGAACCCTTCCACCACGTCCTGATGCGCTCCGGCGGGCGGCTCGCCTTCGACGATCACCTCGTTGAGGCGCGCCAGCTCGAGCAGCAGGTAGCCGTACTCGCGGAAGAAGTTCGACTCGCGTTCCGCGGTGCCGCGGACATACAGCGTGAAGCGGTCCTTCGGCGTGAAGCCGCGCTCCGCGCGCAGATTGCGCACCGTGGTGATGATCGCCTTCACGGCGTTTGCGAGCCGCTCCGCTTCCGGATCCTCGAGCACGTCTTCGACGATCGGATACGGCGCGATCATGATCGACGGCTCCACGCCGCCGAGCTTGAGCCAGATCTCTTCCGTCACGAACGGCATGAACGGATGGAGCAGGCGCAGCGAACGGTCGAGCACTTCGAGCAGGACGCGGCGGGCCAGCGCGCGATTTTCGTCGGTGCCGTGCTTCCCGAGGAGCACCGGCTTGGCCATCTCGATGTACCAGTCACAGAACTCGTGCCAGAAGAACTGGTAGATCGCGCTGGCCGCTTCATCGAAGCGGAACACGGAGAGCTGCTTGTTCACCTCGCGCGTGGTCGCATTGAGGCGCGAGAGGATCCAGCGTTCGACGGTCGAGAGGTTGTCGCGGTCGATCGGTCCGGCATCCTTCAGCTCCGTATCGATGTGCATCATCGCGAAGCGCGACGCGTTCCAGATCTTGTTCACGAACGCCGAGTAACCCTGGATGCGCGACTTGCCGAGCGGAATGTCGCGTCCCGACGTATTCACGGCCAGCGTGAAGCGCAACGCGTCGGCGCCGACTTCGTTCACCACGTCGAGCGGATCGATCACGTTGCCGATCGTCTTCGACATCTTCCGCCCCTGCTCGTCGCGCACCAGGCCATTGAGAAAGACCTGTGAGAACGGCGCTTTTCCGGTGAAGCGCAAGCCGAGCATGATCATGCGCGCCACCCAGAAGAAGAGGATGTCGAAGCCGGTGATGAGCGTGTCGGTCGGATAGAAGACGTCGTAGTCGGGCGCGTTCTCGTCGGGCCAGCCGAGCGTCGAGAACGGCCACAGCCCCGATGAGAACCAGGTGTCGAGAACGTCCGTCTCCTGCGTCACCGGCGCGCCGCATTGCGGACAGACCGTGAGATCGTCCATCGACACGGTGGTGTGGCCGTTCGGGCAATGGAACGCCGGGATGCGATGGCCCCACCACAGCTGGCGCGAGATCGTCCAGTCGTGGATGTTCTCCATCCAGTTGAAGTACGTCGCTTCCCACGACTGCGGCGTGATGGTGACGTCGCCATTGCGCACCGCCTCGATGGCGGGACGCGCGAGCGGCTCGATCTTCACGAACCACTGACGCGAGATCATCGGCTCGATCGGCGTGTCGCACTTGCCGTGCACGCCGACGTTGTGCACGTGGTTGTCGACCTTCACGAGCAGGCCCTGCTCGCGCAGCATCTCGACGATCTTGGTGCGTGCCTCGCTGCGATCGAGTCCGCTGAACTCCGCGCCCGCGGCGCCGGTCATGCGACCGTCTTCGCCGATCACCTGCAGCTGCGGAAGGTGATTGCGCAGTCCTGCTTCGTAGTCGTTCTTGTCGTGCGCCGGCGTGACTTTCACGACGCCGGTGCCGAACTCGGGATCGACGAGGACCGGATCGCCGACGATCGGAATGGCGCGATTCGCGATCGGCAGAATGGCGTTCCCGCCGATCAGATCCTTGTAGCGCTCATCCTCCGGATGCACGGCCACGCCGGTATCGCCGAGCATCGTTTCGGGACGCGTCGTGGCCACGGTCAGGCGCCGGTCGCTTCCCGATGCTGAATCGGCAAGCGGGTAATCGACGTGATAGAGCTTGCCGTTCGTTTCGCGGAATTCGACTTCGACGTCGGAGATCGCGGTACGGCAGCGCGGGCACCAGTTCACCATCGCCAGATCGCGATAGATCAGGCCGTCCTCGTAGAGTTTCACGAAGACATAGCGGACGGCGCGCGAGAGTCCTTCATCGAGTGTGAAACGCTCGCGTGACCAGTCGGCGGATGCGCCGAGGCGGGTGAGCTGGTCTTTGATCTCGGAGGAGTGTTGTTCCTTCCACTGCCAGACCCGCTCGACGAATTGGTCGCGCCCGAGGTCGAAACGCGAGATTCCTTCCTTCTCGAGCTGCTTCTCCACGACCATCTGCGTGGCGATGCCGGCGTGATCGGTCCCGGGCAGCCAGAGTGTGTTGAAGCCGGACATGCGCTTCCAGCGCACGATGATGTCCTGCAGCGTGTTCACCAGCGCGTGGCCGATGTGCAGCCTGCCGGTCACGTTCGGCGGCGGGATGACGATCGAAAACTTCGGCTTTTCGCGATCGACGACGGGCGTGAAATAGCCGCCGGCTTCCCAATGCGCATAGATGCGCTGCTCGAAGTCGGCGGGCTCATAACGAGTGGCGAGTTCTTCTTTCATCGTAAAGGGGAGGCATTATAGGGCGCGGCTCATGTGTTACGACCGCGTATGATTCTCGGGATCGAAACCTCCTGCGACGAAACCTCGGTGGCGCTGCTCGAGCGCGACGGCAGCGTGCGCGTGAACCTTATCAACTCGCAGATCGACCGCCATCAGCCATTCGGCGGCGTCGTGCCGGAGATCGCCTCGCGCGAACATCTGCAGCATCTCTTTCCGCTCGTCGACCGCGCCCTCGGCGACGCGAACGCCGCGTGGAGCGACGTCGATTCGATCGCCGTGACGTCGGGACCGGGATTGATCGGAGCGCTGCTCGTCGGCGTCGCGGGCGCGCAGGGTCTGGCGTATGGACTGGGCATCCCGCTGGTGCCGGTCAATCACCTCGAAGGCCACATCTATTCGCCATTCCTGCAACGCGAAGGAGCGGCATTGCCGCTGCCGCGACGGTTCCTGTCGCTGGTCGTTTCGGGCGGGCACTCGGCGATCTACGACGTATACGGCCGCGATATCCGCCAGATCAATCGCACGCGCGATGACGCGATCGGCGAGACCTTCGACAAAGTCGCGAAATTCATCGGGCTGCCGTATCCGGGCGGGCCGCAGATCGAACAGCATGGACGCGACGGGAAGGTCGATCCGAAACGGTTCCCGTTCGCGGTCGCGCAGTTCCGCGACGAATCGCTGGACTTTTCGTATAGCGGCATCAAGGCCAGCGCGATTCGGATGGCGCGCGAGCATTCGATTCGCGCCGATGGCGATCAGACCGCGCT
>CAMPKJ010000305.1 GCA_946887105.1 uncultured Acidobacteriota bacterium | reverse complement strand
GCGCTCCAGATCGCGAATGACGTTCTTCTTGAACTGCTCCTCGCCGCCTTCCCGCATCATCTCTTTGATGTAGTCGGCGATCTCGAGCACTTCGGCGCGCAGGCGCACGGTTTTGAAGACGTTCGGGATGTGTCCCGGAATCTGCACGTGATGGAGGCCGCCGCTGTACGCGATGAGCATCCGGCCTTCCTTCAGCGCCAGCAGGATGTCGGCCACGCCGCCGCGCACGGTCATCGGCCTGCCATGCAGGTCGAGGCCGTTCGCGCGCTTCATCCGCCCCTCGGGTGCGAGCGTCACCATCGAGTTCGGCTCGATCGTTTTCATCACCTGCGCCCACGTGTCGTCGCGCTGCCGCGTGATCGGGATGACCTCGTGCGCGATGAAGCGGAAGACCATGCCGACCAGCGGGCGGTCGGTGGTCTTGTCCGCGGCCGGCACGACGCCGTGCGCGGCCAGGCGCCAGATGAAGGTCGCCGGCGGGACGCCGAGGAAGACCGGCTCGAACAGGCTGGTGTGATTGAGAAACACCACCAGCCGCAGTCCCTTCCACGGATTGCCGGACACCTTCTCGCCGACGAACGACCAGTCGTGACGATAGAAAATCCGGCTCAGGATCTTGAGCGAGTAGAGAAGCGTGAAGACGATGGCGCTTCGGAGCAGCGTCACGGGGCGCAAGGGTACAACGCCGCGAACTCCGAGCGAAAGCGTCAGACGCTGATCAGGCCATTGCGGATGCCGTAGCGGAACAGTCCGAGGTTGTCTTCCAGACCGAGCTTGCGGAGCAGGCGAGAGCGGTGCGTGGTCACGGTCTTCACGCTGATGTCGAGCGTGGCCGCGATCGCCTTCAGGCGCTGGCCATCGAGCATCATCTTCAGCACCTCGGATTCGCGCGGCGAGAGGCGATGGTGCGTTCCGTTGCCGTTGCCACCGGTCTGGAAGGGCACGACGCCCTCCACCAGAGCGAGCAGTTCTTCTTTCTGCGTGTCGAGTTGCTGACAGGTCAGCGATTCGATCGCCGCCCGGAGTCGTTGCTGGGTCACCGTGTTCAAGGTCCGTGTTTCCTTCCACGGATCACGGTACGAGTGTCAGATTACGCCTCGGTTACTCGCGGCGCTCAGCCGGCGAGGACGCCCGCGTTTCCGTCGGACTCGAGGATGGCGCGCGCCACGAGCGACGCGTACGCGATCGCGGTCTGCGCGTGCACGGAGTTGTAGTAATCCGCCTCCGCCTTATCCAGCGCGAGCATGCCGGCCAGGCGATGGCCGTCGAGCATCGGGACCCCGAGCCATGAACGGATTCCCGCGCCGACGTGCAGCCCGCGCCGGAAAGCGCGGTATTGCTGCGTGTCGCCGACGATCAGCGGGCGCCTGCGGTGGATCACCTCGCCGTTCGGAATGTCGGCGTTGTCGACTTCGAACGACTCGCCGAGGATCACGTCGAGCTGCGCGAACCCGACGCCGCCGACGATCACCAGGCGCGAGCCGCGCAGTTCCTGCACGGAACAACTGTCGTACGCCACTTCCTTGCGCAGCTCGCTGAGCACGATGCGCATGGCGCGTCCGGCGGGCGTCGCATCGGCGGTCACCACCGCGGCGCCGTCCGCGCGCGCGGCGACGAGCACGTTGCCACGCATCACTTCCGCGATCTGCGCCTCGAGCTCTGCCAGACGGTCGTGTAGCCTCATCACTCTGCCAACGGAACGGCGGATTTTACCGCTATTTCTGGTGCGTCGCGCAAAAGTACGTGGTGCGGCCGAACACCACCGCACGTCGAATCGTGCCGCCGCAGCGCGGACAGCGATGGCCTTCTTCACGATGTTCGTAAAGCGATCTGGCGGGCATTCCGGCACCGCGCTCGTGGCGCGCGATGACGTCGTTCAGCAGACGGCGCATCGAGGTGTAGAGCGCACGCGCTTCCTTTTCGCTGATGCGATCGACCGGCCGCCGCGGATGAATCGACGCCAGGTAGAGCGTCTCGTCGACCCACAGATTGCCGAGTCCCGCGATCGCCTCCTGCGTCATCAGCAGCGACTTGACCGCGCCGCGCTTCCGCTCGAGCAGCGCGGCAAATCGCCCGAACGTGAACGTTGGATCGAGCGGATCGGGTCCCAGTCCGCGATCCTCGATGAATGCCTCCGGCGAGGAAACGATGTCGGCGACGCCGAACAGGCGCATGTCCTCGAACGCCAGATGCGCGCCGTTCGCAAAGTCGAAAACGATGCGTGCAAAGCGCGGCGCCTCCTCGCGATCGCGGTAATACGCGAGATCGCCCGACATGCCGAAGTGCAGATGAAGCCACGTCGCTTTCGCCGAAGTCTCGGCGAAGAGGTGCTTCCCGTGACGGCGCACGCCCGTGAACTCGCGCCCTTTCAGTTTCTTCACGAACGCATCCGCGCGGATCTCGCCGAGGATCCGCTCATCGCGGACGTCCACGCGCGCGATCTTCTGCCGCAGCGCATGGCGCGCGAAGTAGCGCGCGTAGCTTTCGACTTCAGGCAGCTCAGGCACGCGCCTTCTGCCTCGCCACCCACGCTGCGATCCGCTCCTCCAACTCCTGCAGCGGGAGCGCGCCGGCGCCGAGGACCTCATCGTGGAAGCCGCGGATGTCGAACTTCGGACCGAGCTCGGTTTGCGCGCGCTCGCGCAGTTCGAGGATCTTCAGCTGGCCCATCTTGTACGCCAGCGCCTGTCCCGGCCAGACGATGTAGCGGTCGGTCTCGCTCTGGATTTCCACCTCATCGATCGCGGAGTGATCGCGGAAAAACTGCACGACCTGCTCGCGCGTCCAGCGCTTGTGATGCAGGCCGGTGTCGACGACGAGGCGAATCGCGCGCAGCATCTCGTCATTGAGGCGGCCGTAGTCGTTGTACGGATCCTGATAGAAACCCACTTCCTTGCCGAGCCGCTCCGAGTACAGCGCCCAGCCCTCGATGAACGCCGTGTGGCCGCCCTGCTGCCGGAACGGCGGCAGCTCCGGCAGCTCCTGTTGAATGGAGAGCTGCATGTGATGTCCGGGAACGCCCTCGTGATAGGCGGTCGACTCGAACGACAGCGTCTTGCGCGACGTCGCCTCGTGCGTGTTCACGTACACGCGTCCCGGGCGCGAGCCGTCCGGCGAGCCCGTCTCGTACGACGCGCCCGAGGCTTCCTTCTCGCGGAACTCCTGCACCGGCAGCACTTCCAACTTCGCTTTCGGCAGGCGGCCGAAGAGCTGCGGCAGCTTCGCGTACATCTGATCGATGTACTTCGAATAGAGATCGATCATGTGCTGCCGCGACTGCGCCTTCAGCTCCGGATTCGCCTCGATGGCCGCGTTGAACGACTGCAGATCGGAGTGGCCGAGCTTCTTCGCGATCTCCAGCATCTCGCTCTCGATGCGCGCCACCTCGCGCAGGCCGATGGCGTGAATCTCGTCCGGCGTGCGATTGGTGGTGGTCAGGTTGCGCACCGCATACGCGTAGCGCTCGCGTCCGTCCGGCAGCGACCAGACGCCGGCGTCGATGCGTCCCTTCGGCGCGTACTCGTCGCGCATGAACGCCGTGAAACGCGCGTATGCGGGAAGGACGTTCTTCTCGATGGCCGCCAGCAGCGCGGTGCGCAACCGTTCCTGCTCGGATGCGGAGATCGAATCGGGGAAATTCTTCAGCGGCACCGCGAACGGCGAATCCTCCCCTTTCGAGGCCATGATCCCTTCCGCCTGGCCGACCACCTTCTCGAGCAGGAACTTCGGCGGCATCAGTCGCGCGGCCATGCCTTTGCGCATGTTCGCGATCTGCGTGTCCATCACGCCGCCGAACTTGCCGAGGCGCACGACGTAGTCTTCGTAATCCTTCACGCTCGCGAACGGCAGCGCGCTCGGAAGCTGTGCGGCGCGCAGGTGGATGCCGCTCATCTGATTGACCGGCATCTGCCACGACTTGAACTTGGCAGCTTCGATCGCGTCGCGCAGCTCGCGCACCATCAGATTGCGGTTGAGCTTTTCCTGATCCGAGAAGCCGGCCGTATCGATGGCCTCGAAGCGCTTCAGGAACTTTCTGGTCTGGACCAGATCGGCGTTGACGGCCTTCTCGGACGGATCGCTGACCTGATCGTTGTAGCGCCGGTCGCCGAGGATCGAGGCGAACTCGGGATAGAGCCGCAGCGTGTACTCCCACTGCTCGTGCAGCAGATCGTTCAGAGCCTTGCGGCGCTGGTCGAGATCCGCCGCCGACAATTCCTGCGCGCCGGAGGAGCCCGCGGACAGCACGGTCACGAGAATGGCGAGCACAAGCTTCTTCATCCGCGGAGTTTACGCCCGGTGCAAGCGGGGCGGGCTGCTACACTGGCGTGACATCCGATGACCGACGCGCGCCCAGTCGCCGTGAAACACGCGTACCGCGCTCTTGTGGTCGAAGACGATCCCGCCATCCGCAGACTGGTCGAAAAACTGCTCACCCGTCTGAAGATCGACATCGATCTCGCCAGCGACGGCCGCACCGCCATCGACAAGCTCCGCGCGCAGCACTACTCCGTGCTGGTGCTCGATCTGATGGTGCCGGAGCTGAACGGCTTCGAGATCATCGACGTGATCAAGGAGGAGAACCTGAACGTGCCGGTCGCGGTCGTCTCCGCCGTTTCGCAGCAGGCATTGACCAGGCTCGATCTCGATGTGGTGAAGCTGGTGATCTCCAAGCCGTTCGATGTGGATGAGTTCACGAAGGCCATTCTGGAGCTGTGCGCGGAGGCCGAGGGACACGCCTGAGGCGGGCCGCAGATTTGCAAATCCGGCACGCGGGAGAACGGAACGATGACACCGCCAGCGGACCTCATCGAATGCGCGAACTGCGATTGCTGGTTCGCCGGAGCATCGCTCGACGAAGTGTTCTACCACGCCACCTGCGCCTGCCGGCCGTTCCTTTGAGACTTTGAGACTTTGCGACTTTGCGACTCGGCTCTAGTGAGCGAGCACGCGCGCGGTGGCTTCCACGTTCTCCCACGAGAACGTCAGCGTGGCCTGATTCGGATTGACCGGCGTGAAGCCGATCTGGAAGGTCTCCACCGGCGTGCCGAGGTTCTTCACGACCATCTTCGTGCGGCCGAGGTCTTTCGACTCGTCGTAATTCGTGCCCCACTGGCCGGCCTGCTTATTGATGATCAGCGTCCACTCTTTCTCGCCGGGAATGGTGAAGAGGGTGTACTTGCCGGCGGGAACGTGCACGGTGCCGATCATCAGATCGCCTTCCGTGGTCAGGGTCGTGGCCGCGTTGGCGCCGGTGCGCCAGACTTTTCCGTACGGAACGAGCTCGCCCATGATCACGCGGCCGCGCTTCGAGGGCGCGCTGTAATCGATGGTGATCTTCTTACCGTTCAGGATGGCGTCGGCTTTGGCGGGCGGGCTGAGGGGCTTCTTCGGCTCCTGAGCGGCCAGACTACCGGCGAGAAGAAGGAGAGACAGGGAGAGTGTGGTGATCTTGCGCATGCGCGGATGATCGCATGACAGATGCGACAGAACGTGCCGCGCGTGTGATCGTTCGGTAAACGGCGGCGTCCCCTCTCCCCGCTCCGCGGGGAGAGGGCTAGTGTCGTGACGCGACACCAGGGTGAGGGGCGACAGTTACGCAAGCCTTCGCCCCTCACCCTGACCC
>CAMPKJ010000304.1 GCA_946887105.1 uncultured Acidobacteriota bacterium | reverse complement strand
GCACGCAGTCGGAGGAGCCGCCTCCGCCTCCTCCGCCGGTCTCTACGTAATCGCCTTCACCTCGTCGAACCACTGCATCGTCGATCGGGCGCGCTCGCGGCGGTTCTGGGAGCGTTCGATGCCGAGAGCGATCAGGCGCTCGATCAGGCGCGGGTATTTGAGCTCGGTCGCTTCCCACAGCTTCGGATACATGGAGATGTTCGTGAAGCCGGGGATGGTGTTGATCTCGTTCACGACCAGGCGGTTCGTGCCGCGCTCGAGGAAGAAGTCGACGCGCGCGAAGCCGGATGCGCCGATGGCTTTGAACGCGGCCAGCGCGAGCCGGCGCAGTTCCTCGGTGCGGTCGGCGGCCAGTTTCGCGGGGATCACCAGCTGCGATTTGGTCTCGACGTACTTGTCGGCGTAGTCGTAGAACTCGCCGCCGGCGATGATCTCGCCCGGCACCGACGCCTCCGCCTTCTCATTGCCGAGCACCGCCACCTCGAGCTCGCGCGCGTCGACGCCGCGTTCCACCAGCACCTTCTCGTCGAAACGAAACGCGTGCTCGATCGCGGCGGTCAGGTCCTGGTCGTTCTTCACCTTCTTCACGCCCACCGACGAGCCGCTGTTGGCCGGCTTGACGAAGTACGGAAGGCGCAGCGCGTTCGCGACCGCACGCGTCACGCGTTCGCGCTCGTGACGCCACTCGTGCTCCAGCACGGGCACGTAATCGACCATCGGCAGCTTGGCCGCGGCGAAGGCCTGCTTCATGTGCACCTTGTCCATGCCCACGGCGGATGCCGTCACGCCGCTGCCGACGTACGGCAATCCGAGCATCTCCAGGTATCCCTGCAGCGATCCGTCCTCGCCTCCGGTGCCATGGATGAGAGGAAAGACGACGTCGATGGCCGCATCGCGCGACCACGCCTCGAACGAGAAACCGGCGTCGCCGGTCGCGCTCTTCTCCTCGCCCGCGAGAATGCGCGCGCTGCGTTCCGGCGCCACGAAGCGCCCGTCGCGCGCGATGCAGACCGGCGTGATGGCGATGCGCTCTTTCGGCGCCGCGTTGGCCACCGAACGTGCGGAGAGAATCGAGACTTCGTGCTCGGCCGACCGGCCGCCGAACATCAGGATGGTCTGCAGCATCGGCACTAGTTTCCGAGCGGGATGCTGCCGATCAGGTACTTCAGATCTTCATCGCGCCAGCGGATGCCGCCGCCGAACACGAAGGCCGTATCGTTCAGCGGATTGTCGACGCCGCTGGTCACGAAGAGCTGCGGCGTGTGCGGCTTCTCGTGGCGGAACACGTACTCGCCGAACAGGCGGATGTGCGGATTGTCATCGCGCTTCTTGCCGAAATCGAACGCCTCGCCGGTGACACTCAGGCGGTCGCTCATCCGGTAATCGGCGCCGACGCCGCCGGTCGAATCGAAGAGGCCGACGCGCAGCGAGAGATCGTCGAGCACCCAGCCCGCCTGCGCGGAGAGCACGAAATCGCGGTCGTACTTCGTGGTCTCGGTGACGATCGTGGTCGACTCGCCCGTGGCCGGATTGGTGCGCGTCTCGATCTGCGTCTTCTCGCGCTTGCGTCCGCGCGGATCGTCGGCGAGCTCGATGTTGTAGAAGCGGTTGCGATCGGGATTCGGGATCAGGCGCAGCCCGACCGCCGAGCGCGCGCTGCCTTCGACCGTCTGCACGCCGTCGATCTTCTCGTCGCTCAGACCGGCGTAGTAGTCGGCCTTGATGCCCAGGTCCATCTGGATGCGATTGGCGCGTCCGAGGGTTTCCTGCAGCGACTTCACGCCGCCTTCGACCGACGTCAATGCGCTGGTCAGCTTGTCGTGCGCTTCATCGCTGTAGAACAACTTGCCGACCGTCCCCTCACCGCTCTTCACCTGGCCGGTGATGGCGTTGAGATTGTCGGCGGTCACGCGCAGATCGGCGGACAGGCCCTTCAGGTTCTGCACGACCTCGCGAACGTCGGGACGATTCTCACCAACGGTTCCGCCGATCTGATTGGCGACGCGATCGAGCGTCGCCGCGAGCCGCGGGATCTCGGTACGCAGGTGCGCGGTGATCTCGCGCGTGTTGAGCAGCGTGGCATCGACGTTCTCACGATTGGCGGAGATCAGCAGCCGCACGTCCGCGGTGATGCCGCGAACGTTCTCGACGATCTCCTCGAGGCGCTCCTGTCCGGACGGACCGCCCATGACCGCGCGCATGGAAGTGGTGATCGCTTTGACGTCTTCCGCGATCGCCGCGACTTGATCCGTCACGTCGTCGAATGTGGCTGGCTGCGTTCCGCGCAACGTGACGACGCCGTCCGTCGCCAGGACCGGGGTGTTCGGCGTTCCGGGATCGAGCTCGATGTACTTCTCGCCGAGGAGGCCGAGGTTCGCGACTTTCGCCTGTGCGTTCGCGTGCAGCGGGACATCATCATCGACCTGCAGCGTCACTTCGGCGCGTCCGTCCGGGAGCACTCTGATGTCGGTGACGTGTCCCTTGCGGACGCCGGCGATGCGCACCGCCGACTCGTCATCGAGTCCCGCCACGTCTTCGAACACGGCCTTCACCACGCGCGTCGTCCGCGAGCGACTGAGATTGATGTCCTCGATCCTGAGGACGAAGTAGCCGAGCACGGCCAGCGCGAACAACATCACGATGCCGACTTTTGCAGCTGACGTCATTGGTTCACTCCCGTTTTCGCGAGCGGATCGATCCCCGCGCGCCGCAACATCTGGAACAGCGTAGCAAGCGGCAGTCCGACTACGTTCGTGTAGCTGCCGTGGATGGATTCGATGAACATCGCGCCGATCCCCTGAACGGCATACGCGCCCGCTTTATCGAGCGGCTCGCCGGTGCGAACGTACCACTCGATCTCCTGCGGGGAGAGCGGCAGCATGCGTACTTCCGACTCCGCGACGCGCGTTTCCCTGTAGTCGCGCTCCGCATTTTCGAGCGTGACGCCGGTATAGACGATGTGCGTTTGTCCTGCGATCGTGGCCAGCATCCGCGCCGCATCGGCCGCGTCGACCGGCTTCTCGAGCAGCTGATCGCCAAGCAGCACGGTGGTGTCGGCGGCGATCACCCATCGCGATGGATGCGTTTCCGCCAGCGCCCTGGCCTTGTCCCGCGAAAGCCGCGCGACGTACTCCTCCGGCGCTTCTCCCTCGCGATGCACCTCGGGGACATTGCTCGGCAGGACCTCGAAGTCGAGGCCGATCGAGGCGAGCAGCTCGCGCCGCCGGGGCGACGCCGAGGCAAGGATCAGTTTCACAGGCGCGGATCTTATTACGAGGCCCGGCTGATGCTGAGAATGACCACCATGCGTGCGTCCGCAACGATCTTGTAGATGATGCGCACCTCGCCGCTGCGGTGCGACCAGAGCCCTTTCAGCGGCTCGAACAGCGGCGCGCCCGCGATCGGGTTGTCGTTGATTCTCACGAGCGTAGAGAGCACGAGCCGCCGCTCGATGCCGGCGAGGGCCTCGAGGCCTGCCTGCCCCGCGCGCGTGATCCGCAACCGCGGCAGGCGTTTGTCCGCCTCCACCGGCGTCTCTTCGTCCGCCTCGGCGAGCTTCGCAAACAGCAGCGAGTCGTTCGCGATCTCGATGGTCTCGCGCAGCGCGAGGTACTCGTCGTACGAGACCAGCACCGCCACGGGACGGCCATTGCGCTCGAAGAACGTCCGCTCTCCCTGCGCCTCACACTCGCGGATCAGATCGCGCGCTTCATCCGAGAGGTCGAGGAGATCGATCTTTCTCACGAGACGGCGTCTTTGAGGTAATCGCGGAACTCGCGTCCGAGATTCGGATGACGCAGCGCGTAATCGACGGTGGCCTTGAGGTAGCCGAGCTTCTCGCCGGCGTCGTAGCGCGTGCCTTCGAAGACGTAACCGTAGAAATCGCCGCTGCGCACCAGCTCCGCCATCGCGTCGGTGAGCTGGATCTCGCCGCCCGCGCCCTGCTGCGTTTTCTCGAGCAACGGGAAGATCTCCGGCGGAAGGATGTAGCGGCCGATGATCGCGTAGCGCGAGGGCGGATTCGACTTCGGCTTCTCGACCATCTCGGTGACGCGGAAACGGCGATTGGACACGAGCTCGCCCGCGACGATGCCGTAGCGCGACGTCTCTTCCTCCGACACTTCCATCAGGGCGACGACGGGCCGGCCCGTGTCTTCGAAAACGCGCCGCATCTGCAACAGCGCGGGAACTTCGGCGAGGATGACGTCATCCGGCAGCACGACGCCGAACGGCTCGTTGCCGACCGCATCGCGCGCGGTGAGCACGGCGTGTCCGAGTCCGAGCGCTTCCTTCTGGCGCACGGCAATCAGGTCGACCATGCGGCTGACCGCATCGACCTCGGCGAGGAGCTCGTCCTTGCCGCGCTCGCGCAGCGAACGTTCCAGCTCTGCCGTGCGGTCGAAGTGATCGAAGATCGACTCCTTCCCTTTCGACGTGACGATGACCAGCTTGTCGAGGCCGGAGTCGCGCGCCTCCTCGATCCCGTACTGCAGGATCGGCTTGTCGACCAGCGGCAGCATTTCCTTCGGGATGACTTTGGTGGCCGGGAAAAACCGCGTGCCGAAACCGGCACAGGGGAAGACGCACGTGCGTAGCGGGTTCATGTCGGGGCGGAGGATATCGCAGGCGGCGTCGGCGCTAGTGTCGCGTCACGCTTGAAACCGCCGGTGCTTTGCAGCGCCGGTGGGCCGTCTGCTGCGCCGCCGCCGCAAAGCACCCCCGTTTTTAGGCGAGACACGGCGCTAGCTCCTCCTCATCGCGACGAACCCGAGAGCGAGCGCCAGCAGCAACAGTCCCCACTCCGTCAAGGTCGGAACGGCGTCGATGCCGGCCGGGCTCACCGTAGCCGTGGCGGCGTTGTTCAACGGCGTCGGATCGGCCGGCGAGGCGGCAGCGACGGAGGCGGTGTTGCTGATGGGCGTGGCGGTATTCGCCGTAACGATCAATGTGATGGTGGTCGATGCGCCGCTGGCCAGGGCCGGGATCGTGCAGATGACCGTGGTCGTGCCGCTGCAGGTCGCATCGGGACCGGTCGCCGAAACGAGAGTCGTGCCCGCGGGGAGGACGTCGGTGACGGTGAGCAGGTTGGCGGCGGCGGGGCCGAGGTTCTGCACGGTGATGGTGAACGTCACCGCATCGCCAACCGTGAAGGTCGGGACCGCGGCAGTCTTGGCGATGGTCAGATCGGCTGTCGCGGCTTCGTTGTCGGTGATCGTGCCGACGCCCTGATTCCCGGTGATGGTGGCGTTGGTGGCGGATGTGAGATTCACGAAGAACGTCTCGTCCGGCTCAGCGATGGCGTCATCGGCGGTCGGGACATTCACGGTCGTGGTGAGATTGCCGGCCGGAATCGTGGCGACGTTCGTCTGCGCGGTGTAGTCACTTCCGGCCATCGCGGTGTCGTCGGCGGTCGTGTAGTTCACGGTCACGTCGCTTGCGCTCAGGCTCGAGAGCGTGAGTGTGAACGTGAGTGTCGTGCCTTCGTTCTCAGCGTCGTCGTCGATAGTGACCGTCGGCTGTCCATCGTCGTTGGTGATCGTGCCGAGACCCTGGTTGTCGGCGATCGTGGCGTTGGTCGCGCCGGTGAGGTTCACGAACAGTGTTTCGTCGGGCTCGAACGTGGTGTCGGCCG
>CAMPKJ010000303.1 GCA_946887105.1 uncultured Acidobacteriota bacterium | reverse complement strand
GCGGTCGGCTCGTCGACGATCAGCAGCTTCGGATTGCCGAGTAGCGCGATGGCGATGCCGAACCGCTGCCGCATGCCGCCGGAATAGCCGCCGAGTTTCTGCCTGCGCACGTCCCAGAGATTGGTCTGCCGCAGCAGCCCCTCGGTCACCGCGCGGCGCTCAGACCGATCGACGATTCCTTCGAGGATGGCGAAGTGGTCGAGCAGTTTTTCCGCGGTGACGTTGCGATAGACGCCGAAGTCCTGCGGCAGATAGCCGAGCGTCTCGCGCACGGCGCCCTTGTCTTTGACTACGTCAATCTCGCCGAGGTGGATCGTGCCTGCGTCCGGCTCCTGCAGCGTGGCCAGGATGCGCATGAGCGTCGACTTGCCCGCGCCGTTCGGCCCGAGAAGGCCGAACATCCCCGCGCCGATGGTGAGGGTGACGTTCCTGAGTGCTTGGACGCCGTTGGGATAGGTTTTGGAGAGGCTGTGGATCCGGAGTTGGAGGGGCATTCATCCGGCTGATACGAGCAACAACCGAATTGGTTGACAGGCATCGCGCTCCCCGCCGGACGTATGATCTCCGGCGGAGGAAGGTGATGCCGAAAACGAAGGCCACGGCGAAGGCCACGACGAAGACCACGACGCGCAAGAGCTCGAAGAGCGAGGAGTTTTCGCCGCAGCGACGCGACGAGTTGGTGATGACCTTGAAGACGCGTTTCGAGAAAAACATGAACCGCCACAAAGGGATTCAGTGGGCGGATGTCCGGGCGAGGCTGGACGCGCATCCGGCGAAACTGCGGTCGCTCCATGAAATGGAACGAACGGGCGGTGAACCGGACGTGGTCGGGCGGGATTCGAAGACGGGCCAGTACCTCTTTTATGACTGTTCGGCGGAGAGCCCGGCCGGCCGCAGGAGCGTTTGTTATGACCGGGAAGCGCTCGACTCGCGGAAGGAGCACAAGCCGGCCAACAGCGCGATGGACATGGCGGAGGAGATGGGTATCGAGCTGCTGACGGAAGACGAGTATCGCGCGCTGCAGAAGCTCGGCGAGTTCGATACGAAGACGTCGAGCTGGATCGCGACGCCTGCGGCCATTCGAAAACTCGACGGCGCGCTGTTCTGCGATCGCCGCTACGACCACGTCTTCGTCTATCACAACGGCGCGTCCTCGTACTATGCGGCGAGGGGCTTCCGCGGGTCGCTGCGGGTCTGAGTTTTCGGGCTGCGATTCACAGGTCAAAGACGGAGTTCCTCGGAGTTCCTCGGGTTCCTCGGGTTCCTCGGGGGGAGGCGCGACACGCGAGCCACGGAACGACGGGCTAGCGAGAATCGGCACGGCGAAGATGAAGACCACGAGGAGCACGACCACTCCAGTCTTCGGAACCGTTTGCGCGTCACTGTCCCTCGAGCGGAGTGAGGCCGAACCGCGAGCGTGTGGCCTTCGTGCGAGAGACGCTGAAGTCGAGCATCGCATGGTCGGACAGCATGCTCGTCGAACGCAGCGAGAAGAACGACGACGGGAGGGAGACGTCGTTCGTCTGATGGAAGGAGCCGGTGACGGAGGTCCAGTCGACCGGCTGCGCTGTGGCCTTGGCGTCGATGGCGTCGGCGGTGGAGAAGTCCGCGGCGGTGAAGTCGGCGGTGGAGAAGTCGACGCGCGGGAAGACGGATGCGGCGGCGAAGAACCAGAGGCGGTCGTCGAGAAGCTCGCCGCCGAGGGTGGCGTCATAGGTGTTGCCGCCGAGGGTGCCGGTGGAGCGGGTGAGGGCGAGTGAGCCGGAGAGCGGATGCCGCGTTTTGGCGATGGCCTTGATCGCGTCGCTGCTCGATCCGCGGCCGAACTCCGCGCTTTGTGCAATGGCACCGAGTGAGAGCAGTTGGATCGCGAGGAGAGCGGCGAGCATCCGAGTCCGGGACATGGCTGGCATTCTAGCGCGCGTGCCGCCGTAACACCGTTGTACCTACATTGCTACTGCGGCACGTCGATCTCTGCACCTTTACTGCAAGAGGTCCGAGTGTCCCATGCTTCCACGGATCCCCACGGTGCTCGTGACCGGCGACCTTCCCATCGTTCGCACTGCTGCCGCGCGTTTGATCGCCGCCGATGCGGGACTGGCGCTCGCGGGAGAGTGTGCGAACGGTGTCGATGCGCTGGCGGAGGCGATGCGCGCGACCTCGCCCGACGTGGTGGTCATCGATCCGGATCTCGATGGACGCGTGATCGGCGGCGAGGTCATGGCCGCGCTGATCGCGCAGGCGCGTCCGCGTCCCGTGCTGGTGCTCACGTGCCACGATGACCAGCACTGGCTCGCGCTGCTCCTGGGGCACGGCGCGCTGGGGATCGTGTTGAAGCATCGCACCGCGGACGTGCTCATTCGCGGCATCCGCGCGGTGCTGGCAGGGGAGGCGTGGATCGAGCCGTCGATGCTCTCGCTGATGTTCGGCGGTGCGGCGAAGCTGCCGCGCGATGCGCGCCTGCTCGACGCGCTCACGCCGCGCGAGCGCGAAGTGTTCGACATGGTGAGCCTGGGGCTGAAGAACCGGGCCATCGCCGAACGCCTCTTCATCAGCGAGACCACCGTGCGCCATCACCTCACCTCCATCTTCAGCAAACTCTCGGTGACGAGCCGGCTGGAGTTGATGCGCTACGCCTACAGCACGGCCGCATCCGGCACATTTGTGCCGGATCGCACGCGTTGAAAACTATCGCTTCCTCCGATGCGCGCTCGCGCCTGCCGACGCATCGTGCGGCTCAGATACGGAAAGGAGCCTCACCCATGCGTCACCGTCTGCACTCGATCCTGCCGGCACTGCTTCTCGCCGCGCTGCCGGCAGCCGCACAGAGCGGTCCCACCTGCACGCGCACGATCGTGGCCGACGTGGTCGCGTTCGATCAGCCCTTCTTCTGGAACCGCCTCGGCGCGGTGCAGCCGCAGGGAATGATGTACGCGCTGCGCCGCGACGTCGAACCGATCGATCCCCAACTCGGCCTCACCAAAGGCAACGTCAAGCTGCGCGCCGACAAGCGCCCGCGCCCGATGGTGTTGCGCATGAACGTCGGCGACTGCCTGGAAATCGACTTCCAGAACCTGCTCGCCGAAACGCCTCGCGACAATCAACAGCCGGCGACGCGCGAAGCCTCGGTACACATCGTCGGTCTGCAGCTGGCCGGCAACATCCTCTGGGACGGCTCGCACATCGGCAACAACCCGAACAGCCTCACGCTCCCGGGACAAAGCCGGTCCTATCTCTACTTCGCCGAACGGGAAGGGAGTCACCTCATCCACAGCATGGGTGCGGTCACCGGCGGCGAAGGCGACGGCGGACAGATCAACGCCGGTCTGTTCGGCGCAGTCACCGTGCAGCCGGCGAATGCCGAGTGGTATCGCAGCCAGATCACGGCGCAGGACCTCGTCCTCGTGACCACGAGCACGAACGGCGCCGGTTTTCCGGTCATCAATTACAACGCCGTGTATCCGGCCGGTCACCCATACGAGGGACTGCCGGTCCTGAAGATGCTGGACGGGGACAACAACATCGTCCACACCGACCTGACCGCGCTGATCACGGGACCGAACGCCGGACGCTTCCCGGCGGGCACGTATCCGGCGGTGAAAGTGGAGCCCGACCGCGAGCAGCCCTTCCGCGAATTCGTGACCATCTATCACGACGAGATCGGCGCGGTGCAGGCCTTTCCGCAATTCGAGAACGCGCAGCTGAAGGAGACGTTGCACAGCGCGCGCGACGCGTTCGCGATCAACTACGGCACGGGCGGCATCGGCGCGGAGATCCTCGCCAACCGCTTCAAGATCGGGCCGATGAAGGACTGCGTGGAGTGCAAGTACGAGGAGTTCTTCCTCTCCGCGTGGACGGTCGGCGATCCGGCCATGGTGGTGGACGTTCCGGCCAACGCGCCGTGCACGATCGAGCAGATCCGGGCCGGAGAACTGGGCTGTTTCACGCAGCAGATCCGCAAGGCGCAGAAGGCGTTCTTTCCGGACGATCCGTCGAACGTCTACCACAGCTACCTGCGCGATCACGTGAAGTTCCGGGTCGTGCACGCCGGCTCGAAAGAGCACCACATCCATCACCAGCACACGCACCAGTGGCTGCACACGCCGAACGAGGACGATTCCGCCTACCTCGACAGCCAGGCCATCGGACCGGGCAGCGCGTTCACGCTGGAGATGGTCTATCACGGCAGCGGCAACCGCAATCTCGCGGTCGGCGACTCGATCTTCCACTGCCACTTCTATCCGCACTTCGCGCAGGGCATGTGGGCGATGTGGCGCGTACACGACGTGCTGGAGAAGGGAACGGCGCTCGATCCCGACGGGCGTCCGTCGATCACCGCGCGCGCCTTGCCGGACGGCGAGATCAACCGCGGCACGCCGATTCCCGCCATCGTCCCGCTGCCGACCAAGGCCATGGCCCCGCTTCCCGGCGCGACGGTGACCATCGTCAACGGACAGGTGCGCATCAACGGCACCGGCAATCCCGGCTATCCGTTCTTCATCCCCGGACTGGCCGGACATCGCCCGCCGCATCCGCCTCTCGATACCGTCGACGACGGCGGACTGCCGCGGCACGTCATCAAAGGCGGGACGGTGCAGCAGGTCCAGAATCGACTCGACTTCAGCAAGGTGCTCGTGACCGCGGACGCGCTGGAGCTTCCGGAAAACGGCACCGCGGTCGAGATCGCGGCGATGCAGTTCCACGAGCAGCGCACGCATTCCACGTTCAAGCCGGATGGAACGGCGGGCAGTTTCGTGACCAACGGCCTGCCGCGCAAACCGGGCGCGCCGTATGCCGATCCGTGCGTGACCGACGAGGGTGCCGCGACCGGCAATCCGCGCACGTACAGGGCCGCGTCGTTCCAGCTCGACGTGAAGTTCAACAAGGCGCAGTGGCACTTCCCGCAGCAGCGCATCACGGCGTTGTGGCAGGACGTCAAGCTGACCGAGGACGGCCATCGTCCGCCCGAGCCGCTGTTCTTCCGTGCGAACTCGCGCGACTGCATCACCTATCACCTGGTCAACCTGATCCCGGGCAATTACGAACAGGACGACTTCCAGGTGCGCACGCCGACGGACATCATCGGCCAGCACATCCACCTGGTGAAGTTCGACGTCACGGCATCGGACGGCGCGGCGAACGGCTTCAACTACGAAGACGGCAGCTTCTCGCCGGACGAAGTGCTGGAGCGCATCGACGCGATCAACGCGAAGGGCGGCATCCTCGAGATCAACGGCACGACCCAGCGCACGCTCACCCCGGAGGCGCATCCGTTCTTCACCGACGCCGTCGGCGCGCAGACCACCATCTCGCGCTGGTATGCCGACGACGTGCTGAACAACAACAACGTCGACCGCACCTTGCGCACGGTCTTCACGCACGATCACTTCGGTCCGTCGACGCACCAGCAGGCCGGCCTCTACGCCGGTCTGGTCATCGAGCCGGCCGGATCGACGTGGAAGCATTCGGAGAGCGGCATCACGTTCGGCACGCGCCCGCTCGATGGCGGCCCGACCAGCTGGCGGGCCGACATCATCACGCCCGTCGCGGCCGACTCGTATCGCGAGTTCCTCCTCGAGTTCGCCGACTTCCAGCTCGCGTACGAGAAGGGCTCGAACCTGTTCGTCGATCCCGACAAAGTCATCAATCCGCCGGGACGCGTCGAAGACGACATCAGGAACCTG
>CAMPKJ010000302.1 GCA_946887105.1 uncultured Acidobacteriota bacterium | reverse complement strand
GCCAGCACCTGCTCGACCTGCGCACCGCTCTCGACGCCGCGCGCAGCGCACTCACGCTCAGCGCGGCCAGTTACACCGACCCAACCATCACCGCCGGCACGACCAAGATCAAGGCGGCCCACATCACCGATTTGCGAAACGGAGTGAAGTAACCCCGCCCCGTTTCAGCCTTCTCCCCTCTTCGAGGGGAGAAGGTGCCGCAGGCGGATGAGGGGGCCTCCCCGGCGCCGCGGCATTCCAGCGCTTCGGCCGCGCGCTCTGTACCGATGCCGTGCTGCAGCTGACGCGCCGCGCAACTGAGCACCTCTCATCGAGATCGACGTTTCTGACGCTCGTGCTTTTAGCTCGAGAGCGTCTGCACTTTTGCACTGCGTGCATATGCGGCACTCGCGACGCACGCGTCACGACACCCCTGTTCGTCCAGTCGGCCACGAGGTGGGCAAGCTGGGGAATCGCTCGATGCTGCGCGTGACGCGGTCGCCAAATCGTCCGGCACAGGCCCTTTGTCGTTCGTTCAACAATAGGGCGCCGCCACGTCGGTGCCGGCGTGTCGCATTTTCGACCGCGCGGTCGGCTCCAGCCGCAGCCGTTGCACCTTTGCGCCGGGCAGCACGATCTCGTTCTCCTCCGCCGTGAGCGCCACGATCACGTGCTCGCCGGTCCGCACCGGCAGCCTCGGAAAGTTGTTCTCGGCGGGCTCGGTTCGCAAGAGGGTCAGCGCCGGAATGTGCACGTCGTCGCTGACAGGCACGTCGAACGAATACACGGTCAGGAAATAGCGCGGCGCGCTGACCGGAAACGAAGATCCATCGAACAGCCGCAAGAGCAGCACGTCATCGGAATCGATCATGGTTGCATTGGCCGCGTCGCGATGCGCGTTCCACACCGGACCTCCGTAGAAACACGTCAGCGCCTCCTTGCGCCGCGGCATGTCGGGGAAGCCGCGGAACCAGACGAAGCGATCCGGATCGTCGAGATCGCGGAATTGTCCGGGGATGGTCATCCCGCACGCTTCCTGCGTCTCCAGAAACTCGCGCTCGAAGAGGTCGATCAGCGTGTCGCGTTTGCCGGGATGGAGCGTGTACTGGCGCAGCTCGTAAACAGCGTTCATCGCACGCGCTCCATCTCCATGATCCAGTTCGTCTCCCAGCTCTTGCCGCCGTCGTCGGAGAAGGCCTGCTCCCAGCGCGCCGTGTGCTCCGACTCGTGGAACCAGAGGAAGCGGACGTAGATCATGCGGCCGCGGAACGGCTCCTGGTTGTAGAACTCGCCGCGGCCGTCGTTCCACTGACCGTACATCGGCGCGTCGAGGCGGCCGCTGTCGCGATTCGCCCAGTAGATTGCCCACTGGCCGGACTTCTGGTCGTAGAGACGGAGCGTCATTCCGTGGATCTCACCAAGGAGCGTGTCGAGCGCCTCGTACTCGTCCATGTGCGCGGCGCCGCCCCAGATCGGACGCGCGAAGTACGTCGATGCGAACTCGATCCACTCATTGCAGTCCGCCAGCCGCTCGCGGAGGCGGCGGTTGTGGATGCGCCAGGTGCCCTCGAACAGGAAGTCGAAATCACGATTGCTCATGCGCCGAATCTAGCGCGCGGGTGGTACGCTCGCGATGACCAATCCAGAGCATTGCGCCATGACCACTTTCCCCTTCGACGCCGGCGCGGACACGCCGTACTACCGGCAGATCTACGATGGCTATCGCGGCGCGATTCTGTCGGGCCGGCTGCGTCCCGGAGAGCGCCTGCCGTCCACGCGCGCCGTCGCCGCGGAGCTGGGCATCTCGCGCCTGCCGGTCGTGAATGCGTTCGAGCAGTTGCTGCACGAGGGCTACGTCGAAGGACGGGTCGGCTCGGGCACGTACGTGAAGGATTCGATTCCGGACGAGCTCGCGCAGACCGCGCCACCGCACGCTGGCGTGGAGGTGAAGCGCATCGCGTCCGCGCCACCGCCGCAGCTCGGACCGCTGCGCGTGAGTCTCCCCGCGCTCGACAGGTTTCCGCTGCGGCTCTGGACGCGCCTGATCACCAAACACACGCGACAGCTCACCGTCGAGCAGATGGCGTACGGCGATCCCGCCGGCTACGCGCCGCTGCGCGCGGCCATCGCCGATTACCTCCGCACCGCGCGCTCGGTGCGCTGCGAAGCCGATCAGGTGCTGATCGTCTCCGGCTCGCAGATGGCGCTCCAGATCTGCGCGCTCGCGCTCCTCGGCCGCGGCAGCGCGGTCTGCGTCGAGGAGCCCGGCTATCCCGGCGCGCGCGACGCGTTGCAGCGCGGAGGCGCGCAGCTCGTCCCGGTTCGCGTCGATGAGGAAGGCATCGACGTGCGCGTCGTGGCCGCAAAAGGCAAACGCGTGCGCGCCGTGTACGTCACGCCATCGCATCAATATCCGCTGGGCATGTCGATGACCGTGTCGCGCCGCCTGGCGCTGCTCGAGTGGGCGCGGCGCACGCGCTCGTGGATCATCGAAGACGATTACGACAGCGAGTACCGCTACGCCAGCCGTCCCCTCGGCGCACTGCAAGGCATCGACACCGCGTCGCGCGTGATCTACGTCGGCACGTTCAGCAAAGTGCTCTTCCCGTCGCTGCGCATCGGCTACATGGTCGTGCCGCGCGAGTTGCGCGACGACTTCATCCGCCATCGCGAGTCGATCGATCTCTTCTCGCCGACGCTCGAACAGATCGTGCTCGCAGAATTTCTGGCGGAGGGACATTTCGGGAGGCACTTGCGCCGCATGCGGGCGCTGTATCACTCGCGGCGGGACGCGCTCGTGCGCGGACTGCGCGAGCACGTTCCGCAGCTCGTGCCGCACAACATCGACGCCGGATTGCACGTCTCCGCGTTTCTGCCGGACGGCACCGACGATCGCGTCATCGTTCGCGAAGGCGCAAAACGCGGCCTGGACATGACCGCGCTCTCGACGTGTTACGCGGGCAAATCGTCGCGCAGCGGTCTCGTGCTCGGCTTCGGCGGCGCGAGCGAACGGCGGATCGTGGTTGCGTGCCGGACACTGGGCGAAGTGCTGCGGGCGGGGTAGGGTTTCGCGCCTCTCGCGGCTCTCCTAGGAGCAAGGAGAGATTCGTCTATGACTGTACGACGTCAATCGGTGGTGGTGTGCACGATCGTGCTCATGTTCGTGGCGCAGAGCGCCAGCGCGTTTCTGGAAGACCTCTGTCTGCCGCGGCGGGGCGTCAACGGAACGCTGAGCTGGTGCCTGACGCCGAACTGTGTCGTGCCGCCGCAGCCGAATCTCGCGTGTCCGCAGCAGGTCATCGATTTCGGGACGATCATGCCCGGCCGCAGCATGATTCACGCGGACTCGACCTACTTCATCGCGCTCGCTCTCGGCTACCGCTCCGACGTCGCGTACTGGATCGCGGCATACAACGAGGTCACGGATTACGCGCAGTACGTTCCGATCGACCAATGCGGCGTGCAGGCCGCGAACCTGAACGCCATCCAGGCGGGAAACACGTTGCAGACGGCGCCGAACAGCGGCCGCGATTACGTCACCGCGAACTTCAACGGATTCCAGCGCACCAATATCGCCACGGACGGTCCGCTCGATCATTACGTGGTCCCCTTCTCGCCGAACGGACAGGGGACGGACGTGCATGGCGCGGGCGGCGTGCAGGCGCTCTATCCGTTCCACTATCCGAAGCCGGGCTATCCGGTACGCATCGACGACGTTTATCAGAAGACGCTCGCCAATCTGCGCCAGTGGGGCATGCTCGCATCGGCGAGCGATCCGGGTCTGCTGTGCACCGTCGGATTGGTGAATGCGGATGGAACGGGCTGCGTCACCGGGATGAACATCGTCGGCAACGTGCCGATGGTCATGCCCGGCTCGAACATCCCCAATCCGCCGGCCGTGCCGATCAACACGGCCGCGGGAAAGAAGGTGCTCGATTCGTCGACCGATCCGGTGACGTACTACGACCAGCTGGCGTCGTGGCTCGCCGATCCGAAGCGGACCACCGGCAAGCTGTGGAAGTCGCCGAAGCCGACGCCGGTGCCGGTGCAGATCGCGCGCTTCGCGCTCTACCTGCACGCGCTGCAGGACACCTCTTCGCACGCGACCTACTGCGGCGATGATGCGCCGACGCCTCCGGGCGGCGGCGATCCGGGCACGTACATGTACCAGACCGACAGCGCCGTGCAGGTTTCGTTCGGCAACTCGTGCGCGACCGGACCGCATCTGGCCGGACACGTTCAGGAGACCGGCACGGGCGACAATCCGCTGCCGCTGCGCGATTACGTCGCGCTCAACAACACCGTCGATGAGCTGATCGCGTTCGCGAACGCGGTGGCGCGCAAGGAAGGGTGGATCGCCAATCCGGAACTGCTGCCGCCCGATGTCGTTGGAGGCAAGAACGGGCAGGGCCAGAGCGCAGCGGATATGAAGGCGGTGCTGGTCGGCACGATCGTCTCCGGACAGCCGTACAGCCGCGCCGAGGTGTACAAATCGGGCGTGGTGACGCTGCCGCTGCAGCAGGTCAACTCGAAGGATCGCCTGACCGCGATGAACGCCGCGCTGGCGCAATACGGCGCGACGGTGAAGAACCGCTCCGCGAATCCCGCGCAGTTCGTCGCCTTCGAGCACATGCCGGGGAACTCGGCCGATCCGAACGACACCAGCGTGTGC
The DNA here is from genome assembly GCA_946887105.1 of uncultured Acidobacteriota bacterium. Next base: position 1,033 of record CAMPKJ010000302.1, on the reverse strand, counting down.
TGGAAACCGGTGAAGAACTAGGCAACGGCAGAGCGCCGGCGCGTTTCGCGCCGGCGCTCTCATGTTCGAAAGTGTCCCTAGTGCGCGTGGTTCTCCTTCGGCATAGTGCCGCACGGCGATCTTTCCGGATCCAAGGAGAAAACATGAAGCTCATTCGGCTCACTCTCGTCTGTAGTCTGTTGCTCCTCGCCGCCACTCCCTCGTTCGCCATCGGATGCAGAAGCTGCGATGGTCCCGTCTATCCGTATTGCATCTCCACGCCCGACAGCGGTACGCGCTGCCAGATCGGCCAGGATTACTGCTTCACGCAGCCGTCGTCGTTCTGCACCGGTTTCTCGGAGCGGGATGCGGCGCCGGCGGTGCTCGCCGAATGGACGGTCGCCTCGATCGAGATCAGCCGCCCCGCCGAAGGCACGACGGTCGTCACCGCGCCGGCCGCCGTTGCCGGCGCGACGGTCGTTCCGGAATCAAAGGAGATACGATGAAGCTCGTACGGTTCGCCCTCGTCTGTAGTCTGCTGCTTCTCTCGGCCGTCCCGTTGTACGCAATCCCGTGCTCGACCTGCATCGACCGCGTTTGCGTGGACACGCCCGGCAGTCTCACCAAATGCCGGCCTGTCATCCATGAAGGCTGCGAGACCATCACCAACCTGAACTGCGTTGGTTTCGCGCCTGAAGCCGCACCGGCCATGCTCGCCGAATGGACGGTCGCCTCGATCGAGATCAGACGCCCCGCTCACGACACGAACGTCGTGACCGCTCCCGCCGCGGTCGCGCAGTCCGGCGTCCCGCCTGCCACGCTCCAGAAATAACGCACCTCGCCGCCCATCGCCGGAGAGATCGCCATGCGTGCCTCGCTCGCTCTCAGTCTGCTGCTTGCTTTGTCCGCGTCCGCCGCCACGTTGCAGGTCGAGGTGCGCCGCAATGGATTTGCCGGGCCGATCGAAGTCGCGCTCGCGCCGCGCATCGAAGGACGTCTGCCCGAATGGTCGGAGTCGAAAACGATCGCCGCGGGCGCTTCGGCGATCGCGTTT
>CAMPKJ010000301.1 GCA_946887105.1 uncultured Acidobacteriota bacterium | reverse complement strand
CACTCCAAGGAACGCCCGAGGCACTCCGAGGAACCGACTTTCCGTTGGCAGGCGGAGTGCTAGAATCCGCCGTGCGGATAGGTACTTTCGAAGGAGGACAATCGATGTCGAATCGTGCCGCTGACATTCAACGCATTCTTTCCGACCAGGATCCCGAGTTCCGTCAATGGGCGGACGAGCATCGCCGCTGCGAGAACCGGCTGGCCGAGCTCACTTCCCGTACCGACATCACCGTCGACGACGAGCTGGAAGAAAAGACGTTGAAGAAGCGGAAGCTCCACCTCAAGGACCAGATGGCCGAACGGGTCCGCAGTTACGAGTCGTCCACTGCCGTCGCATAGAAACAAGACCGCAGACACTTTTCCTCAACACCGCCGATCCGCCAAAGGGGGTTCCCAACGGAACCCCCTTTGCATGACAATCGCGCCCCAATGAAGCCCGTGCGCCCCAACCTCCGCCGCGGCATCTACGTCATCCCGACGTCGCTCACGATCCTCAATCTCTTCTTCGGCTTCCGCGCCATCATCTACGCGACGCGCGGCATCGAAGCCACGACCCTCGGCCGCGACGGCGCCGCCGCGGAGTTCTTCGGCACCGCCTGTCTCTCTCTTCTCTTCGCCGCCGTCTTCGACACGTTCGACGGCATGATCGCCCGCCAGCTCAACGCCACGTCCGAGTTCGGGAAGGAGTACGACTCGCTCGCCGACGTGGTCACGTTCGGCGCCGCGCCGGCGGTGTTGGTCTACGCGTGGGGACTGCAGGTCTTCGAAAAACTGGGCGGCGGAATCGCGTTCCTCTTTCTCGCCGCCGTTTCGCTGCGGCTGGCGCGCTTCAACGTGCAGACCGGCAAGACCGACTACCGCTATTTCGTCGGACTGCCCAGCCCCGCCGGAGCACTGACGCTCGCGTCGATGATCTTCTACGCGCCGGTGCCGGTCACCGACCGCCGCTTCGGGATCATCGTGATGATCGTGACCGTCTTCACCGCCTTCGCGATGGTGTCGCCGGTGAAGTACCGCAGCCAGAAGGGCCTGTCGCTGCAGAAAGAGCGCTCGCTGATGTACTTCCTCGCGCTGGCCGCAATCCTGGCGCTGGCGTTCAAGTGGCCGCGCGAGTTCTGGTTCGTGGGTGCGATCTGCTACCTCGTTTCCGGACCGCTGGTGAAGCTGTGGTCGATCGCGTTTCCGGGGACGGCCGCGCCCGCGGGATTCATCGCGGCGGACACGCCACCCGCCGAGGAACCTCCAACCGCGCCCTGACAGCGCTGTGATACAACGCGCCGCCATGGCGCATCCAAAGTCCCCCGCCGGTTACCGCCTCGGCATCGTCAATCCGCTCACCCTCGTCGGCAACGAGATCAAGAGCATCCTCCGCGAGCGCGCCTTTCCGTACGCGAAGCTCGCCTTGCTCGACGCCATCGGCGAAGGCGCCGGCGCGCTGACCGAGATCGACGAGCAACCGGCCGTGGTCGCCTCGGTCGCGCAGGAAGGTCTCGACGATCTCGACGTGGTGTTCTTCTGCGGCCCCGCCGCCTCGAATCAGCAGTGGATCGCGCGGCATGCCGAGGATGACTTCATCGCGGTCGACCTCTCGCAGCCGGCGCTCTCCGAGGAGGGGAAGCTCGCCATCGCGGGCGTGAACCTCGAAGAGATCGGCGCGGACGACACGTTGCTCGTCTCGCCGCATCCGGTCGCGATTCCGATTGCGCTGATCCTCCATCAGATCGCGACGCTCAGCCCGATCGAAAGCTGCACCGCCACAGTCGTGCAGCCCGCGTCCGAGTTCGAACAGCGCGGCATCGAGGAGCTCGCGGCGCAGACCATCAGCGTGCTGAGCGTCCAGACCGTGCCGAAGGAGATCTTCGACCGGCAGCTCGCGTTCAACCTCTATCCCGCGACGGAGCACAACGAGGAGCGGATCGTCTCGCAGGTGCGCTCCCTCACCGATCCACGTGCGGAGCTGGCCTTGCTGGTCACGCAGGGGACGATTTTTCACGGACATACGTTCTCGCTGTTCATCAAGACAGCGTCTCCGCTGGAGCGCGAGCGCATCGTGGCGGCGTTGCAGTCGAACGCCGCGATCGCGATGCAGGAAGGCGATCAGCAGTTCGGCACCATCGACGCGGCCGGCAAGGACGAAGTGCTGGTCGCGGAAGTGCGTCCCGACGCCTCGATCCGCGGTGGATTCTGGGTGTGGGCGGTTTGCGATAATCTGCGCCGCAGCTCGGCGCTGAACGCAGTCCTCATCGCCGAGAAGGCGCTGTTCGGCGCAAGCGCGGCGAACTAGAAAGAGACGACATCATGCAGGACTTCTACGAACCCAAAGTCGGCGACAAGGCTCCCGACTTCCGTCTTCCCTCGACGCGCGGCAAGGAGATGTCGCTGAAGGAGCACAAGGGGAAGGACGTCATCCTCTACTTCTATCCGAAGGACGACACCCCCGGCTGCACCGCGGAAGCCTGCTCGTTCCGCGATCACGAAGCCGATCTCTCCAAGGAGCACGCGGTGGTCCTCGGCGTGTCGATCGACTCACTGGAAAGCCACGAAAAGTTCCGCGGCAAGCACAATCTCAACTTCCCCCTGCTGTCCGATGCGACCGCCGACGTCGCCAAGATGTACGGCGTCTGGAAAGAGAAGAACCTCTACGGCCGCCGCACCTGGGGCGTGGCGCGCACGACGTTCTGGATCGGCCCCGACGGCCGCATTCGCAAGATCTACAAGAAGGTGGATACGGCGCGCCACGCCGAGGACATCCTCGAGGATTTGCGGGCCGCGCACCAGAAGTAGGCCGGAAGTCGCAAAGTCGCAAAGTCTCAAAGGAAAGGCCGCAGGAAACGAAGCCTCTTTGAGACTTTGCGACTTTGAGACTTTGCGACTTCGGCGGCTACGCCGTCACCCCAAACCCCGCCAACCGCCGGCACGCCTCCTCGAGCGCGCCGAAGTCCTTCGCGAAGCAGAAGCGCAGCAGGCGATCGCCGCCGCCGGTCGCGTAGAACGACGCGCCGGGAACGGAGGCGACGCCGATCTCTTCGATGAGCGTCATTGCCGCTTCGCGCGCGTCGGTGAATCCGTCCGGAATCTCCGCGAGCATGTAATACGCGCCTTGCGGCACGAACGGGCGGAAGCCTCCTTCGCGCAACGCCTCGGCGAGCAGGTCGCGTTTCTTTTCGTAGTCCGCGGCGAGATTGCGATAGTAGTCGTCGCCGATCTCCAGCGCGCGCGCGATGCCCCACTGCAGCGGCGTCGGAGCGCAGACGTAGAACAGATCGTTCACCAGGCCGATCGGCGCGATCACGCGCGCGTCCGCGGCGACGTAGCCGATGCGCCAGCCGGTCACCGAAAACGTTTTCGAGAAGCCGCTGATCGTCACCGCGATTTCGCGATCGACCGCAGCCATCGAGAGGTGATGCCGTCCGTCGTAGACGATGTATTCGTAGATCTCGTCGGTGAAGCACCACGCGCCGAACTCGCGGCAGAGCGCGGCGATCTTCTCCAGCTCGTCGCGCGTGAAGACCTTGCCGCACGGATTCGACGGCGTGCAGACCACGATGCCGCGCGTCTTCGGTCCGAATGCCGCGCGCAAGGCGTCGAAGTCGATCGACCAGTCGGGCAGTTGCAGCGGGACGAACTTCGTCTCGATGCCCAGGACCTTCAGCGTGTTGAGGTGATAGCCGTAGTACGGCTCGAAGAGGATCACTTCATCGCCGGCGTTCAGCGTGGCCATGGTCGCGGCGGCGAAGCCTCCGGTCGATCCGACGGTCACGACGAGCTCCTTCGATGGATCGACGGAGAAGCCGTTGAAGCGTTCGCACTTCGCGGCGATGCGTTCGCGCAGCAGATCGATGCCTTCGAACTTCGAGTAGGTCGCCTTCGAGGAGGAGATGGCATCGCAGGCGCCTTCGACGAGCTCGGGAATGGTCGGCAAATCGCAGATGCCCTGGCCGAGGTTGATGCCGCCGACGCGTTCGCATTCACGGGACATGCGGCGGATGTCGGACTGCACCAGTCCGCGCAGACGATCGCTGATCTGATTCATGGACGTAGTGTAGCCTGCGAGAGTCGCCCGGGCGCCGGCGCGGGAACATTGACGCCTCTAAGTTGTTTATTTTCAGCGTGAAATGCTCAGCCGTGGCTCGGCACCGCCAGTGCAGTCGCGGCACCGCGGTAGCGTCGTGGCATCGCACCTCGAAAGGAAATACGGTCCTGTGAAAACCCCTAAACTGCTCCTGCTCGCTGCACTGATCTGCCTCGCCTCGCTTCCCGCGATGGCGCAGCTCAACGACACCTACGTCATCACCGCGTCCGGCAACTCGCGCGGCGCCTTCGGCACGCACTGGATGACGCGCTTCACGATCTTCAACCCGCATCTCGACAGCACGCTGAACGTCAGCGTCTCGTTCCTGCCCACCGGCGGCGCCCCCGGTCCCGAGAAGCTCATCGAGCTGCCGCCGAACTCGATCGCGTTTTCGGACAACATCCTCGACGACCTCTACGGCATCGAGGGAAGCGGCTCGCTGCTCGTGGCCACGTTCGCCGATGACAATCCCGATCTGCCGGATGACGTGCTCTCGCGCTCGTTTCTCGTGACCACCGACACGTTCAACAACACGCCGAACGGCACGTACGGCCAGACCATCCCGGGCGTGTGGGCCGGCCTGCTCGACTACGACTCGGATGGCATCAGCTCGATCGCGCCGAGCGTCCGCCACGGCAACGGCTGGCGCACGAACGTCGGCGCCGTGAACCTTGGCAGCTGCGCCGTGAACCTGCTGGTCAGCGTGTTCGACGCCGACGGCAACACCATCCTGTCCGAGGCGCCGCTGCCGATTCCGCCGTACGGCCACAACCAGGAGCCGCTTCCGGTCCCGGTGGAGGTCGGATCGGTCGAGTTCGCCGTCGCTGATCCATGCGCGGCCGATGACGTCCGTTACGCGGTGGTCTTCCCCTACACGTCGACGATCGACAACCGCACCGGCGACCCGACGTACCTGACTCCGACCCTGCTCGCCGAGCCCGGCATTCTCTTCGCCAAGGGGCAGAAGATCGATCCGACATCCCTCGGCAAGAAGATCGACTCCACATACGCGCGCAAGGTCCGCAATCATGCGGTGCGCACCGGCACCGCCAACCTCAAGCGTGAGGCAGCGGGCTGGAGAATTACGCAGTAACTCCACGGGTAAGGGCGGCTCTCGCGACCATACAATGCGCGCGCATGAGCGCCGCAATCACCGAGACCGCCCTCCCCTTCCCTCTCGCGCGCCGCGGCAAGGTTCGCGACGTCTACGACATCGATGACGATCGCTTCCTGTTCGTCGCCACCGATCGCATCTCCGCGTTCGACGTCGTGCTCTCGCCCGGAATCCCCGACAAGGGCACCGTGCTCACGCAGATCTCGAACTACTGGTTCCGCCGCTTTCCGCGCGTCGAGAATCATCTGGTCGAAACGGAGTTCGAGCGCTTCCCATCCGACCTGCGCCATCACGACGAGCTGCGCGGACGCAGCGTGATCGTGAAGCGCTGCGACGTCATTCCGATCGAATGCGTCGCGCGCGGCTATCTGGTCGGCTCCGGACTGAAGGAGTACCAGGAGAGCGGCACGGTCTGCGGGATCCGGCTCGAAGAAGGGCTGACCACCGCGAGCCGATTGCGCGAGCCGATCTTCACGCCCGCCACGAAGGAAGAGACCGGCCACGACATCAACATCTC
>CAMPKJ010000300.1 GCA_946887105.1 uncultured Acidobacteriota bacterium | reverse complement strand
CCCTAGGCAACGTCCCCGGAGCGCCGGCGTCCGCGCCGGCGTTCCGCGATCCCGGCGACGATCTTCACCATGCGCCCGATCGCCGCCCCCAGGTCCCACCGCAGCGCGTGTCCCGCATGCCGCATCGCATTCGCAATGTCGCCTTTCACGAGCAGCAGCATCGCGGCGTTCATCAGCCTCCGCGCTTTCACCTTTCGCACGATGCGGCGCACGTGACGGTCGGGCTCGCGCGCGCAGAAAACGCGATACGCCTCGCGCAGGATCGCATTCGCGCGGTTCGCGTCGATCGCGGGAAGCACCGGCCGCCAGGCGTGCGTGAGCGCGCGTACTTCGTCTTCCGGCACGGCGCGGCCGAGGTGCGCGGAGAGCGTTCGCTGGACCACGCGTTGCCCCACTTCGATCTGCTGCTCGCGCGCGCGGCTGGTGACGTTCTCGTCGTGCATGCGATAGCGCATGCCGGTCTCGGGAAGCACCACGATGCGTCCGTGACGGACGATGCGCGTCCAGAGGTCGTAATCGAGCGACGCAGCGCACGACTCGTCGTAGCCGCCCGCCGCATCCACCGCGCTCTTGCGAAACATCACCTGGCTGTGGCCGCCGATCGAGTTGCTGAAGTTGAGCAGGTACTCGACGACCTGCGGCGGATGATCGCGGCGGCGCGAGCCGTACAGCACGGCCCCACCGGCATCGATGATGTCGAAGTTCATCGAGACCAGCGCTACGCCGGGGTGCGCGTCGAGATACGCCACTTCGCGCGCCAGGCGTCCGGGAAGCGAAATGTCGTCCGCATCGAGACGGGCGATGTACGCGCCGCGCGCGATGGCCAGCCCGCGATTGGTTGCCGCGGCGATGCCGCGGTTCGGCTCATGGCGCAGGAAGACGATGCGCGGATCGCGCGCGGCCGCGTCGGCGAGAATCCGCGGCGTCGCATCGGTCGAGCCGTCGTCGACGATCACGTATTCGAAGTCTTCAAAGCCGTCCGCCAGCACGCTCTCGATCGCCTCGGCGAGATAGCGCGCACCGTTGTACACGGCGGTCAGCACGGTGATGCGGGGGAGCGGCACGCGCGCATTATCACGCGCTACACTTCGCGCAATGCGCCGCCTTCTGCCGCTGGTCCTTCTTGCTTCTCTTCCGCTCTCCGCCGCGACGTTTCAGTCCGGCGACGGCGTGACGCTGCATTACGAGGTGGTCGGAAAAGGGGAGCCGGTGGTGCTGCTCTCCGGCGGTCCGGGGTTCTCGCCCGAGTACCTCCGACCGATCGCCGAAAGGCTCGGGAAGCAGTACGCGGCGGTGCTGTTTCATCAGCGCGGCACCGGCAAGTCCAGACTCGAGAAGTACGACGGCGAGGTGCTCGACTTCAAGAAGCTGACCGCGGATCTCGACGCGCTGCGCCGCGAGCTGAAGCGGGAGAAGCTGACTCTGGTCGGCCATTCGTTCGGCGGCATCCTCTCGATGATGTATGCGCGCGAACATCCGGATCGCATCAACGCGCTGGCGCTCATCGACTCCGGCGGTCCGACGTTATCGGCGGTCCCGAAGTTCAACACCAATCTCGAAGCGCGCTTTTCGGTCGACGAGAAGGCGCGCATCAAGGAATGGAGCGCGCCGGAACGCATGAAGGCGGATCGCAAACGCGCCGTGCTGGAGATCACGAAAGCGAAGACCGCCGCGTACTTTGCGGATCGCAGCAAGTCCGCGCTGCTCACCGGCCCGATGAACGAGGAGTCGTTCAACGACGCGGTGTTCTGGGGCGTGGTCATGCAGATGATGGCGCTCGACCTCCGCGCCGGGCTGGAGAAGGTGAAGGCGCCCGTGCTCGTGATGCACGGCAAGCAGGACCCGCTCGAAAGCGCCGCCGAGGTGCACGCGACGTTTCCCGGCTCGCGCCTGGTGCTCATCGATGACGCGGGACATTTCCCGTGGCTCGAAAAGCCGGCGGAAGTGTACGGGCCGCTGGAAGCGTTTCTGGCGGCGGCGCACGACTGCCATTGACCGGCCCGGGCATGAAGGGGCCGGAGTAGTGCTACCTTATTCGTCCTCATGTCGGAATCATTGATCACGCAATCCACAGCGAGCTTCGCGCCGGCTCGGTTCCGCCGCAGCGTGGCCGAGGCGCTCGAGCTCGACCACGGCGTCGACGCGGTGGCGCTCGAAGAACGCGCCGCCTCGCTCGCCAAGCGCTCTCTCAAGAAGGAATCGAAAGTCTGGGGGCTGAAGCTGGCCATCACCATGATCGACCTGACCACGCTCGAGGGGAAGGACACCCGCGGGAAGGTAGTCGCGCTCTGCAACAAGGCCATCCGCCCGGACCCGTCCGATGGGACCATCCCGCACGTCGCCGCGGTCTGCGTCTATCCGACCATGGTGCCGTTCGTGAAGCAGGCGCTGAAGGGGACGAACATCAATGTAGCCTCGGTCGCGACCGGGTTTCCGAGCGGCCAGACCTTCACCAGCATCAAGGTGCAGGAGACGCGCGAGACCGTCGCGCTCGGCGCGGATGAGATCGACATGGTCATCGACCGCGGGGCCTTCCTCTCCGGCGATTATCAGAAGGTGTTCGACGAGATCGCCGAAGTGAAGGAAGCATGCGGTCCGGCGCACCTCAAAGTGATTCTGGAGACGGGCGAGCTCGCGAATTACGACCAGGTGCGGCGTGCGTCGCTCATTGCCATGTATGCCGGCGCCGACTTCATCAAGACGTCGACGGGCAAGGTCGGCGTCAATGCCACGCTGCCGGTCACGCTGGCCATGTTCGAGGCCATCCGCGATTTTCACCACGTCACCGGCAAGAAAATCGGCATGAAGCCGGCCGGCGGGATCTCCAACGCCAAGCTCGCGCTGGCGTACCTGGTCCTGCTCTACGAGACCCTCGGGCCCGAATGGATGAACCCCGAGCTCTTCCGGCTCGGAGCATCCTCACTCTTGAACGACATCCTCATGCAGCTGCGAAAAGAGCGTACCGGCGCATATCAGTCGGGCGATTACTTCACTCTCGACTGAGCACACACAATGACGACCACAGAAATCGAAACCAGAGAACGCCTCACGCCGGGAGCGGCCTCCTCGTCTGTATTGTGGGAGTACGCGCCGTCGATCGAGGCCACCGATCACGTCAAAATCGCGTCGCGCTACAACCTCTTCATCGGCGGGAAGTTCGTCGAGCCGCATTCGAAGAAATGGTTCGAGACGCTCAATCCGGCCACGGAAGATCAGCTTGCCGAGATCGCGGAGGCGGATGCGCACGACGTCGACCGCGCCGTCAAGGAAGCACGCCGCGCGTATGAGAAAGTCTGGCGCAGGATTTCCCCCTCGGAACGCGCAAAGTACATTTTCCGGATCGCGCGACTGATTCAGGAGAAATCGCGTTATCTGGCCGTCGCGGAGACGCTGAACGGCGGCAAACCGATCAAGGAATCGCGCGACATCGACATCCCGCTGGCCGCCGCGCACTTCTTCTATTACGCGGGCTGGGCGGACAAGCTCGAATACGCCTTCCCGAACCGCACGGCCTCGCCGGTCGGCGTGGCGGGGCAGGTCATCCCGTGGAACTTCCCGCTGCTCATGGCGGCGTGGAAAATCGCGCCGGCACTGGCTGCGGGAAACACGGTGGTCCTCAAGCCCGCCGAAACGACGCCGATCACGGCGTTGATGCTCGCGGAGATCTTCCAGGAAGCGGACCTGCCGGCCGGCGTCGTGAACATCATTACAGGCGCGGGAGCAACCGGCGCCGCACTCGTGTCGCACAGTGACGTCGACAAGGTCGCGTTCACCGGCTCGACCGAGGTCGGAAAACGAATCCAGCGCGCATTGGCGGGCACGAAGAAACGGCTGACGCTCGAACTGGGCGGCAAGGCCCCGAACATCGTGTTCGAAGACGCGCCGCTCGACCAGGCCGTCGAAGGAATCATCAACGGGATCTACTTCAATCAGGGGCACGTCTGCTGCGCCGGCTCGCGCCTGTTCGTACAGGAATCCGTGGCGGAGCCGATCACGCGCAAACTGCGCGATCGCATCAATACGCTGCGCGTCGGCAATCCGCTCGATAAGAACACGGATGTCGGTGCGATCAACTCCCGGATGCAGCTCGAGAAGATTCGCGAGCTGGTCGACAGCGGCGTGGAAGAGGGGGCGGAGATGTTCCAGTCCTCCTGTGCGCTTCCGGCGCGCGGCTATTGGTTCGCGCCGACGTTCTTTACAGGCGTTTCGCAGTCGTCCCGCATCGCCCAGGAAGAGATCTTCGGACCGGTGCTCTCGGTATTGACGTTCCGCACGCCCGAAGAGGCCCTGGAGAAGGCGAACAACACGCCGTACGGCCTCAGCGCCGGCGTCTGGACGGAAAAAGGCTCGCGCATTCTGAAGATGGTGCAGAAGCTCCGCGCCGGCGTGGTCTGGGCGAATACGTACAACAAATTCGATCCGACTTCGCCGTTCGGCGGCTATAAAGAGTCCGGTTTCGGGCGCGAAGGCGGCATCCACGGCCTCGGTCCGTACGTGGTGCTGTCATGACCCGTCTCAATATCCGTAAGACCTACAAGCTCTACATCAACGGCGAGTTTCCTCGCACGGAGTCGGGCCGTTTCTACGCCGTGACCGGCAAAGGGGGAACATTGCTCGCCAATGCATGCCGCGGGTCGCGCAAAGACCTGCGTAACGCCGTCGCGGCCGCGCGCAAGGCCCAGAGCGGATGGAGCGGCAAGACCGCCTACAACCGCGGACAGATCCTCTATCGCATCGCCGAAGTGTGTGAGTCGCGCGCGGCGGAACTGATCGATGAATTGCGGCAGCAGGGCTCGGCCGCCGCGGATGCGCGCAAGGAAGTCGAAGCGGTCATCGACCGCTGGGTTTATTACGCCGGCTGGAGCGATAAGTACACGCAACTGTTCGGCTCCGTGAATCCCGTGGCCGGTCCTTATTACAACTTCACCGTGCCGGAGCCGACAGGCGTCGTCGGCGTCATCGCGCCCGAGCAGCCGGCGCTGCTGGGCCTGGTCAGCCGGATTGCGCCCGCGCTCGTCGGCGGCAATACGGTCGTGGCCGTCACTTCTGAGATGCGTCCGCTTGCGGCAATCACGATGGGCGAGGTCTTCCAGACCTCCGATGTGCCTGCCGGGGTCATCAATCTGATTTCGGGCATCAAGAGCGAGCTCGTGCCGTGGCTCGCGTCGCATATGGATGTGAACGCGATCGATACCACCGGTGTGGCGGCGGATGCGATCGTCAAGGTGCAGCAGGCCGCGGCGGAGAACGTCAAGCGGGTGGTGCATTTCGACGGCGACGGCATCGGCTGGGCGGACGCGCGGCGTGCGCAGGGGCCGTATGCGATCTTCGATTTTCAGGAGTCGAAGACCGTCTGGCATCCGATCGGGATGTGATCTCGCGTGCGCGGGAATGTCCTGCGCCGGAAACCGTTATGCTCGGTCCGCGCCGGAAACGCCGGCAGGCTCAGCAAGGCCGAAACCGCGGATTGAAATAAGCGCGTGGGTCACCCGGTTAGCAGCTGTCCCGACGCGAAACCGCGTGAAGCGAAAAGAGCAGTAAGCAGTTGAAATAACAAGCGGTTGCAGCGAGTTGTAAGTGATCCCGCCGGATGGACGGTGGGCGCGAAGCAAAGCGAGTCGCGCTCAGCATCGATCCGAAGCGATCAGCAGGCCGGTTCCTTGACAACTGAATAGGAAAGCAACGAAGGCAAACGTGATTCCTTTGAG
>CAMPKJ010000299.1 GCA_946887105.1 uncultured Acidobacteriota bacterium | reverse complement strand
ACGGGCGCGGCATCCGCGATCTGTGCCGCTCCCGTCTCGCGGTCCTTCCACACCAGCTCACCCGCGAAGAGCGCGATGACCAGCCAGGGAATGACGAAGGCAGGCTCCGACAGAACGATGGCCGCGACGAGATGCGTGACCGGCCATGTGATCGTCTCGCCCCAGGCCACCTCGCCGACGTTCCAGCCCAGGAGCACCACCAGGCCGATCGTCGCGAGGAATGCCGCGGGAAACGCGCGGCCCGACATCATTTCCTCGAGGGAGTGGCGCGTCACCGCCAGCGTTTGACGCATGCGCGTGCGCGGCCCGAACACGCCGCGGATCCGGGGCATGGCTCCGGATGACCGCTCTCGAGCCGGGCCACCTTCGCCCGGCGCGTCCACCGGTTTGCCGCCGCGATCGCGTTCCCTGCGTTGCGTGAAGCGGAACGTGCGCTGCAGGACGGCGAACAGCGCCGCCGCGATGGCGAGCCAGAGCAGCCGGTTCCAGAGCAGCATCGCCGGGAAGCCGATCAGACGCGTGTTGCGCTCCGACGCCGTCCAATACTCCGTCATGCCCTTGAGCGCGTTCAGCCCGAGCGGGTCCGCCAGCGCCGAGAGCAGCGGGTTCGTGATGCCGCTCCAGGCGCTCGCGGCGACGAGGTAACCGATGAAGATCGCGATCGCGGCGAGGTAGACGGGGAGGACCTTGCGGGTGAGGGCGGCGATCGTGAAGAGGATCGCGCCGACCAGGACGAGATTCGGCAGCGCGAAGAGCAGCATTGGCTGCAGATACGCCGCGAGCCTGTTCGGACCGAACGCATCGCGCGGGAGATAGGCCATCTTCGTGGCGACGGCGAGCCCGATCGGGATCGCGAAGACGAGGATGCTGTTGATCGCCAGCGCAGCCAGGAAGCGGCCGCCGAGATATTCGCCGGGGCGCATGCGGGTGGTGAAGAGGAGCGCATCCATTCCGGCTGCGCGGTCGCGGATGACGGCGTCGGCAAAGAGGCCGGCCGTCACGAGGATGCCGAACAATCCGCAGAGGAGCACCGTCTTCTCCGCGAGGTCGTGCGGCGCGTTGACGTGGATCGGGTTCGTGCCGGAGACGGCGACATGCATGATGTAGAACCCGATGACGAACAGGATGCCGCCATAAAGCCACGTCGAGATCGAGCGGAGGCGGTACGCGAATTCGTATCGAAAGACCTCGCCGAATCTCATGCCGCCGCCCGCGCTCCGCGGTGACCGCCCATGACCGCGAAGTAGACGTCCTTGAGGTCGGGCTCGACCGGCTCGAATCCGGACCCCGGCGACTGCTCGGCATATACGTGCGCGATCGTCTGTCCCGCCAGCAGCTTCGTCGAGATCACCGCATGCTCGCGTTCCACAGCGGGGAGCTCCTCACGCGTCACGGAGCGGCGCCAGATCCGCCCGCGGATGTTCGCGATGACCTGCGACGGCGCCCCGGCCAGGAGGATCTCGCCGCGGTCGATGATCGCCAGATTGCTGCACAGCTCCTCGACGTCTTCGACGATGTGCGTCGACAGAATGACCGCACTCGCTTCCCCGATCTCACTCAGCAGGTTCAGAAACCGCACGCGCTCCTCGGGGTCGAGTCCGGCCGTCGGCTCGTCGACGATGATCAGCTTCGGATTCCCGAGCAGCGCGATGGCAACCCCGAGGCGCTGGCGCATGCCGCCGGAGAACGTGCCGACGCGCTGGTTGCGCACATCCCACAGGTTCGTCCGCCGCAGCAGCGCCTCCACGACCTCGCGCCGCGATCCGGCATCGACGAGCCCCTTCAGCACCGCAAAGTGATCCAGCAACCGCTCCGCACGCACCCGCGGGTGAAAGCCGAACGACTGGGGGAGGTACCCGAGCGTCTCGCGCACGCGCTCCTTCTGCCGGATGACGTCGAGCTCTCCGAGCTGGATCGTCCCCTCGTCCGGCTCCTGCAGCGTGGCCAGAATGCGCATCAGCGTCGACTTGCCCGCGCCGTTGCGCCCGAGCAGCCCGAACATCCCCGGCGGAACATCGAGCGAAATCCCCTTCAACGCCCGGGTCCCGTTCCGATACGTTTTCGAGAGGCCAAGAATGGAAAGCTGAGCTGTCATGGACGTGCATTACGAGAGAACCCAGGCGGTTGTTGCGGACGGGGTGAAAACTCTCCGGCAGCCGGCACCGTGCTATCGGCGCCGTTCGGGCGGTACTCCGCGAGCAACAAAAAAGCCGCCGAATGGCGGCTGGTGAGTGCTTTAGATTGGCGGGGCCGACGGGGCTCGAACCCGCGACCTCCGGCGTGACAGTCCGGAGGTCGCGGGTCTTCGGCTCGGCTTCGCGCGCGAGAAACTTCCGATCCCGCTGCTTCAGGTTCATGCGCGCAGCAATCGCGACGCGATCGGCGCCATGAGCCTCAGGATGGTCTCGACGTCGTCGCCCTCCGAGCCGATCTCGATGGCCGCGATGAGGCCGTCCTCGCGCTCTTCGATGCTGATACGCAGCGGACTGGCGATGCGATGGACGAGATGTCCCTCGCGCGTCAGGAAGTGCAGCTCCAGTCCGGTCAGGTCGAAGCTGACCCCGGTCAGCGGGACGTCCTCGACCTCCATCTGCGCGCCGAGGTCGCCGGACAGGATCTCCAGGGTCGCCCGCGATCCGGTATAGATACGGCTGAAGGAATCGAAGAAATTCTGCCAGCTCTCGCGTGTAACCATTCTGGTCTGCATGATCATGCTCCTCGCGTGGCGGTTTGTGCGGCTCTCTCCAGTGCATTGAGCAGCGAGCCAATGTCCCATGGTCCGGCGTGACGGACGGTGTTGATGAAAAAGGCCGGCGTTCGGACCACCCCGCTGCGGACCCCGGACGAGACATCACGATGCACGCGTTGTTCCTTCGTCGCGTGGACGAGATCCTTTGCGATGCGCCGCGTATCCAGTCCGAGCTCGGCCGCGTAGCCCAGTAGATCCGCGTCGCGCAGCGCGTGTTGATTTCGGTACAGCATGTCGTGCATCAGCCAGAACGCATCCTGTTCCGCGGCCGCCTCGGCACTTTCGGCGGCGTGCTCCGCATGCGGATGCACCTGCGGGAGGGGAAAATGGCGGAAAACGAAACGAAGCGCCTCGCCGAGGCGCCGGCGGACGTCGCAAAGAATCGGTTGCGCGGCAGCGCAGAAAGAACACTCATAGTCGCCGTACTCCACCAGCGTCACCGGTGCGTCTTCGCGGCCGAGGCAGTGATCCACGGGCGTGACCGGCGAGGCCAGAGTCAATGGCCACCTCCGTCGGCCGCGCCGTGCAGCGGCAGCGTGACCGTGAACGTCGAGCCGCAGTTCTCTCCGGCGCTCTCGGCATGAATCGTTCCGCCGTGGAGATCGATCACCTCCCGCGCGATCGCGAGGCCGAGGCCGAGACCGCCGATCTTCACTCCGTTCAAGCCCTGCCGGAAGCGGTCGAAGATCACCGGAAGGAGTGCGGCCGGAATGCCGGCGCCGTCGTCGGTGATGACGACCACCGCCGTCTGGGCGTGGTGCGTCAGCACCACCCGGATCGATCCGCCGGCCGGGGTGAATTTGACCGCGTTCGCGAGCAGATTCCAGAACACCTGCTGCAGTCGCGGTGCGTCGGCCATGAGCGTCAGCTCGCGCGAGCGCAGCTCGAGGTCGAGGGTCTGCTGCTTGCTCGCGGCCGAGGGACGCACGATGCCGACGGTGTTCGTGAGAACCTCGCTCAGCGAGACCGGCGAGGGAGAAAGCTCGAGCTTTCCGGTCACGATGCGCGACACGTCGAGGAGATCGTCTACGAGCCGCGCCTGAGCGCGTGCGCTTTGTTCGATGCAGGCCATCGCTTCCTTCATCTCGCTCTCGCTGAGGTGTCCGTTCTGCATGACCCGAATCCATCCGAGCGTGGAAGTGGTGGGCGTGCGCAACTCGTGGGAGAGCTGAGCGAAGAAGTCGTCGCGGGCGCGGTTCGCGTCGAGACGAAAGCGCGACTCGGCCGCGAGCGCTTCTTCCGTCTCCTTCAGATCCAGCCATAACCCGGCCTGATTGCTCGCGAGGCGGAGGATCAGGAGGTCGTCGTCCTCCGGAAAGCCGGGGCGGTACGAGCCGGCGACGAGGATGTTCCGGCCTTGCAGTGTCGAGAGAAAGTGGATGCTCAGGCCCATCGTTCCGCGGAGGCCGGAGAGCGACGTTTCCGCGGAACGGGTCCAGATCATGGCGCGGATGCGCGGCAGAAGCTCGCTGTCGGCGTCGTCGCGAAGCCGGAGCGTTTCCACGACCTCAGGGCAGCGCACCTGGAGGTAGGCCAGGTCGAGGTCGCGCGCCCGGAACACGACGTCGCTGACGTCGACCGAGATCTGCCGCGCATCCGCACCAGCCCAGACCGCGGGCAGAGCCGTGACCGCGATGACGTCGCGCAGCGTCCGTTGCAGCCGGGGAACATTCTCGAGTTCCGGTTCCATCAGTTCCGCTCGCACGCGTCGGGTCTCCGGAGCCGGGTCACACTTTGATGACCAGACGGTTGTCGACGGAGAGCACGCCGGGCGCCGACCATGCCGCGCGCTCCGCCTCCTTCTTCTCCGCCCACGAGTGGACCGTGCCCTTCAGGGTGACGTGTCCGCCGTCGACCTCCACGGTGATACGGCTCGCGTCCGTTTCCGCCGTGCGGACCAGCGCGTCCTGGATCTTCTTCTTGATCTCGGACGGCGCGACGGGCGGCTTGACGACGATGAGGTTCGTGACGCCCTTGACGCCGCGGATGTTGCGCACGGCGCGCTCGGCCTCGCGGCGCTCGAACTGCCACTCCACGTCGCCCTTGAGGGTGATCCAGCCTTTCGACACGACCACCTGGATCTTGTCCGCGGGGACGAGGATGTTCGTCTGCAGTGCACGCACCGCGTCTTCCGCGATCTGGGGATCCTGGCGCTCCGACGAAAACGCCAGACGCACTTCGATGTCGTTGACCACGGCGTGCACGCCGGTCACGCGCGACGCGTCCTGCTCCGCCGCATAGCGCTTCACGTAGGAATCGACGTAGCCGCTCAGAGTGACGACTCCGTTCTTGACGGAGACGCCGATCTCGTTGGCCTGGATCCGCGGATCCCAGGTCAGCTCGGAGATGACGTCGCGTTGAATTTCCGCATCGGTACGGGTGGCAGTTGCGAGGGCCATGGGTTCTCCTTTCCGGGACTCGGCCCGGTTCGTTCGCAAGGGGTTTAGTGGAAGTAAGGATGGGAGGATCAGCGGGGTGGACTGCGCTCCGGAGCGTCCCGCCTCAGCATTTCCTGCAGCACCTTCGCCGTCCAGTGAACGCGGTCGAGGGTGCTGCTGCAGTACAGGGCCGCTCCCGACGGCATGTGCCGGCGCAACTCTTCGAGCTCGATGCGGAGCGTGGGCACGCGGTGCAGCACGTTCGCGATCATGGACTCGAGCCGTTCGTGATCCTGAGGGGTTAGGGTTGCATTCATGGGCGACAACATAGGGTGCGCTTTCCCGCGCGTTCGTTCGGTCGCGAACCAATGAGGGATTTTCCTGATTGATTTCCCGAGCCGTGCCCGTGCGGGGCGCGGGATCGGGCGGGCGTCGCACATCGTTCGAATGCGAACAGTCGCATCTCGGCGGTGGCCGTACGTTGCGTTGCGTGACCGGACCGGTGTCGATGACGAGTCGTCATCACGCGCGTCCGGGAACGCACCAGACCGAATCATGGAGGATGGAGATGGCCGAGCCGAGAACCGACCGCGAGCAGCCGATCGAAACGAAACAGTCGTCGTCGAACCGACAG
>CAMPKJ010000298.1 GCA_946887105.1 uncultured Acidobacteriota bacterium | reverse complement strand
GCCGAACGGTGCGGGGAAGACGACGACGATCCGGATGCTCGTTGGACTCATCCGACCGACGCACGGCCGCATCACGATCTGCGATTACGACATCCGCCGCGACTTCGAGAAAGCGATGCGCTGCATCGGCTGCATCGTCGAGAACCCCGACCTCTACCGCTTCATGACCGGCCGCGAGAACCTCGAGCATTTCGCGCGCATGCTGCGCGTGCCGCACAGCGAGATCGAACGCGTGGCCGCACTGGTCAATCTCGATCACCGTCTCGATCAGCGCGTCGGCACGTACTCCCTCGGCATGCGCCAGCGCCTCGGCATCGCCCAGGCGATGCTCGGCAATCCGCGAGTGCTGATCCTCGACGAGCCGGCGAACGGACTCGATCCCGCCGGCATCCGCGAGATCCGTGAGCTCATCCGCGGCCTGGCCATCGAGCGCGGCATGGCCGTGTTCGTGTCCAGCCATCTGCTCGCCGAGATCGAGCTCACCGCCGATCGCGTGGCCATCATTCACAAGGGAAAAATCCTGCGCAGCGGCCCGGTGCGCGACCTGATCTCGAGCCAGCGGGTGATGGAGTTGCGCGTCGGCGATGTGGACCGCGCCGCGCTGCTCCTCCGCGATCGCGGCGTGGAGCTGTCGGTCGCCGACGACAAGCTGCTGGCCAGCATCGAGGAGAGCGAAGCGCCGCCGGTCATCGCCGCGCTGACGCAGAACGGCATCGACGTCTTTCATGCGCGACAGCGCGTGCAATCGCTCGAGGAGATGTTCCTCGAAGCCACGGGCGGCGAGACGGTAGATTGATCATGATCATTCCTCTGATTCAAAACGAGACTCTCAAGCTCCTGCGCCGCCGCCGCTTCGCCATCGTCTGCGGAATCATGTTCGTGATCCTGCTGCTCGTGTCGTATTCGCAGTACCGCCAGCTGCGGCAGATGAAGAACACGAACTGGCGCGCGGACCTGCAGGAACGGATCGCGCGCGCGGAGAACCGTCTGCGCCGCGGCCAGATCAACGCCTCGTGGGCGCGTTCGATGCGGGCCGAGATCCGCCGCCTGCAGTTCTATCTCGATCGCGGCATCAATCCCGAGCAGCCGACCGCGCCGCTGGTGGTGCGCACGTTCGCAAACGCCGCCGGCTGGCTGCTGCCGCTCCTGGTCGCGGTCCTCGGCAGCGACATCGTCTCCGCCGAAAACGCGGAAGGCACCGACAAACTACTGCTCACGAGGCCGGTGCGACGACGAAAGATCCTGACCGCGAAACTGATCACGCTTTGGTTGTTCGCATCGCTCACGCTGCTCGTCGGCGGCGTGATCGCGTACATCGTCACCGCGCCCGTGCTCCCGCCCGGCGGCTGGGACATGCCGATGTACAACGGCTTCCAGATCACCGGCGAGACGTTCAAGCTCGACCAGGTGCGCCAGCTCCCGCTCTGGCAGGACGCGCTGATCGCCTACGGCCTGCAGTGGTTCGCATTGCTCGCGGTCGCGTCGATCTCGCTGATGCTGTCCGTCATCTTCAAGTCATCCGCCGCCTCGATCGGAACGATGATCGCGTCGCTCATCGGCGGCACGATCCTCACGCGCATCAGCCCCGACTGGACCGCGGGCAAGTATCTCTTCGTCAGCGCACTGCCACTGGCCGACTACTACACCGGCCAGGCACCGCCGTACGACGGCATGTCCATGGCGTTCTGCATCACCCTGCTCGCGGGATGGGCGGCAGGCGCACTGATCGTCGCGTTCGGCCTGTTCACCACGCGGGACGTATTCGGGTGAGCTGTCACCAGTACTCGATCGTGCGGGACCACCGCGCGCGCAGGACCTCGATTCCATTCTGCTCGACCGTCATCTCGTCAGCGATCCAGTCGCCAATCGCGTTGTCGGTGTATCGGTGACGTTCGATCCGATCACCCTCCGTAATGGACTCGACGCGGCCGCGCGTGTCACGCGAGATCATCCTGTCGGACAGAACAACGTTGCCGTCCAACCGTGTGATGACACGCTCTCCTTCTGCGGTCGGCACAGACTCGATCGTAATCACCGCCCGAAGATCGTTACCGGGGCCGTACAGCTCGATCCGAGCGGGCCGCCTTTCGGCATACGTGATGAGTGCATGATCGAGATCGCCTTCGTCGCCGAAGATCACGCCATCGACGTCATATGCGGTACCGCCGAGCGGCACTCTCTCGATCATGCCCGTGCGCTCGGGCGCCATCCGCCGCTCGTGACCATTCTCGATCACGACCTCTTCGGCCATCGTGCCATCCCGCAGCAGGCGACAGACGAACGTCGTCCGGAGATCTGCGTGCGGAGCATGGACGATCCGATCTGTGCGAACCATGCGCGCCGGGCGGCAGAAACCCAAATCGCGTTCGGGCTGCATGATGCTCAATTACATACGCCCGGTACGGTTCTGCCGGTGCAAACCAGACGAGGCGTGCAGGTGCCGCTCACCCAAAAGTCCCAACACTGCTTGAATACGCGCGTCCCTGTGAAGCACGTCCCAAACTGATTCTCGGTGGAGTAGTGATCGATGGCTCCCGGGCACGTGCCGCTACACGTCGCACGCCAGAGGCAGCGGTGATTTGGCGCATCATGAGATACGAAGGCGTACGCGCTGTTAGTGATCTTCATCGTGATTACATGTGTGAAGTACATGTCGCTGCATTCATCGAGGTAGCCGCCTTCGATCCAACCGTCCCACTCCGAACCCTCCGGGGATATGGTGACGGTTGCGGCAGATCCCCACTGGTATATCGAAATGCCGGAAGACGCGTAGAACGAGACGCCGCCCGCTCCAAAGACGATGCTTCCATCCGCATAGCGAATGAACGAACTGACCATCACGTCGACTGTCGCCGGTGGCTCATCGTCCTGGTCGAGCTCGGCGGGCAGCTCGGTTTCCAGCGTGAGGCTGAACGGCCGCATGTCACCGCCACCGTCAAGGTCATACATCGACTCCACTGACGCCGCGATCGGCGACGGGGACCCGTTGATGAGCAGCCGTTCAAACATGAAATCCGTTTGTGTTCCACGGGCACCACGAATCGATAATGATCCTGATCGGTCCACAGCTCCGCCGAGGATGCTACGAAGATTGAGTATTGTCGAGGCGCCTGGATCCAACTTGAAAGTCTCAAGTGTGAACTTCGTGCCTCTTTCGAAGAGCTCGACAGTATAGACGTCGGTCTCCGCTGAGCCACTTGTAACGCCCACCAGGGTAGTCGCGTAGGCGCCGATCTGCCAATAGTCGGAGCCCACGACATCCGACAACTCGCCACTCATTGTGCTTACGAGGTTGTAACGATAACCGGCACTTTGGTCGAGACTCATCGTCTGGGCAACGAGCCGGCTGGAACCGGAGTAGGCGAGTTCGATCGCGCCGTGATGCGCATCGGCAGGCAGCACACCAAGTCCCTGAAGTTCGGAAAGGTCAAACGTGAATGTTGAATGAGCGGCAAGAGAGACGGATCCGAGTACGATCGGCCCCGCTCCCGGGTTCACCCATGTCGCGACGATAGTGAGCGGGCCGACGCCTGCGTTGTACAGATTACACACCGACCGAAACGTGGTGCCGTGCTCGAAACGGTAGCTATACGGCTGCGGCCCGAGAAAGGCGAAGGCCGTTCGGAGCTTGCGGTCGTGAAGCGAATGATCGAGGTCGACGAAGTTGATGGAGGCAGCATGGCGTTCAGCAACGTTGAGAAGGTGCCCGCTGGCGATGACGGTTCCTGGCGCGCCGTCGTGAGCAAGTTCAAGTCCGAGGGCGCCGTTCGAGCGCATCCGTCGCCCCGCAACGGCAAGCGCCTGATTAAGATCGATCGTCGCGTTCCGCCACGACTCCACCAGCACAGAGCCCGCCAGTGCCCGTTCTCCATCAGTCGAAGCGAATAGCTGTACACGCCGCGGATCCGGCGAAGCGTTGTGAATCTCAATCTGGGCGTACGTTCCGGGCGCGGGGTTCCACACGACCGCTGCGAAACGCGTCCCGACGACTCGGTCCCTGCGAATCCCATTCGCTTTGACAAAGAGCGCCTTCGCGACATTCGAGATCAGTACCGATGCGCCCACCGCTCCGGGATCACCGTCGTGCGAGATATGTAGTGCGCCTCTGCGCAGGGACATTGCGATCGCAAACGTCTTTGTCTCCTTCGGCGCAAGTACCGCGGTTGCTATCACAATGCGAGAACCTGACGCAAATGCGACTGCTTCCATCGACGTCGAGCGGTCAATCCGATAATTGTGAACAACCAACTCCGAGCGGAACCCGCCGTCGTTCCGAAAATATGGCACGACTACGTCACCTCTCAGGTCAGTCGCGCGCGCAAATACCGGAAGAAGGAGAAAGAAGATCAAAACGGAGGCGTGCGCTGCTTTGCTCATGGAGGCCCCCCTCATTCCGAATAGATATACGTCGCATGTCGCGAGCGCGCCACCCGTTCTCAACCCGGTCCATTGGGCAGCCAGCACGTCACCACCGTCCCCTCCCCTTTCGCCGATTGCAGCCGCATGCGGCCGCCGTGCAGCTCGATGATCTCGTTGCACAATGCCAGGCCGAGACCTGACCCCGCGGGTTTGGTGGTGTAGAAGGGGACCAGCGCCTGGCGCAGGGTTTCCTCGGACATGCCGGCACCGCGATCGCTCACGCGTACGACCACGCCATCGATGTTGCGCTGCACGGACACGACGATGTCCTGCGGGGCGCTGCCCGATTCGTGTGCGTTCTTGACGAGATTGATCAGCACCTGCTGCACCTGCGCACGATCCGCGACCACTTCCATGCCCAGTTCCCCCTCGGTGCGGAATTCGTAGAGCGCGCGCACGTCGTCGACGATCTCCTGCCAGGTCGTCGCCACGCGCTGCGGCGGCGGAATGCGCGCGAATTGCGCGTACGACTCGAGGAACGTGCGCAGATAGGCGAGCCGCTCTTCGATGGTCTCGTAGATCTCGCCGAGGCGGTCGTGGCGTTGCATCGACTGGGCGAGCTTCGCGGAGTGGAAGAGAGAGCTGATGGGGGCAATGGTGTTGTTCAGCTCGTGATTGATCACGCGGATGGCCTTCTTCCACACCGCCACTTCCTGACGGCGCAGCTCGGACGTGAGGCGCTCGATGAGGATCAGCCGGTGCTCGAGCGCGTTCAGGCGGAACTTGCGCTGGGTGAGATGAAACGTCTCGTCGTGCTCCGCCGTGCGCACGGTGACGATCGCGTCGCCGGAGCTCGCGAGCGCGTCGCGCATCGGGACGGCGAGTTGCTCGCGGATGTCGGTGAATTTGTGGCCGTCGAGGCGTTTCCCATCCGCGAGCAGCTCGCGCGCCGCGGTGTTCGAATAAGCAACGCGGCCACTGGCGTCGACGAGCACCACCGCCATCGGCGTGCGCTGCAGGATGGTGTCGAGCACCAGCTCCTTCTGATAGACGTCCGTGCGCTGCGCGCGGAGGAGATCGGCGACATCGTTGTAGAGCTTCTTCACCGCCGTCACTTCATCGCGCGGCGGCGCGGCCAGGCGCATGCTGTAGTCGCCATCGCGAAACGCGCGCAGTCCGTCATCCAGCCCGCCCAGCGCGTGCGTGACGTACCGCCGGATCTCGCCCGCGCTCCACAGCACGAACGGAATGGTCATCACCATCGCGATCGCCCACGCCGCGCTCTCCGGAAGCTCCGCGATCGTGGCGATGCGCAGCAACGCGAACGCCATCACGAACGCGAAGAGCGCGGTCGCGGAGACGGCGAGGAGGATGCGGGTGGAGAGTCGCAAAGTCGCAAAGTC
>CAMPKJ010000297.1 GCA_946887105.1 uncultured Acidobacteriota bacterium | reverse complement strand
CCGGAAATTCCTTCCTCTTTCTTTCGGGTTAACCGACACTCCACCCAGTAGATCTCGCCAACCTGAGGAGTGTCTTGATGATCCGTCGGTCTGTCAGTCTCCTGCTGTTGCTTTGTGTGCTGTCCTTTGCGTCGGTCGCGCATGCCGCGTCGGCCAACGTTGTCTTGAGTCAGGTGTACGGAGGGGGCGGCTCGGGCACGGGCTCGCCGGCGTACACGAACGATTACGTCGAGCTCTTCAATACCAGCTCCGCGGCGGTTCCGATCGGCGGCTGGTCGCTGCAATACGGTTCGTCGACCGGCCAGTTCGGCTCGAGCAGCGGCAACATCTTCGTCTTCCCTGCCGGCACGACCCTCCCCGGCGGCGGCTATCTGCTGGTGAAGCTCGGCAGCGCCGGCGCGCTCGGCGCGACGTTCACCGGCGACTTCACGTCGACCGGCTTGAACATGGCCGCAGGCAGCGGCAAGGTTGCGCTCGCGAACGTCGGCTCCGCCCTCGGCTGCGGCGCCACGGCCACGCCGTGCGCGCTGCCCGATAGCCGCATCGTCGACGTCGTCTCGTACGGCGCGGCGACGAACGGCGAAGGCGGCACGACCGTGAACAACGGCACCGGCCTCAACTCCTCGCTCGGCGCCGTGCGCAAATCGGACGGCTGCCAGGACACCGACAACAACCGCGACGACTTCTTCGTCGCCACCACCGGCAGCGGACTCGTTCCGCGCACCGGGGCGTCGGCACCGCATGGCTGCGGCGTCGGCAATCTCGCGCCGGTCATCAACGCTCCCGCGAATCCGATCGCCACCGTCGATCAGGACAGCGCACCGTTCACCGTCACGCTGACGGGATCGGATGACGGCGGCGTCTACGCCTGGTCCGCAACCGCGGGCAGCGGCATCGCGTCGGTGAACGTCACCGCCGGACAAGGCACGCCGAACGTCACCTACACGGTCGCACTGCAGGCAGGCTTCTCCGGCGTGGCGAGCTTCACCGCCGCGCTCTCCGACACGGTGAACGCCGCGGCAATGACCACCGTGAACATCGGCGTCACCTCGGCCATCCCGAACGATGCGCCTTCCATCGAGGCGTTCGCGAACCCGGTGGCCACCGTGGCGCAGGATGCGGCTCCGTTCCACGTCAGCCTCTCCGGACTCGACGACAACGGCATCTTCAACTGGTCCGCGACGCCCGGTGACGGCGTGCTGAACGCCTCCGTCGCGAGCGGACAGGGGACGGCGAACGTCACCTACTCCGTCACGCTCGTCCCCGGCTTCAGCGGCACGGCGACGTTCACTGCCGCACTGTCGGACAACGTGAACGCGCCGGCGACGAGCGCCGTGACGATCACCGTCACGCCCGCGCCGCTCCCGCCGCTCGATCACATCGTGATCAGCCAGATCTACGGCGGCGGCGGCAACTCCGGCGCGGCGTTCCAGAACGATTTCATCGAGCTGTACAACCCGACCACCGGCGCGGTCGACCTCGGCGGCTGGACCGTGCAGTACGCATCCGCCGGCGGCACCGGTCTCTGGCAGTTCCAGCCTCTCGGCGGCGTGATGCAGCCGGGCGAGTACTACCTCGTCAAGCTGGCCACGAACGGCGCGGCCGGCTCGGTCGTGCCCGATGCGAACATCAACGGCTCGCTCAACATGAGCGGCACGAACGGCAAGGTGGCGCTGGTCCGCAACGGCGATGCGCTCGAAGGCTGCCCGATCGGCAACGAGTTCCTCGTCGACCTGGTCGGCTACGGTTCGACCGCCAACTGCCGGGAAGGCGCGACGAACGCTCCGACCGCGAGCAACGCCACGTCGCTGTTCCGCAAGAACGGCGGCTTCACCGACACGAATGTGAACGGAGCCGACTTCGTCTCCGGCACGCCGAACCCGCGCCGCACCACGCCGATCGTCGAGATCGGACCGTACGTGTTGAGCACCGACCCGCGCAACAACGCCAACACGGCGCCGCGCGATGCGAACATCACCGTCAACTTCACCGAGGCGGTCGAAGCGACGGGTGCGTGGTTCGACATCAGCTGCGCGGCCACCGGCTTGCACAACGACGCCACCATCGGCGGCGGCGGCAGCAGCTGGATCATCGTCCCGAACGTCACCTTCCAGCCGGGCGAAGTGTGCACGGCCACGATCTTCAAGGACGCCATCCACGATGAAGACCTCGACGACAGCGGCGTCAACACCGACACGCTGACGGCGAACTACACGTGGACGTTCAGCATCGCCACCGGCACCGGGCCGGCGTACGGACCGGACGTTCATCTGACGATGGGCAACCCGACCGATGCCGAGACGGATCTGCTCACGCCGGACAACTACCTGATGGTCAAACCCGAGCTCACGCTGTCATACAACCGCGATCGCGGCACGCCGAACTGGGTGAGCTGGCATCTCGATGACACGTGGATCGGGACGCTGGCGCGCGTCGATACGTTCCGCGCCGATCCGGCCGTTCCCGCGGACTGGTACCGCGTGCTGAGCATCGACTACTTCGGCTCCGGCTTCGACCGCGGCCACATGGTGCCGAACGCCGATCGCGATCCCGCCACGTCAATCCCGATCAACCAGGCCACGTTCCTGATGACGAACATGATCCCCCAGGCTCCCGACAACAATCAGGGACCGTGGGCGGACATGGAGAATTACCTGCGCACGCTGCTCCCGGCCAACGAGCTGTACATCGTCGCCGGCGGCGCGGGCACGGGCGGCACCGGCAGCGGCGGCTTCATGACCACCATCGCCGGCGGTCACGTGACCGTGCCGGCGCAGACGTGGAAAGTGGTGCTGGTCCTGCCGAAGGATTCCGGCGATGACGTGCAGCGCGTCACCGCGGCAGCGCGCACGATCGCGGTGATCATGCCCAACACGCAGGGCATCCGGAACGTCGACTGGCAGGACTATCTCGTCAGCGTCGATGCGGTCGAGGCGCTCACCGGCTACGACCTCTTCGAGAACGTCGCCGACGCGGTCGAGAACAGCATCGAGGCAGGCATCAACGGCGTGAATCCTCCGGGCGTCGACGATCAATCGTTCAGCGTCGCCGAGGACGGCCAGCGCACGTTCACGCTCGAAAGCGTGAGCGCGAACGAGAACCCGCTCACCTATACGATCGTGAGCGGACCGTCGCACGGAACGCTGTCTGGAACGGGCGCGACGCAGACGTACACGCCGGCGCCTGATTTCAACGGCACGGATACGTTCACGTTCCGCGTCAGCGACGGCACGAGCACCTCGAACCTCGGAACCGTGACCATCACCGTGCTCGAAGAGAACGACGCGCCGGTGGCCGCGGACGATGCGTACAGCACGCGCGAAGATGCTCCGTTGCAGTTCCCGGCAAGCGAGCTGACCTCGAATGACAGCGCCGGTCCTGCGGACGAAAGCACGCAGACGCTGACCGTCTCGAGCGTGAGCGCGACCTCGGATACGAACGGCAGCGTTTCGTTGAACGCGAACGCGATCACCTACACCCCGGCGCCGAACTTTCACGGCACGGCGAGCTTCACCTACCAGGTCTGCGACAACGGCATCACCGCCGGCCTGTCCTCGCCGCTCTGCTCGACGGGCGTCGTCACCATCGAAGTCGCTCCGGTCAACGACATCCCGGTGATCACGTCCGTGACCGGTCCGGCGGCGCAGATTCCGGCCGGCACTCCGGCCGCGATCGCGGTGACGTTCGTCGACAGCGACGAGACGGACACGCACACGGCGACCTTCACCTGGTCCGATGGCACCTCGTCGACCGTGACCTGCGA
Organism: uncultured Acidobacteriota bacterium; assembly: GCA_946887105.1. The sequence continues at coordinate 2,007 of CAMPKJ010000297.1, read as the reverse complement.
CGCGAGCGGCTGCACCGGCTCGACGACGTACACGGCGGCAGGCATCTACGACGTCGCGATCTCCGTGACCGACTCCGAAGGCGCCGTCGCAACGACGACCTTCGCGTCCGTGATCGTCTACGACGCGAAGGCCGGTCACGTCACCGGCGGCGGCTGGTTCGCCACCGCGAGCGGCAAGGCCCATCTCAACGTCAACGTGAAGTACCTGCCCGGCCAGAGCGCGCCGGCCGGCAACACGAAGTTCGACATCGCTGGCGTGGCATTCAACAGCACGTCGTACGAGTGGCTGGTCGTCTCCGGCTCGACCGCCACCTGGCGTGGCAAAGGGACCGTGAACGGCGCCGGCACCTATTCGTTCGAAGCGAGCGCCGTCGATGGCGCCGACGCATTCCGGATCCGCATCTGGGACACGGTCTCGAACGCGGTCGTCTACGACACCGCCACCAGCCAGCTTCTCGGCGGCGGCAACATCACCATCCACAAAGCGAAGTAGATCGGAACGGCGGGGACTGCGCAGATGCGCGGTCCCCGCTATCATTCCCTCCGATCCTTCGTGAAAAACTCCAAAGTCACCTGCCTCGTCTGGACGGTGTTGTTTCTCGCAGCCGCGGGAGCGTCCGGATGGTTCGTGCATCGCCGCGTGCCCACCTCCGGAGCGGCGGTCATCGGCGGTCTGTTCGGCGGCGTGATTCTGATCATCGCGCTCTCGTGGCTGCTCGCGATTCCGGAACGCATCGCGGAGTGGCTGCTGATCGTGCGCGCGCGGCTGGAGCGCGAGCCGCGCGACGGCAAACGGATCGCGGTCATCGGCACGCTGCGCGGAAACGGTGAGCTGAATGCACCCTTCAGCCGCGAGCGCTGCGTCCTTTATGCGTACGAAATCGTCGCCCCCACCGGCAAGGCCTACGAGGGCTTCGCCATGGTGCCGCTGTCGATCGAAGGGACCACCCGCACGCGCATTCTGGCGAAACCCAAGATGCCGAGGCTTGCGCCAACGAACATCGATCCGATGAGGGGACACATGCATGCACTCGACTACGTCGAGAGCACCACCTTCACTCCTGCGACGAACGAAGAGAAGGACCTCTCGCGTACGGACGGTCACCTGCGCGTCGACTACGCGCGCGAGCCACGGCCGGCGAACATCGGCGCCTGTCGTCTCTCCGAGCAGGTCCTGCGCGCCGGTACCGAAGTCTGCGCCATCGGCACGTACAAGGCGGACCGGCAGGCGCTCGTCGCGCCGGTCACGCTGCGCGCCGGTTCGGCGAGCGGCATCGACGCGGCCTGGCGCGTCGTCAACGCCACCATCGCCTGCGCGATCTTCGCCGCGTTCGCCATCATCGCCGCGGCCGTCTTCTGCGCGAATTTTCCGATCGACGCGGCGGAGCAATCCAATCCGCAACGCAGGCTGTCCTGGTGGGAAATCGATCTGGAGCGCTTCGTCGACAAACACGTGCGCACGCCGCTGGTGCACGCGGGCATGCTCGGCTCGCACGGATACCGCCTGCAGGCGCTGTGCGAGGGATGCGCGAACGGGCGGCTCGAGATCGACGGCCGGACCATCGAGATCCGGCACGCGCGATACCTCGGAGACCGGTCCGTGCACCTCTCCGCGAAGCCGGACGATCGCGACGGCATCACGCTCGACGGCAGCGACCGGGTCGTGCTCACGATCGGCGGGAGGTCCGCGGACATCCCGCCGTCGTGGTTACAGCCGCACGACATCGAGACCTCGCTGGGCGAGGATGGCCAGTACGCCGGCCGCGTCACCGTGATCGCGCCGCATGGCGGAATCCGTTGCCGCATCGCGTTCAACACGCGTGTCGATCCCGCTGCCTGGCTCACTCCTTCGCCGGCAACGCCCTGAGCGCGAATCCCCAAGCTGCCGCGTCGCAGAATGTATCAATACAGACATTCTGATGGCATGACGGCATGACTCATGAAAAGAGACGCGCGGCCGGCCCCGCGTCATTACGCACAAAGGAGATCCGCCATGCCGTTGCTCCT
>CAMPKJ010000296.1 GCA_946887105.1 uncultured Acidobacteriota bacterium | reverse complement strand
CGACCGCAGCCAGAGATGGCGATGGTTCATCAGGAAGTCGGTGCCGTGCTCCTTCGGCGAGATCGGATACGGCTCGGCCAGCCCCGTCAGCTGGAACTCCGAGACGTGCAGTTCGACGCCGCCGGGCGCCCGCGGCTCCGCGACCACCTTGCCGGTGACGCGCACCGTCGACTCCTGCGTGGCGCGATCGGAGTCATTCCACGACTCCTCGGCGACTTCCTTTTTCGAGACCACGCACTGCACGAACCCGCTGCCATCGCGAACGATGGGGAACTGCAACTTGCCGGAAGTGCGTTTGTTGTAGAGCCATCCGTTGACGGTGACGGACTCGCCGATGTGCTGCGCCAATTCCCTGATCCGAACCATAAGGCGGCGGATTATAAGGAAAGCGCGAAAATCCTCGACATCCACCTGATGCCGTGAATAAAATCCGCGCCCGCGCCGTTACCGCCCGCGCACCAGGCCGTTGTAGCTCAGTTGGTAGAGCAGCTGATTCGTAATCAGCAGGTCAGCGGTTCAAATCCGCTCAACGGCTCCAATCTTTTCAACGACTTAGCGCCGGCCCCCCCAAGCCGGCGCTTCAGTTTTCGCGGCGCAGCTGCACCGGCGCCTCCACGACCCGCGTCACCGTTCCCCACAGATTCCACTCGTCCGGAGATCCAAGACGGATCTCGCCGTACTCGGGGTTCGACTTGCGTAATGACGGCACGCCGTCGGCGACGTGCCAGCGGCCGAGCATCCCGCCTTCATCGCGGATGTACACGGCCACGAGCGCGTCGTCCGCGGGCTGGGTGCGTTCGGTGTCGACGAGGACCTTCCATCCATCCTGGAGCTCGGGCGCCATCGAATCGCCGATCACGCGCACGACCTGATAGCGCGCGTCCCACACCTCGCGGATCGAATGCAGGATCTGCGTCGAGGGGAGCGTGAAATCGGGCTCGGTGCCCGCGGGGCCGGCGGATGCCGGAACGTCGGGAACGACCCACGCGTGCAGCGTTCGCGGATAGTCGTGGTCGCGCTCGATGAACTGATGCGGCGGCACGGTGAACTGGAATTGCTGCGGTTGCGGCGGTTCGTCCGGCTGATCGAGCGATTCGTCGTCGAGATCGAACAGCGTGCGCAGGATCAGCGTGGCCTCGCGCAACGTGCGCCGCTGCGCGGTGGACAGCAGGTCGCGCGGCGCGGCGTAGCCCGGCTCGCCGAGGAGATCGCCGACGGTGGTCTCGAGCAGATCGGCGACCTGCTGCAGCTTGAAGACGCCCGGGCTCTTCGCCTCGCGCTTATGGCGATCGGGGGAGCGGTCGCGGAGCGGACGGTACTCCGGTACGTGCTCGAAGAGCCGGGAGAGCGTGTCGTCGACCGGAATGGACATGCCGGGATGGCGGCGGCGGTACGCCATCCACCGTTCGTGGACACGCCGCGCGAGCGTTCTGATGTCGCGTACGCCCCCGCCTCGCCTCTCGCCGATTCCCATGACTCTCATAAGTTACTTGGTAATCGACGTTCATTTCGAGCTTTTTATTGGTAACCCCGGCAGCAAATGACTCACCTCGGCGCGATCACCAGCCGCTGACTCGGATGCGAGTCAACGCGCCGTTGCCGGTCGTGCGCCGCACTCTTACGATCGAAACCGTGCTGCTTTCCTCACACCGCGGACGTCACCACTCCGGTGACGCTCCCGAGAACCATGGCCTCCGGATCGAGCGAAATCGCCGCGGAGCCGCGCTCCAGACGCGGGTCGCTTTCGTCGCGGCGGCAGCGGCCGATCAGTCCACCTTTCTCCGGGACGTAGACTGCCGCGAGCGCGCCATCCGCCGGCGGACGCGTGGTGTCGATGACCGCCTTCGAGCCGCGCGGCAGCTCCGGCTCGAGCGCGGACGTCATGATGCGCACCACCAGGCGGCGCGGATCGCGCACCTCGCGAACGTCCGTCGCGCCTTCATGCATCATCCAGACGTGGAGCGGCTCCGGATAGTCGTAGTCGTGCACGATGAAGGCGCCTGGAGCGACATCGAATCGATCGATTGCGATGCGCGCGGGAGGCGCGCCGAGCGCGTCGTCGTCGAGATCGAACAGCTCGCGGAGCAACAGCACGGCATCGCGCAGCTTGCGGCGATCCGCCGGCGAGACGGCATCACGAATGGATGTATGCGACGGCTCGCCGAGAAGATCGCCGACCGTCGTTTCGAGCGCATCGGCAATCGCCTGGAGCGTGAAGACTCCCGGATTGTGCAGCGGCGGACGCTGACGGTGCTCCGCGCGCGGACGGAGCGGCCGGTAGGCCGGCGAGTGTTCGAGGATGCGCGAAAGCGTGTCGGTGATCGGGACGCTGCGGCCGGGATTGCGCCTCCGGTATTCGAGCCAGCGTTGATGGACGCGGGTGGCAAGCGCTCGAATGTCACGCGTTGCGATTGCCATGACACATTTGAGTCTAGATGGCAAATGGCGATGCGCTCTGTTATTCTCCTGGCGGTAGACGAGAGAACCAGCGCCGCTGCCGCGGATCGTCGGGACAGGTGACGGGAAGATCGAATGACCAAGCGGATCGACGAGCAGCGCGAGATCACACGCGACCTCCTGGCGCGCCACGTCCTTCGCCTTCTGACGGTCATCGTCATCGGCATGGTCCTGATCCTCGCTCTGGAACGCCCGCTGGGGATCTCCGCCGCGACCGTGAAGACGCTGGAGCGTGTGTTCACCGGCGTGGCCGGACTGGCGGCCATCGTGGCGAGCTTCTATTTCTTTCGCCGGCGCTGACGCTATCCTCGATGACGTGAAGCTTTTCTGCGCCGCCCTCGCATTCATGTTCATCGCCTGCACCACCACCGCACCGCCACCGTTCACCCTCGACTACGACACGCCGATCGATCGCGCGCTGCAGCAGCGTCTCGATGAGATCGATGCAAGCCTGCGCGAGAAGCACGGCATGACCTCCGAACATGCGGCCGTGGGCGTGCTCGATCTGCGCCGTCCGCGCGTGGCGATGATCCATCCCGACCGCATCGAGTACGCCGCGAGCGTTCCGAAGATCGGCATCCTGCTGGCCTACTTCGCATTGCATCCGGAGGCTGCCACGGCGCTCGACGCGGAGACGGAGCACGAGCTCGGGCTGATGGCCAAGGCCTCCAGCAACGAGATGGCCGCGAAGCATTCGCGCGCGATGGGGTTGCGCGAGATCCAGCAGGTGTTGAACGCGCACGGTTTCTACGACGCCAGTCGCGGCGGCGGTCTCTGGGTCGGCAAGCATTACGGGCCGAACAGCGAGCGCATCGGCGATCCGGTGGCCGATCACTCGCACGCGGCCACGGTTCGCCAGCTGCTCCGCTTCTATTGGCTGCTCGATCAGGAACGGCTGATCTCGCCCGCGGCCTCGCGGAAGATGCGCGCGATCTTCCTGTCACCGGCCATCCCGCACGACGACCACAAATTCGTGCGCGCGCTGGCCGGCCGCGATGTGGTGATCCTCCGCAAGTGGGGCTCCTGGCAGGATTATCTGCACGACACCGCGCTGGTCGAAGGACCGGATCGCAAGTACGTCCTGGTCGCGCTCACGCATCATGCGGCGGGCGATGCGTATCTGGAGGAGCTGGCGCGTGCAGTCGATGACGTGATGGCCAGGGCCGAGTAGCCGCCACCAATCGCGCCACGCGGTGTCTTCCTCGCGCGGAGGACGTGCTCATGGTTGCGCTTCTGGTCGTTTCGGCGGTGGCGGCGATCGCCTCGCTCGGGCTGCTGGTGTGGCTGGTCGTGCGCGGTGGCGATGCGGATGCGCATGCGAGAGACGACGGCGCGCTGCGGCGGCTGATCGCCGAAGAGGCGGCGCGGTCGCGCGAGGAGACGCGTGCGGCCGGCGCGGCGTTGCGCCAGGAAGTGACCGCGCTTCTCGGCACGCTCAGCACGACCTTACAGCTCTCGGCGGATGGCGCGGCGTCCGCGGTCACGGCGCACGGCACGACGCAGCGGCAGGATCTCGAAGCGATCCGCATGCAGGTCGAGAAGCTGACCGAGTCCAACGAGCAGCGCATCGCGGACGTGCGGCGCACCGTCGACGAGCGGCTGAAGGAAATCGCGGCGAGCAACGCGCGCGAGCTGCAGGAGATGCGCGCGACGGTCGACGAAAAGCTTCAGGGCACGCTCACGCAGCGTCTCGGCGAATCGTTCGCCCTGGTCACCGAGCGTCTCGAAGAAGTGCACCGCGGCCTCGGCGAAATGCAATCGCTGGCCACCGGCGTCGGCGATCTGAAGAAGGTCCTCTCGAACGTGAAGAGCCGCGGCGGCTGGGGTGAGGTGCAACTGGAAACGCTGCTCGAGCAGATGCTCTCGCCCGAGCAGTTCGTGCGCAACGTGGTGACGAAGGAAGCGAGCCGCGAGGCGGTCGAGTTCGCGGTGAAGTTTCCCGGCAAGGGCGAAGTGCCGCTGCTGTTGCCGCTCGATGCGAAGTTCCCGGTCGAGGACTACCAGCACCTCATCGAAGCGCACGAATGCGGCGACGCGGAGGCGGTCGAGGCCGCGGGACGGCGTCTGGAGGCGTCGGTGCGGAACTCCGCGAAGACGATCCGCGACAAGTACGTGAATCCGCCGGTCACCACCGATTTCGCGATCCTGTTTCTGCCCACCGAAGGGCTGTATGCCGAGGTCTTGCGGCGGCCGGGATTGGCGGAACAGATCCAGCGCGAGCAGGGCGTGCTGATCGCGGGACCGACCACGCTCACCGCCATCCTGAGCAGCCTGCAGATGGGCTTCCGCACGCTCGCGATCGAGAAGCGCTCCAGCGAAGTGTGGCGCCTGCTCGAAGCGATCAAGACCGAATTCACGAAGTTCGGCGGCGTGATCGAGAAGGTGAACAAGAATCTCGAGACGGCGCGCAATCAGATGGACGCGCTGGCGACGCGCACGCGCGTGGTCTCGCGCAAATTGCGCGACGTGCAGGAGCTGCCGGAATCCGACGCGAAGTTGCTGCTCGAGCTCTCGCCCCCTTCGATCGATGCGGATGACGACGACGCATGGGTCGAACCTTCGGGTGAGCGGAGTGCCTCGGAGTTCCTCGGAGTTCCTCGGAGGGACTGATCGTCATCTGCCGCGCGACCCCCGAGGAACCCGAGGAACTCCGAGGCACTCCGAGGAACGGCCGTCGCCACCAAAGTTCCCCATTCGTGTCTCTCTTCCGAACGCCCAAAGGAGAGCCCATGCAGGGAACGATGCTCTGCCGCCTCGGCGCGGTTGCATTTCTCGTTTCGACCCTCGCCGCCGGCGCGCAGCCCCGCGGCAAAGTGGATTGGATCTTCCTCGTCGACACCTCCGCCTCGATGCGCGGGGCCGGCGGGACGAAAGACATCTTCGACGACGTGAAGCAGAGCCTGGCCACGTTCGTGCGCGAGGCGAGCGAGGGCGACTCCGTCGGCGTGTACACGTTCGACAGCGACGTGCGCCGCGCATTTCGCAGCGAGCTCGGCGATCGCGACGGCGCGTATCGCGCCATCGAGGCATTGCGCGCGGACGGCACGCGCACGCATCTCGGGCTGGCCATCGCCACAGGACTCGATCAGGCCGAGACGCTGCGCAACGATCCGTCGCGCACGCAGGCGGTGGTCCTCTTCACCGACGGCAAGGAAGATTTCCGCGGCATCCGCAACCCGGTACGCATCGACGCGAACGTCGATCGCGTCGCCGACACGTTCGTCTTCTTCGTCTCGATGGGCGAGCACGAGACGCAGCTCGATGACTTCGCGAACGCCACCAGGCGGACCACCGTGATGAAGGCACCGACGCGCGAAGCGATCGC
>CAMPKJ010000295.1 GCA_946887105.1 uncultured Acidobacteriota bacterium | reverse complement strand
AAACGGGAAAATCACTGCCACGTGCCGCGGCACGTGGCAGTGATTTTCCCGTTTGCCTCGAGCGTGGCTTCGATGACCGCACGATCGTCCGTCGCCTCGGCCACGTGCGCGCGCAGGTGCAGCGTCGCATCGATCGGCGTCGGACGTTTCAGCGTCACGTGAAAGTCGGACGTGACGGTGGGCGGCAACTCCTCGGCGCCGCGCGTTTTCATGAAATGGCGCGCGGCGGTCCAGTTGCTGTGGCAGTCGAGGATCGCGCCGATGATGCCGCCGTTCACGATGCCTTCGAATGCGAGATGGTGCGGCTGCGGCGTCCAGTCGCAGACCACCTCGTCGTTCGATTCGAAGCTGCGGATGCGCAGTCCCTGTTCGTTGGACGGCCCGCAGCCGAAGCAGCGGTTGTTCGGCGCGTACGTTTCCTGAAGGCTCTTCATGACGTGAATCGTAATGCGAACGCGATCACGTCCGGCATGAACTCCCCGAACCTCCGCTCCAGCTCCACGCGCGAGTCGACCAGATGCCGCACCGCCGGCTCCAGTCGGGGTCCGCGCGAGAAGCGCCGCGACATGTTCCGCAGCGCGAAGCGGATCCCTTCGATGTCGCGATACGACAGCAGCCATTGCTCGTCGCGGATGCGCGGATAGATCGCGCGCAGCGGACCGGGCAGCGCGTCGGCGTGCGGATCGATCGTCGCGAACGTGCGCCCGAGGAACGTCTCCAGCGGCTCGTGCGCATACTCGTCGAATCGGCAGGCCAGGAAGTGATCGAGGAACATGTCCGCGATCACGCGCGAGTAATGCCCGTGATCCGGGATCAGCACGCGGCGGAACGCGGACACGCTCGGATGCTCGTCCGTGAACGCATCGATGCGCCGGTGCTGCACGATGCCGTCGCGGATGGCGGGCGGAAACCGGTCGTCCAGCGGACCCTTCACGAAGTCGCCGGCCAGGTTGCCGATCAGCGACTCCGCGGTGTCGCCGGCCAGGAAGAGATGAGCGAGATGGTTCACCGCGGCGATTTCATCACAGACGCACTGCCGGGCTCGCCACATTCCTGACAATAAAAGTTTTCTTGCGTTCCGCGGACAGTTCCCCCAATCTTGTGCCCGCGTCGGTCCAAAGACGTCGAGAAAAACAAGGGAGTTCCCGGTTGCCACGGTTCGCTGCGCGGTTTGCGGTTGCTTTGCTCATCGCCATTTTCACGGCGGAGTTGCGTGCGGAGAAGATCTCCACGCACTGTGCGGAGTCCGAGATTTCGCTCGACGGGAACTACTCGGTGGCGCGGCTGGAACGCTGCGGTGCGGAAGCAACGCCCGGCGCGGATGCGCTTCTCTGGCACCTCGACCGGATCGATCAGATCGGCTCCACGCTCGATGGGCAGGTCGATCGCGGCAACGGCGGCGCGGGCAGCGTCATCTATGTGATGGACACCGGCGTGCTGGCCTCGCACGTCGAGTTCACCACGCCGAACGTGCCTCCCGGCAACGGCAGCATCGGCGCCAGCCGCGTGATCGCCGGCTATGACGCGACCGGTACGGTGGAGATCGGCCGCTCGCGCTGCACCAGTCCTGACAAATCGGTCGCGCCCTGCTTCGATCGCCTGGACGAGCTGGCGGCGGCATCGCACGGCACGAGCGTGGCGTCGATCGCCGCGGGCCGCAACATCGGCGTCGCACCGCTGGCGCTGGTGGTGAGCATTCGCGTGATGAACGAGCGCGGACTGGCCACGACGCGCACGTACCTCCAAGGTCTCGAGGCGATCGTCCGTCACGCATGGGATCCGACTTCGCCGAATTTGCGCACCGCGGTGGTGAACATCAGCGGCTGGGTGCTGGAGCGCCTGAGCAATACATATAACGGCGATCCGGTCGCATACGCCGCGGTCGAGCAGAAGATGCGCGACATGATCGGCGGAGTCGACGTGCATGGCCGTCCCGATCCGAACGGCAAGCGCTTCTTGTTCGTGGTCGCCGCGAACAACGTCGACGGCGGCTGCGGTTCCTCCGGCGTGATCGACCGCTTCCCCGCGCTCCTCGGCACGCGCGTGGACGGGCTGATCACCGTCGGCGGCATGACCGCGGACAACACGAACTGGACCGGAAGCTGCCGCGGCGGCGTGGAAGTGCTCGCGCCCGCGCAGTCGATCTTCAGCGCGACCATCACCGCGACCGATCAGTACCGCGGCCTCCGCCCCAACCTGCGCTCCGGCACTTCGTTCGCGGCACCGATCATCGCCGGCATCGCCGCGCGCCTGCTCTCCGACCGGCCGGACCTCTCGCCGCAGCAGCTCGAGTCGTGGATCACCGCCACGCCCTCGCGCGTGTACGACGCGAACGCATCGATGGCGCAGGGCCGCGTCGCCTACGTGCGGTCGATCGCGCCCGCCGCGACGGTCAACGCGCGCGCCACGCTCCAGCCGTAGCGAGACGCAACACTAGTCCCAACGCAGCGGAACCGCGTCCGTCGTCTCCACGACTTCATCGAGATCGACCGTGATCGCGCGCTCCGCATCTCCCTCGACGCGCGCCGTTCCGCGAAGCTGCAGGGTCGCGCCGCGCGTGAAGTCGACGAACAGGAGTCCGCAGCGCGGGTGCACGGTGAGGTTGCCGAGGCTGTTGAACATGTTGTTGCCGGAGTAGTCGGGCCAGCGCAGACGCGTGGGTGACTCGATCGTGACGAATCCCGCCGGACCGCCGCGATGCGATGCGTGCGCGCCGCGCTGCGGATGCGCGGACGCGAGGAAGAACGTGTCGGAGCCGGCGATCCAGCGCTGCTGCGCTTCCGACAGCGCGTCCGCCGTGGACACGGCGGGCGTCGCGAGCTCGCGCTCCCGGGCAATGCGCGGCCGGATGTATTGCGGGCAGTTCGAATACACCTCGTGCGTCGCAATGGCGATCGCATCGCCGTCGCGCGATGCCTTGCCGTTGATGCGGATGCGGCGACGCGTCGCCTGCTCGATCGCGAGCAATCCGATCGCGCCGGTGGCACCGACGTCGTTCCGCACGCGATCGAGATGACCGAACGTCGGCGTGATGGTCACGATGCGCGCATTCGTGGCCCGCGCGAACCCGGGTGCAGCGCCGAGGAGCGAGGCCGAGAGTGCGCCGGCGCCGTCGACCGTCGCAACGATCACGAATCGCTGCGCCGCCAGAAACGCCGCCATGGCCGGATGCACGGAATCGTTGATGATGCCGCCGACGCGCTCCGCGAGCTGACGGACGCCGGCGCGGCGCTGCATTTCCAGCTCCCCGTCGTGATAGGTCATGAGGTCCCATAACCCTTCGTCCGTGCCGTTCGTTTGCAGGCGCGAGAACTTTTCCCCTCAATCCGTGTATATCTGACTGCGAATGGTCCCATTCCAGCGCAGACTTCTCGTGCTCGGCGCGACCGGCGTGGCCGTGTTGCTGATCGGCCTCGCCGTGGCGGTCCTGCGTCTGCCCGAGTGGCGCAACCGCCACATCCCGAACGAGGAGCTTTTCGCGGCGCGCATGCAGCAAGTGGCGCGGCAGGCGGGACTCAGGATCGACGCGCCGCCATCGACGCAGCTTCGCTCGAAGGGGTGGCTGCACAACGAGGATCAACTCGGCGAGCACGAGACCGCGTACGACCGTCTCGGATCCGCCGCGGCGCAATGGCTTGCACAACAGGGCCGCGGCCCGTACGTCGAGACCATCGCGCATTCGAGCTGGAGCCACGATCGATCGAAAGGAGAACTGCGCGTTCTCTTCTCGTTGCGCGGCGAGCCGATCTCCGCGATGTGGCTGGCCGACGATCCGTTTCGCGCATCTCCGTCGCGGAGCGATGAAATCGCGGCGCGGCGGCGCGCACTGATGCGGATCTTCGCGCCCGAAGGCGCGTCCGAGTCGGAAGTGGTCGTCCTCGGCGAGACCGTACGCGTTGCGCCACTGCCCGGCTCGAATCCGCCGGAGTCGCTCCTCGGCACGAGCGTCGCCGGCGCGGGCATGCCGTACGTGCAACGCGTGCTCGGCGCGCCCGACTGGTGGCGGCAGCGGCTGGAGAGCGTGACCCTCGGCACGCTGATGGTCTCGTTACTGCCGGTGATGGTCGTCGGCGGCGTCCTTTATCTCGGCACGCTGATCCTCTTCTTCTTTCTTCTCGCGCGGCGGCGCATCGAGCTGAGCAAAGGCGCGATCCTCGGCGCGGTCTCCATCGCGCTCTCGATCGCCGGCCCGATCCAGAGCTCCGCGACGTGGATCCAGCTCGTCGACGCTTTCCTCGGCGTGCTCGCAAAAGGCATCGCGCTGTTCATCCTCTGGTCGGCGGCCGAATCGTGGCTGCGCTCGACCATCCCCGGCTTCCGCACGTCGCTCGACTTCCTGCGCGCGGGACGCCTCGGTCCGACCGGCGGCCGCGCATTGCTGACCGGCAGCGCGATCGGCATCGGCGCGGCCGGTCTGTCCTTGATGGCGATGTCCGCGGCGCTGATGTTTCCCGGCGTGGCGCCGTTGAATGCAAGCGTGCGGCTGCCCGTCTTCGCGGCCGCTGCGTCGCCGATCGATGAAGGTGCGATCCGCACCGCGTACGTGCTGCTCGCCGTCTGCGCCGCACTGCGCTGGCCGTTCGTGCGACGGATCCGCGGCAGCGCGACGGTCCTGACCGCGCTCCTCTTCGCGCTGCGCATCCCGCTGTCGTCGTTCTGGGCCGCGCTCGGAGTGGGACTGCTGCTCGCGATCGTGCTCGTGCAGGCCTACACGCGCTTCGGACTGACGGCATTGCTGGCCGCGACGATGATGTCGGCCGTGCTGCCGTCGACGATCTTCGCACTGATGCATGTCTCGTGGCTGCCCGCGTCGTCGGCGTTGTTGCTGGCGGTCGCAGTCGCGCCGGTGCTGTTCGGCGCGATCGGCGTCCGCCGTCCCGCGGAAGTCGAGCACGGCACGTTTCGCATGCCGGGATTCGTGCGGCGGCTGGAGGAGGAGCATCGCCTCAAACACGAGATGGATCTGCTCGCGCGCATGCAGCTCGGTCTGTTGCCGCAGCAGATGCCGCGCATCACCGGATACGAGATCGCCGCGCGCTCGATCCTGGCGACGGAAGCAGGCGGCGATCTGTACGACTTCGTGCACGACTCGCTCGGCCGCACCTGGATCGCGGCGGGCGACGTTTCCGGGCACGGCTATTCGTGCGCGATCGCGCAGGCGATGACCAAAGCCGGGCTGGCCAGTCTCGTGGAGGCGGACCGCACGCCGTCGACGGTGCTCTCGCGACTCGACGGAGTGTTACGGGCCATCGGCGCGCCGCGCACGTTCACGACCATGGCCCTGCTGCGCCTCGATCCCGCCTCCGGCGATGCGCTGCTCAGCAATGCCGCGCATCCCTTTCCGCTGATCATCAGCGATCGCGGCGAGATGCGCGAGCTCGAGTTGCCGTCGCTGCCGCTGGGCCAAGGTCCGGCGCGCGAATACGCGGAATTGCCGTTCACGATCGAGCGCGGCGCGACGCTGCTGATGTTTTCGGATGGCCTGTTCGAGGCCTGCGATGCCGCCGGACGACCGTACGGATTCGATCGCATCCGCACGATGCTCGCGAAATGTTCGCGCCGCCCGGCCAACGACATCCTGGCTGCACTGATCGACGACTGGCGCACGCACGCCGGCGACGATGCCCCCGAGGATGACACCACCATCGTGGTGGTGAAGCGGACCCTGTAGGAAGACCGTCGACAGAACCCCGGTAGCCTTCTCCCGCCGCAGTGGGAGAAGGTGCCCGAAGGGCGGATGAGGGTCTCTCCGCCGCACCGGCGTCAACCCCTCATCCGCCTGCGGCACCTTCTCCCCTCACGAGGGGAGAAGGCTACAA
>CAMPKJ010000294.1 GCA_946887105.1 uncultured Acidobacteriota bacterium | reverse complement strand
CGGGATCGGGCGGACCGACACGCCAATGCCGGCGATGTCGGGCATGTGGAACTTCGTATCGGCCGCATCGATGAACTCATGGTTCGTGTTGATGTCGGCGTAGAAGAGCGGCGCATCGAATTCCGCACCGAGCTTGTACACGCCGCCGAAGCTGATCCAGTCCGTCGGCGCCCACTTGAAGCCGGCGGTGAAGGTGGTGTCGGTCGCTTCCACGAGCTCGACGTTGCCGTTGTTCGTTTTCGCGGTGGCCTGAATCAGGCTCTGCTGCAGAACGAAGCTGTCGCTGTAGCGGAACGTCGCCGCGGTCTCGAGGAAGCGCTGATGGCGGACCGTCGCGCCGACGGAGAATCGCGGATGGACCTGCCACGCCCCGGTGAGGCCGTACGTCCGCTGACGCACGGCCAGCGCCGACACGAAGGGCTTGACGATGAACTCGGGGCAGGCGAACGGATCGTTCCGCTGGATGCGAATCTGCTCGCACTCCGCCTTCGTCACCGGATCGCCATAGGTGATGTTGGCGCCGGAGCCCTCCTGGGGAAGATAGAAGTTCGGAAGAGGCGTGACCCGTCCGGTGAGCTCGTCGCGGACCGGCACCACCGCGCCGCCACCTTCGTTGTTCAGCGGCTCGTGGTAGTAGATGCCGAACGTGAAGTTCCGCACCGGCAGGACCGCGCTGCCGAACGTGAGTACCACGCGATCGCTGTGGTTCGTGAACGCGGTGCGGTTGATGTCCGGAAACGTGCCGCTGGTGGTGAAGATCTGTTCTTCGAGGTAGTTGCGCACTTCCAGCGAAACCTCGGGCTTGCGCAGGATGGTCAGGCCGGCCGGATTCGCCTCCGCCGCGGAAGCATCGTCCGCAAGACCGAGGAACGCGCCGCCCATGCCGAGAGAACGCGCGCCGGGATTGCCGAAGTTGAACTGCAGGCCCGACAACGCCTCGATGTCGACGTTCTGCGCCATCGCTGGAACCGCGGCGAGCAGGAGTACCGCTCCGATCAGTTTACGCATTACACCCTCCGCATTTGGACGCTCCAAGGATAGGGGGAAGTCGCAAAGTCTCAAAGTCGCAAAGGCTCAAAGGGCCTGCGACCACCCTCTTTGAGACTTTGAGACTTTGCGACTCCCCGGTCACACCCGCCCCGCCCGCACCGCCTCGATCACCGTCGTGAGCACATCCTCCGGCGCGCCGAGGAGCTTGTTGCGCGGGTCCTTGCGCCAGCTCCATTCGATGTTGCCGTTGGCGAGGCTCTTTGCGCCGACGGCGATGCGCAGCGGGAAGCCGATCAGATCGGCGTCCTTGAACTTCACGCCGGGGCGTTCGTCGCGGTCGTCGAACAGTACGTCGATGCCCGCCGCGCGCAGGTTCTCGTAGATCCCGTTCGCCGCGGCGAGGACGTTCTCCTCTTTGCCGATCGAGGTCACCACCACCTCGAACGGCGCGATCGGTATCGGCCAGATGATGCCGTCGTCGTCGTGGCTCTGCTCGACCGCCGAGGCCACGGTGCGGCCGATGCCGAGGCCGTAGCAGCCCATGATCATCGGCACGCGCTGTCCCGCTTCATCGAGATACACGCACTGCATGGCCTCGGAGTACTTCGTGCCGAGCTTGAAGATGTGGCCCACCTCGATGCCGCGATAGATCTCGAGCGCGGTGCCGCAGCGCACGCACGCGTCGCCTGCCATGGCGGTGGTGAAGTCGCCGAACTCCGGCTCGGGAAAATCGCGGCCCGGGACCGCGTAGTCGATGTGGTGATCGCGCTTGTTCGCGCCGACGATCCAGCGCTTGCGTCCGCGCAGCGAATGATCGGCGAGCACTTTCGCGCACTTCGTACCGACCGGGCCGCAGTAGCCGATCGGGCCGCCGGTCGCTTCCTCGAAGCGGTTCTCGGCGATCAGCTCCAGCCACTGCGCGTTGAGGTGGTTCTTGATCTTGATCTCGTTGCCTTCGCGGTCGCCGCGGATCAGCACCATTACCGGGCCGAGGTCCGTGTCGAACACGAGCGTCTTCACCAGCTGCGAGGTCGGCTTGCCGAGGAAGCGGCCGACGTCGTCGATGGTCTGCGTGCCGGGCGTGTGCAATTCCGCGATCGCCTCGGACGGCGCGGGCTCCACTTCGTCGTCGAAGAACTTCGACGTCGCCTTCTCCACGTTCGCGCCGTAGCGGCAGTTCGGGCAGCTCACCACCGCGTCCTCGCCCGACTGCGCCAGCACCATGAACTCGTGCGAGGCCGATCCGCCGATGTTGCCGGTATCGGCTTCGACCGGTACGTGGTCTAACGCACAGCGATGAAAGATCCGGGTGTACGCGTCGCGCATCGCGTCGTACGTCTCGTCCAGCGACTCGCGGCTGGCGTGGAACGAGTACGCGTCCTTCATGAGGAACTCGCGCCCGCGCATGAGCCCGAAGCGCGGACGCACTTCGTCGCGGAACTTCATCTGGATCTGATAGAGCGAGACCGGGAGCTGCCGGTACGAGCTCACGGAATCGCGTACGGTCTCGGTGATCACTTCCTCGTGCGTCGGACCGAACACGAAATCGCGGTCGTGGCGGTCCTTGATGCGCAGGAGCTCCTTCCCGTACTTCTGCCAGCGGCCCGACTGCATCCACAGCTCCGCCGGCTGGATGGCCGGCATGAGCAGTTCCGTCGATCCGGCGCGGGTCATTTCCTCGCGGACGATCGTCTCCAGTTTGTGGATCGCGCGCAGCCCGAGCGGCAGGTAGGTATAGATGCCGGCGGCCACTTTTCGAATGAGGCCGGCACGCATCATCAGCTTCTGCGAGATGACGTCGGCATCGGAAGGAACTTCACGAAGAGTATTGATGAAATAACGGGACCAGCGCATGGGGGCGGGATTCTAACGGAGTTCCTCGGGTTCCTCGGAGTCCCTCGGGTTCCTCGGAGGCGGTGCCAGCGCCGAGGCACTCCGAGGAACCGAGGCACTCCGAGGAACCGCCTTGTGACATGGCCCGCGCGTTTGCCTGTGTTATGACTGAGGAAACGATGGATCCTGGCCGCATTCTCGTCTTCGAGCGCCCGCCTGTATCGCGGATCGTGTCGTGTGCCGCGTCGTTCGGGTCGGCGGCGATTTTCTTCATGTATCTCGCCGAACACCCCAACGATTACGAGCTGCTGCCGATCGCCGGCCTGATCCTGCTCTTTCTCGGCACCGTCGCGGCGGCGATCATCCAGTACGGCGATCACATCTACGTCAGCGACATCGGCCTGAAATACGAAAACGCGCTATTGAAGCTGTTCGGGAAGAGCGGCGACTGGATGCGCTGGGAAGACATCGTGGAGGTGCGCGAGGTGAAGGACAAGATCCTGATCCTGCTCTCGCGCGATGGCCGGCGCCTGCTGGTGGACGCGATTCTTGGCTATGCGATTGCACGGGCGGAGATCGTCAGGCGAGCTCCGCAAGCCATCCTTTCGGGGACGCTCGTCTCGGAGGATTGAGTTCGTAAACGCCGCGTTTTCCTCGTCGCCGCCGCGACGCTCACTCTCGCACTCGTTCTTCTCGCGATCTTCCTGGTCCGCGAGCGGGTGCAGCGCCGCCGCGTGTTCCGGCCGGCAGCGAACGAGGTCGGGACCACGGCGCCCGCGCGCGGCATCCCGCCCGTCGAGCAGTGGACGGCGACGTTCGGCGCGCTCGGTCCGCGCGAGCTGATCGATCTGCTCGAGGCGATCGAAAGCAAACATCCCGATCTCTACAGGAAGTATTCACTTGCCTATCTGCACGCGCGTGCGCTTGTCGACGAAGACGATGACGACGCGGTGGAGAAGCTCGCTCCGTTCCTGGCGAAGGGACATCCGCTCCGGAAGCTCGCTCTGTATCACCGCGCCGCACTCGCGGATGGTGCCGGCGCGAGCCGGTTCCGGACGGCGCTGATCGTCGAGCATCCCGACTCGCCCTATCGCGATGAGGCGGTAGACGAGGAGCTGGAGTATCTGGCCTCGCTCGGCGATCCGCGGCCGCTGATCGATTTCGCGGCGAAGCTGGCGCCGTCCGCGCCGACGGAGCGCCGCCGCGAGATGAGCGCGCGCATCGTGGAGGCGCTGGTGGAGCAGGGCCAGCTCGACGCCGCGTTCACGCGGGGCATGGCGCTGCTCAAAGGCGGCACGAACGATGACGCCGCGGATCGCGTCACGCGTGCGCTCGATCGCGCCGAGATCCATCGCCGCCTGGATGCCGGACAGCTGGCGCTCTTCGGCGAAACGTTCCAGCAGCACCGCCACTTCGATCGCGCGGTGGCGCTGCTGCAGCTGGCCATCTCGGAGACCACCGATCCGAAGCGCCGCGACGAGCTGCAGTACGCGCTAGGACGCAGTCACTTCGGCGGCGAAAAGTACGCGGAGGCGCAGGCGGTCTACCTCCGCGGCGCGAATGCCAGTGCCGATCCGCGGTGGCGCTCGACGTTCTTCTGGCACGCCGCTCGCGCGGCCCAGCTGCGCAACGAGGACGACATCGCCGAGCAGATGATGACGCAGGCGATCGCGGTGAAAGGCAACTTCCCATCGACGCTGGCCGCGCTCACGCAGCGGCTGCGCACGCGCATCAAGCAGCGCCGCGTGAACGACGCGCTCGCCGATTACGCGCTGATCAAGCGCATCGCCGGAAACGATCGCGCATTCGTGGAGGCTTCGCTCGCGCTGGCGGTCGGCCACCTCGGCATGGGAAGAGCGGCGAACGCGAACGCCGTGCTCGCGTCGGTGCCGCGCAACCGGCTCGACGGCTACGACCGCGCGGAGTTTTCGTACTGGTCGGCGCGCTCGCTCGAAGCGAGCAATCCGCCCGCGTCGTTCCGCGCCTACCTCGATGTGTTGCGCTCCGATGTGCCGGCGCACTTCGCGTATTTCGCGCGCACGCGTCTCGACTCCGCCGCGATGGCGCCGAAAGTTACGCGCGAACTGGCCGTGCGCGAGGCGCAGGTCGCGAACCTGATCGCGGCGAAGAAGTTCGAGCTGGCGAAGGACATCCAGACCGATCGCATCCTCCTGTCGTCGCGCGATCGCGAGAAGCAGCTGCGCATCCTGGCGTCGATCTACAAGGAGCTGCCATCGTATCGCGCGGTGCTCGAGCTCGAGCCGAAGCCGCTGCCGCGATTCCCGGACGTCGACGGGAAAGACGCCGACGCGCTGCTGATGGCCATGGGCCTGCACGACGAGGCCGTGCCGGCCATCGAAAAGCGTTTCGGACTCGCACCGGCACGCGAGGCGCTCTCGCGCGCCTATGCGTTGAACCTCGGCGCCGCATCGAGAGCCTCGATCTACGCCATCGAAGTGATGATGAGGCGCGTTCCGCGCGACTTTCATCCCGAGCTGCTGCCGGCCGTCGTCCGCCAGCTGTTGTACCCGCGCTACTTCTACGACTTCATCGTCGCGGATGCGAAGCGCTACGACGCCGACGCGTCACTGGTGCTGTCGATCATGCGCGAGGAATCGCGCTTCAATCCGCGCGCGAAATCACAGGCGGCGGCGCGCGGACTGCTGCAGTTCATCATCACCACTGCCCGCGACATCGGCCGCGACGTGGGACTGGTCGACGTCGCGCCGGAGGATCTCTACGACCCGCGCGTGATCATCCGCCTCGGCGCGAAATACATCAGCGAGCTGGCATCCGAGTTCCAGGGGAACCGCTACCGCATCACCGGCGCCTACAACGCCGGCCCGAACCAGGTCGCACTCTGGACGCGCATGCAGCCCGCGCAGGGCGACGATTACTTCCTGACCGCGGTGAACTTCGACGAGACCAAGCACTACGTGCGCAAGGTCATGAACTCGTACGAGCGATACAGCGAGATCTACGGAAAGACCGGACCGAAAGGCGGATTGCGCGTCGAACCGTGA
>CAMPKJ010000293.1 GCA_946887105.1 uncultured Acidobacteriota bacterium | reverse complement strand
GACCGAATACGAGGACTATCTCGACGCGCTCCTGCCGAAGATGGAGCAGGGCGCGGTGATCCTCTGCGACAACCTGCTGTGGAAGGGCCGCGTCGCCGCCGGCGATCGCGACGCGCCGACCGATGCCCTGCGCGCGTTCAACAAGCGCCTGATGGCCGATCCGCGGCTGATCACGTCGATCCTGCCGCTGGGGGATGGGACCGGAGTGTCGGTGGTGGTGTGAAAACAAAAACGGCGGGCCTGAGCCCGCCGTTTCGACATCCGGTGATGGCGAACGCTACTTCGCGCCCGCTGCCGCCGTCTGCGCCGCCTTCACGGTTCCCTTGACCGGGATCGTGACGAGCGGCTTGATGGAGTCGTTCGTGTGCACGAGCACCGAGCCGTCCAGCGTGCCCGGCTTGGCATCCTTGGCGACCTGCAGGGTGAGCTCGAACTCGCCCTTCTTGTCGGTCGGCTTGATGGCCGCGGTCACTTCCGCGAGTCCCGACTCCGCCTTCTCGACCACGAAGCGGTCCGGCGACTTGAGATCGTTCGAGCGGAGGATGACCGTGCGCGTGGCCGCGGTGTCGTTCGGCGCGACTTCACCGAAGTTGACGGCGGTCGGCTCGACGCGGAACGTCGGGCGGATGACGCCCGAGACGCTCACCCAGAAATCGGGCTGGTACTTCGAGTTCGTGATGATGTGAATCTTTTCGGCCAGCGGTCCGATGCGCGTATCCGGTCCGCCGACGGTGATGTCGAGCTTGTACTGGTTCTGTCCGGCGCGGCCGACGCCCTTCTGGAGGTCGGCGCCTTCGGCTTTCCTGGAGTCGACCTTGATCCACTCCTGCGGGCTCTCGATCTTCACGATCTCGAACGGCTGTTCGTCTTCGGAGTAGATGGTCACGGTCTGCTTCTCGGTATCGCCCTGGAGAATGTTGTAGCGGACGAAACCGGCCGGGTAGGCGTCAACGTACGGCTTGACGGTGGCGGTGATGGTGAGCTGGGCGTTCGGCGTGGAGGAGTCGTTCGTCTCCAGCGTGACCGGCTTCGCGATCGGGCCGGCGAAGCTGGCGGTGTCGACGTGCGCCGTGACCTTGCCGCTCTGGCCGGGCTTGATGACCTTGTCGAAGTCAGCGACGGTGCAGCCGCAGCCGGGCTTGGCGGCGAGGATCTCCAGATCGCTCGTGCCGGTGTTGCGGATCTCGAAGCTCCAGTCGAGCTTCTGTCCCTTCGGAACCACACCGAAGTCCTTGATCGGCTCGACGATGGTCAGCCGCGGGCCTTTCGCCGCTTCATTCGCTTTCTCCTGCGCCACGGCGAATGGTGCCGTGAGGGCGAGGGAAAGGACGAGCAGCGTGGAAAAGAATCGTTTGGACATGCGCAGAATCCTCCTGGTTAACGACGGTGGTTTTTCGAACAGGCTGCCCCATGGGGCCATTCCAAAGGGGCAGAGTCACTTTCTGATCTCGGCCCCGGTTCAGGTTTTGCGATATAGAAGCGGCGATGCCTCACGTGAAAGATCTGTCCGGCGTTCGGCGCGTGTATCTGATCGGAATCTGCGGGACCGCCATGGCCTCGCTGGCCGGTATGTTACGGCAGCGAGGGTATGAAGTCGGCGGCTCCGATGAACATGTCTATCCGCCGATGTCCACATACCTGGAGCGGCTCCGGATCCCGGTGCTCGAAGGGTATACGAAAGAGCATCTGCAGACGTTTCGGCCCGACCTGGTGGTGATCGGGAACGCGGCCGCGAGCACGAACGCCGAGGCAGCCGCGACCGTGGAGATGGACCTGCCGTATACCTCCATGCCTGAGGCCATCCATCAGCTGTTCATCAGAGGGAAACACTCCATTGTCGTGGCCGGCACGCACGGCAAGACCACGACCACTTCGCTGATGGCGTGGCTGCTCGAGTCCGCGGGCCGCGATCCGAGCATGGTCGTCGGCGGAATCCCCCTCAATTTCAATCAGAACTTCAAGCTCGGCGACGGGCCGGAGTTCGTCATCGAGGGCGACGAGTACAACACCGCCTTCTTCGACAAGGGACCGAAGTTCCTGCACTACCACGCCAACACGTTCCTGCTGAACAACATCGAGTTCGACCACGCGGACATCTACTCCGACCTCGAGGCCATCCTCTCCGCATTCCGCAAAGGCGTGCAGCAGGTGGCGCCGGAGGACGGGATCGTCGCGAACGGCGACGACGCGAACGTGCAGTCGCTGCGCGGCGATGCGCGCGCGCGCTGGGTGACGTTCGGATGGAATCGCGAATGCGATGCGTCGGCGTCGGATGATGTCGAACATCCCGAGGGCACCGAGTTCACAGCCTGGTGGGAAGGAAAGGAGTGGGCGCGTTTTCGGACCACGCTCTCCGGCCGCCATAACGTGCTCAACGCGCTCGCGAACGCCGTGATCGCGCGCCTCCGCGGCGTGTCGACGGAAGAGATCCAGAAGGGCCTGCTCTCGTTTCAGGGCATCAAGCGCAGGATGGAAGTCCGCGGAGTCGAGCGCGGCGTGACGGTGATCGACGACTTCGCGCATCACCCTACCGCCATCGCCACCACCGTCGCCGGCGCGCGCAAGCGCTATCCGGGGCAGCGTCTCTGGGCGTTGTTCGAGCCGCGCTCGATCTCGTCATCGCGGAAGGAGTTCGAGGAGGGCTACATCGATGCCTTCCACGAAGCGGACCGCGTGATCGTCGGACCGGTCTTTCATCGGCAGCGCTACGAGACGCGCTACGGCATCGACAAGATGATGTCCGTCGAGGCGATCGTGGAGCGGCTGGCGAAGGACGGCATCCCGGCCGAGCGGATCGACGACTTCGACGCCATCGCGGCGCGCATCGCCGAGCAGGCGCAGGACGGCGACGTGGTGCTGGTGATGTCCTCCGGCGCGTTCGGCGGCGTGCACGAGAAGATTCTCGAGGCGCTGCGGAATACGACCTGAACCGCTCCCGTTCTTCAGCGTTCAACCCTTTAACCCGACACGGGAGAGTTATGCCTGAACAGAAAGCCCATGACCTGCTGCGCAAGCACAACATTCACGTCGACGACGTGAAGGACCGGCGCACCACGCTGCACCACCTCCGCCACATCGTGCATTCCGAGCAGCTTCCGTTCGATGTATTCAAAGCGCTCGTGAAGATGCGCCGCTAGCCGGCATCTGGTTGCCGTCTCGAAAGCCGGGCCCGTCGCCCGGCTTTTTTGTTTATGTTTTGACTACAATGCCGCACCCATGCCTTTCCGCGAAGATGCGAATGCCCTGATTCAGCAGAAGAAGTTCGACGACTTCGAGGCGCTCTGGATGAACCAGATCGACAGCGACCCGAGCGACGTCGACGCATTTCTCAACTCCGCGAAGGCGTTGCGCAAGGCCGAGCAGCGCACCCAATCCGACACGCTCGTCGGTCTCCTCGGCGACGCGCTGAAGGAACGGCAGCTCTGGCCGCAACGCCTGCAGGTCCTCAAAGAGCTCGGGCGCCTTTCCAAACATCCCGCGCAGCTCCGCCCGCAGATCGAGGAAGCGCTGCGCAAGAGCATCGGCGATCACAAGAACTTCAACCGCGCCTTCCAGTTCGCCAACTTTTCCGATCCGCAGAGCAATCCCGTCGAGCGCGCCGAGAAAATCGAAATGTGGCTCACGTACGACGAGGGGGAATGCTTCTTCATGGCCGGCCGCGGCGCCGGCGTGGTCACGGAGCTGAACCCGGAGCTCGGCGTCTGCCGTCTCGATTTCGAGAAAGACAAACGCGTCTCCGTGCCCCTCGGCGCGGCGGCGAAGTTCCTCACGCCGCTGCCGAAAGGACACGTGCTGCGCGAGAAGTTCACCGATCCCGAAAAATTGAAAGCCGCGGCCAAGCAATCGCCCTCGGAGTTTTTCGCGCGCATCCTGCAGAGCTTCGGCCGCCCGATGGTGATGGCCGAGGTGCGCGATGCGGTGATCGGCATCGTGCCGGAAGAGAAGTGGGCGTCGTGGTGGACGTCGGCGCGCAAGAATCCGCAGGTCGTCACCAGCGGTACGGGCGCGAAGGCGACGTATGCGTTCGCCGGATCCGAGGGGGATGCAGCGACCGCCATCCGCCGCGATTTCGACCGCGCGGACGTGAAGACGAAGCTCGAGCTGGCGCGGAAGCACAGCGGCCGCAGCCAGGAGCTCGCGGATGCCTTCTCGACCACGCTCGCCGCGGACGCCGCGCGGCTGGCGCGTACGGATGCGCCGACGGCGTGGCAGATCCTCACCACGCTCGAATCACTGCCCGGCAAGTACGAGTCGCTGATCGATCCGGCGTCGCTGCTCTCCGGGCCGATGGCATCGCGCACGATCGCCGGGATCAGCGACAAGCCGATGCGCGAGAAGGCGCTGGCGGTGGTCCGCGCGAATCATCCCGACTGGCCGAAGGTCTATGCCGAATCGTTCTTCCTCGACGACGAGCCGCGCATCCTCAGCTCGATCATCAGCGAACTGGAGGCAGCCGGGCAGACCGACGTCCGCGATCGCCTGATCGATGAGACGCTGCGTTATCCGCGCCGCCATCCGCGCGCGTTCTACTGGTACGTGAAGCGCCTCAACGAAGACGAATCGCTCACCGACAAAGCCACCTATCCGATCCTCTTCCAGATTCTCGATGCGCTCACGAACGACGAGTTCTCCGGCGTGCGCGCGCGGCTGAAGGAGTTCTTCGACAAGGGCGGCCTGGCGGTGCGCATCGTCATGAATCAGAACAACGAAGAGCAGGCCCGCCGGCTGGTGGACATCCTCGATCGCTACGGCGCCGTCGAGGAGTACCGCCGCGACATCGTCAAGCAGGCTGCGCTGATGAAGTATCCGACGCTGCGCGAGCCGCAGGCGGAGCCGGTGTACGCGACCGCCGATTCGCTGGAGCGCAAACGCGCCGAGTTGCAGAACCTGAAGAACGTCGAGATCCCGGCTAACTCGAGGGCCTTGCAGGCGGCGCGGGAGATGGGCGATCTGCGCGAGAACTTCGAATACAAGGCAGCGCGTGCGCGCGCCGAGTATCTGTCCGCGCGCGTCGGCGAGCTGGCCTCGGAGATTTCGCGCGTGCGCGTGCTCGAGCCGGGACAGATCGATACCGGCTCCGTGCGCGTGGGCACGAAGCTCTCCCTGAGCAACGGCGACGCGCGCCGCGAGGTGTCGATCCTGGGGCCGTGGGAGTCCGATCCGGAGCACGGCGTCTATTCGAACGAGTCCGACGTGGCCAAGAAACTGATGGGACACGCGGCCGGAGATGTGGTGTCGTTCATGGGCAACGACTACGTCATCGAGTCGATCCGCAGATGGAACGAGTGATCGGCTAAAATGCCGCCGTCATCGCGGAGGGAGAGAGCTGAATGACTTATGTGATCGCCGAGCCTTGCGTCAACACGAAAGACACTGCCTGCGTCGATGTGTGTCCGGTCGACTGCATTCATCCGCGGAAGGACGAAACGGATTTCGAGAAGTACGACATGCTCTACATCGATCCCGAGGTCTGCATCGACTGCGGCGCGTGCGAGCCGGCCTGCCCGGTGCAGGCGATCTTCCCGCAGGACCTGGTTCCGGATCAGTGGAAGCACTATACGGAAATCAATGCGGACTGGTACAAGTCCCGAAGTTGACCGGGATTTTGTGATCCAGCTCACCGAACCCTTGACGAACGTGATATAGATTCCGTGCAAGTTTGAACCGCGCCGGAAAACGGCAACAGAGGGGCGTAGAGCCCCTTTTTTGTTGCGCGGTGATCTTTGAAACAGCCGTTGATCGAGACCCTTCAGCTTCGTGCCCACCTCGGACCCAACCACGGTAGAGCGGGCGAATGGGCGTGCCTCCGTGGAAATTGCTGAAGCTACCTCTCTCTCTGCAACGCGTGGCCGGAGGGTCTCGATCAGTGGCTGAAAAGGCCGGGCGCAAGCCCGGCCTTTT
>CAMPKJ010000292.1 GCA_946887105.1 uncultured Acidobacteriota bacterium | reverse complement strand
CTCATCGCGAACTTCCAGGCCGAGAAGCTGAAGGACGCCGTTGAGACCCGGTGACCGGGGGGTACACTGGTGCGGTATGGCCAGTTCGCTCGAAGAGATCCGTCGGGCGGTGATGGAGTTGCCCGATCCCGACCGCCAGTTGCTGGCGGAGGAGATCATTGCCGCCCGGTGGAGCCCGCGGTGGCGCGAGGCATGGGCGTCGGAAACGGAGCGGCGGCGCGAGCGGCTCGCGAATGGCGAGGATCGTGAGCTCACTCTGGAAGAGTTCTTCAGCGACACCGACTCGCGTTGAGAGTCGCGTTTTCATCCGCCGCGCGGCCGCCGCATATCATGCCGGTGTGACACGACGGTTCCCTCCCGGCCCGCGCCGCGTTTTCTTTGTCCGGCGTCATCCTGAAACGTTCCTGAAGCTGGCTCGCACGTATGGAGATCTCGTCCACTTCCGGGTCGGGCCGCGGGAAGTGTTTCTGGTGTCGCGGCCGGATCTGATCCAGCAGATGTTCCGCGATTCGTATTCGCACTTCGAGAAGGACTGGGGGCCGCGGCGGGGGGCGTCGCCGCTCGGCAATGGGCTGCTCACCAGCGAGGGGGGCGATCATCGCGCGCAGCGCATGGACTTCAGCAGGATCTTTGCGCGGCCGGCGGTCGAGGCGCCGCGTGCGGAGGTGGCGGCGGAGATCGAGGCGTGGAGCGAACGCCAACGCGACGGCGCGGAGATCGATGTCTTCCACGAGATGTCGGCGATCGGCTCCGCCGTGGCGGCGCGCGTGCTCTTCGGCTGTCCGATCGATGCCGACGTGGCGCTCGAGGCGATGGACGCGCTCGGCCGTGGTTTCGGGCGGGTGATGTTTCCGCATGCGCATCGCTTCCGCGTCCGCCGCGATCGCGGCGCGAAGCTCTTCGACCTCGTTCGTTACGTGAAGGAGCACGCGACGGGCGGCGGACTGCTCGCGCCCCGCGATCTGAGCGACGACCAGCTGGCGACGTTCCTCGTCACCGGCCAGGAGACGATCCGCATCGCCACCACCTGGGCGTGGGTGATGCTGAGCGCGCATCCGGGCGCGCGTGATGCGGACGCGCACTCGATCCTGCTCGAATCGATGCGCCTCTATCCGCCGCAGTGGATGATCGGCCGCCGCACGATCGCGCCGTACCGCTTCGACGGGTACGAAGTGCCGCCCGGCGCGTTGGTGCTGACGTCACCGTATGTTGTCCATCGCGATCCGCGTTTCTTCGACGATCCGCTGCGCTTCGATCCTTCGCGCTGGCAGAAGCCGCTCGCCGTGCGTGACGCCTACTTTCCGTTTGGCGGCGGCGCGCGGCGCTGCATCGGCGAGGCGTTCGCGACGATGGTCGGAACGATAATCCTCTCGCAGCTCGCGCGCGACTGGACGTTCGACTGCGTGTCGCGCGATCTCCGCTACGACGCGCGGCTGACGCTGCAGCCGCGGCGCGCGATGGCCCGGCTCCGGCGCGTCAGAAGCGCAGCGCGCGCATGAGCCGCCGGCCGGTCCACGCGGCCAGCCGTCCGATGACCGGAAGGTTCGTCACCCACTGATGCAGCTGGTCGATCCGTTGCCGCGGATCGGCTTCGAGGCTGCTGAGATACGTCACCATCGCCGCGTGCTCGCGCGCGGCATCGAACGGCTCCGCATCCGCGGCCGCTTCTTCGGCCAGCCTCACGAACTGTGCGGCCGCGAGCTCGAGCGATGCTGTCTCGCGCACGATGCGGCAGACCTCCGCGGCATCCGCGGGATCGTAGCGGGCCAGCTCGCGGCTGACCGATTCCACGTCGATCGGCGTCGTGAGCGCGCGGCGCCCGAAGTTGTCCGGCCGGTAGCGCGCGACGTCGGCCGCGCTGACGAGCGTGCCCATGCGACTCGGTCCGGCCAGGATGGTCGCCGCGCCGGTGGCCATCGCTTCCAGCGCGGAGCGCGCGCGTGCGAACACGATGTCGTATTCGAGCAGGATCTTCTCCGGATGCGGCTCCGGCTTGCCAACGCCGCGGCCGATGATCTCGGTCACGATTCCTTGTTGTCTGCACGCGGTTTCGATCGCCCGCCACGGGCCGTTTCCCGAGAACTGATTGCCGAACAGCAACGCGCGTCGCGGGCGCGGCGGAAGCGCATCGCGTGCCGGAAAGCGGGTCAGGTCGACGGAGTTGAGCACCAGCTCGACCCGTTCCCGCTCGACGCCGCACTCGTAAACCATGTGCGACCAGCACGCGTGATCGACCGCGACGTAGCGCCGGATCCGCGGTCCCCGCGGGACGATCTCAGTCGATGTGTGACAGACGAAGATGGCCGGCGTCCGCGGGAACTGCTGCAGCGCGGTCATCGTGCCGAGGTGATAGTTGCCGATGATCGCGTCGGGAGGGACGGTGATCGTGCGCAGGTCGGAGGTGACGGGGATGGTCCATTTCCGCAGATCGTTCGCGACCGCGCCGAGCCGCGGGCTGTGCATGATCGGCTCGTGGCCCCACTGCAACAGTTTGCGCGCGAGATCGCGTGCGAACATCTGCACGCCGCCGAAGTTGGTCAGGTCCTGGCTGCTGATGAGGATGCGCAAACGGCGCTCCCGGTCTGGCGAAGTGCGTGTTCGCGCAGCGTGGCTTCGACGGGCGCGAGATGCCGGTCGTGGCGGATGGCTTCGCGGTAGCGGCCCGCCGCGACCATCATCTCGCCGTACAACTCGTAAACGCGATCGCCTGAGAAGGCCGCGGCCGGCGTGTCGTGCACGGGACGGAGCAACTCGACGCGATAGGAGTCGCCGTTCAGGCCGCCGAGGCGCCGGTCGAGCTCCGCGCTGAGCGAAGGCGATTTGACGAGATCGGAGGTCGAGCCTTTGATCGCCGCGGCGATTTCGGCATGCAGCTCCTGATACGCCGCGCCGCTGGCGAGCTTGCGGTCGTACGCGGCGTCATCGAGCTGCATCACGATCGCGTCCGCGGAGCACGATGCAGCCGCCGCGGCATGGGAGCCGAAGAGCAGAAAGTCGAGATTGCGGATGTCGTGTCCGAGCCTGTGCGCCGCCAGCTGAACCGCGGCATTGACGACGCTCCGCCAGATGTCGTGGATCGGGTTCCAGCCTTCGCTGGCATCGCCGACCACCATCTCGATCCGCGCGGCCACCAGCACATCCGCGAGCTCCTCGGCCATCCCGACGAACAGATCGCCGTCGCGGGCGAGCAGGCCGGCGTAGCACTGCGCATCGGTGAACCCGCCATAGAAACCGGCCGGCTGCGCGTCCGTGGCTTCGAGCACGCGCGTCGTCGAGTCGATGCGCGATTCCCCGCTGTTGCCGGAACCGTCGGTGAGTACGGCCACGAGCGGACGGGAGCGCGAGACGAACTCGTGGATGACGAGCTCGTGGCCGGGATGCGCGAGCAGCACCGCGCACCGCGGCGAGGAAGGGACGTGCATCACGCCGTTATAGCAAAGTTCTCACTCCGTACGCAGCGCGACGGCCGGATCGACCGCCGTCGCGCGCCGGACGGGCACATAACAGGCGGCCAGTCCGATGATGCAGAAAAGCGCCGCGGCGCTCGCGAAGGTGATCGGGTCGGTCGTGCCGATCCCGAGGAGCAGCGATCGCAGGAGCTGCGCGCCGGCGGCGGCGAGAGCGAGGCCGATGAGCATGCCGATCATCACGAGACGCATGCCCTGGCGCAGCACCATACGCACGACCGCGGCGCGGCCGGCGCCGAGCGCCATGCGGATGCCGATCTCGCGGGTGCGGCTGGCGACGAGATACGCGGTGACGCCGTAGATGCCGATTGCCGCGAGCAGCAATCCGACCATGCCCAGGCTCGCGGAGATCGAGGCGGCGATGCGTTGCGGCAGCAGGCCGATGGACGTGAATTCTTCGAGCGATTGGGACGAGATCACCGGCACGTTGGCGTTCATCGATGCGAGCAGCGTACGGATGTCGGTGGCGAGTCGCTGTCCGCGCGTCGCGCGCGCGACGATCGTGAAGCCGGAGAGGTACTGCTGCTGCAGCGGGACGTAGATGAAGTTGCGCGGCGCCTCGCCGAGCGTGCGGTATTTGGCGTCGCGCGCGATGCCGACCACGGTGAGAGCTCGCGAAGAATCGGGCCCGGTGTGCTGCACGAGCACTTTGCCGATCGCGTTCTGATTCGGCCAGATGCGTTTGGCGAACGTCTCGTTCACGATGGCGGCAAAGGGCGTTTGCGGGCGATCGAACGCGTTGAAATCGCGGCCGGTCAGCAGAGGCATGCGCATCGTGGCGAAGTATCCCGGCTCGATCGCGTTCCAGTCCGTGGTGATTCCGTCGTCGTCCGCGGGAGCGCCGGGGAGCGTCAGTCGTCCCAGTCCGAGGCCGCCGCCGCTGAGCGGCAGGCGTGCGGCGAGTGTCGCGTGCGCAACGCCCGGAATGGTGCGCACGCGTTCGAGAATCTGGCGCGCGAACAGCGGTCCCGTGTCGTCGGTGTAGCCGGCCAATGCCAGGTCGATGGTGGTCACTTCGACGCCGCGCGGATCGAAGCCGGCGTCGATGTCCGCTGCGCGCTGCATGGCGCGCACGAGCAGACCTGCGCCGACGACCAGCACCATGCTCAGCGCCACCTGCGCGATCACGAATGCGTTGCGCAGGCGCATCCGCTCCGGTGCCGATGCGGCGTCCGCCTTCAGCGAGCTCACGACGTCGCCGCGCGAGGCGTGGAATGCCGGCGCCAGTCCGGAGAACACCGCCGCCACGAGCGACAGGCCGATCGTGAAGAGCACCGCCTTCGCGTCGAGTGCGAGCGCGAGATCGATCTGCACCGGCAGCGCCGGCAGCATGGCCAGGAGCAGCGAGGTCATGATGCGCGCGACGAGCAAGCCGGCCGCGGCGCCGCCGAGAAACAGAATGGCGGTCTCGACGAACATCTGCTGCATCAGACGTCCTCTGCCCGCGCCGAGTGCGAGGCGCACCGCCACTTCGCGACGCCGCGATGTGGCGCGCGCGAGCAGCACGCCCGCGAGGTTCGCGCACGCGATGGCCAGCACCAGCGCGACCACGACCATCAATCCGGCCATGAATGCGGCCACAGGCGCGGAGTTGCCGGGGATCGGCGACAGCGGCGCGACTTTGAATCCGTTGCCGCGGTTGTCCTGCGGGAACTCCCGTTCGAGCGTCGCCGCGATCGCATTCAGCTCGGCTTGTGCGGCTTCGATGGAAACGCCGGGCTTCAGCCGCGCGCCCATGATGATGAATGACGCGCGGCGGTTCGTGAGCATCGCCGCGCTTTGATTGGGAGTCGCTTGCGCGACCATGCTGATGGGCACGAACACGTCCGGCATCTGCGGAGTCGTTCCCTGAAAGCCCTCCTCGGCGACGCCTGCGACCGTGAACGTGTGCCCGTTGATTCGCAGCTGGCGGCCGACGATGGACGGATCGTTTTGAAAGCGCCGCGTCCAGAAGCGGTGCGTGAGCACGACGTGCGGTGCGGCGCCGGCGTCGTCGGGATCGTTGCGCGAGAACAGCCGTCCCGCGGCGGGACGCGTGCCGAGGACGTCGAAATAGTTGTTCGTGACCAGGATTCCGAAGATGCGCTCCGCTCCGCCCGGTCCGCCGAGACTCATCGGATCCATGCCCCACTCGGTCGCGTAGACATCGGTGAAGACGCGATTGTGCGCACGCAGGTCGGCGTAATTCGGATACGAACCGTTGTCGAAGCCGTCGCCGTTTTCGGAGCGGCCGATGTCGACCACGCGATCCGCATCGACGACACCCGCCGGCGCGCGGAACAGCAATGCATTCGCGACCGTGAAGATGGTCGTGTTCGCGCCGATGCCGATGGCGAGCGAGAGCATGGCCGTCAGCGCGAACAGCGGATTGCGGGCGAGCAGCCGGATGGCGTAGCGGAGGTCGTGCATGGATCCGCTACGCTCCGGACGCGCCC
>CAMPKJ010000291.1 GCA_946887105.1 uncultured Acidobacteriota bacterium | reverse complement strand
ATCCAGAAGGGGACGCAGTTGCCGTTCGACTATCGCGAACCGCTCGACGTCGAGTGGGTTCCGCATCCGAACTGGTACTGGGTCTGGTCGAAGTACTCGCTGCCGTTCCTGAAGCATCCGTCCGTGCCGCGCGCGACGTTCCTCTCCGATCTCGAGCGCATTCCGGACGATCTCTCCGGCTATGTTTTGAAGCCGCTGTTCTCATTCGCCGGCGGCGGCGTAAACGTGGACCCGACGCGCGCCGACGTCGAAGCGGTGCCGCCGGCCGATCGTCACGCCTGGTGCCTGCAGGAGAAGATCGAGTACGAGCCTGCCCTGAAGGCGGCCGACGGCGGCGGCGTGAAAATCGAGATCCGGCTCATGTTTCTGCGGCCCGACGACGAGCCGAAGCCGATCCTGGCGCAGAACCTGGTGCGCCTCTCGCGCGGCAAGATGCTCGGCGTCGACTTCAACAAGCAGTTCACGTGGGTCGGTTCGTCGGTCGCTCTGTCGACCGACTCATGACCTTGCCGCCGCGATACAACAGCCACAACGCCAGCAGCTGAATGACGTGATAGAGGTCGTTGTGGTTGAAGTGCCGGTGCAACGCGAATCCTGACTGCTGCACCAGCGCGCCGATCACCGACACCACGATGCTCGCGATCACCCACCGCGTCCGCACCACGATCCCGACCACGAGCAACGTCAATCCGTAGTCGACGATCACGTAGACGAAGTCGTCGTGCGTGACCATCCAGCTGAGGTAGACGATCAGCTTCACGACCGCGACGACGGCCAGTTTGCGATTGCTCCCCGCCAGCAGGAAGAAGCTGGCGATGCCGATCGAAAAGACGGTCGCCTTCCACAACACCAGCGCCGTCACCGGCGGGAGCTGCGGCGCGAATCCATGATGCATTCCGCCGAAGAACGATCCCGCGCCCGTGAAGAGAAACGCCAGCGCCCACATCCGGTGCACGCGCCACAAACGCGCCGCGAACATCAGCGCCGCGATGGCCAGCATCAAATCGGTGGCCAGCGTCATCGGCTCGTGCACGCTCACGCGAACATCGCCCTGTAGTGACGGTACCAGTCACTCTGAAAACGTTCGCGCGGATCGAAGCGTTTCTTCTCGCGCAGGAACGCGCGCATCTCCGGATAGCAGCGCTCCACCTGGTCGCGGCGCGCCCAGCGGTGATAGGTGAGGTAGTAACTGCCGTCGCGCTCCGCCGCCAGATCGATGAGCGCACGGAACGAATCCGCCGCGCGTTCCTTCCCTGCATCCGAAGGCTCGACGTGCAGGTTGAAGATCACGCATGCGTACGGCTGCTTCGCCCAGCGCAGCACGCTCTCGTCATCGCGCTCGATGAGGCGCACCGTTCCGTAAATCACATCTTCCTTGCGGTTCCGCAGCATCTCCGCCGCGGCCAGCATGAAATCGGCGAGCCTCGCGCGCGGCACGTACAACTCGCTGATCATCTCCGTGCCGGGCAGTTGAATGGCGCGGTGATAGTCGTCCGCGTAGTAGCCGAGCTGATGTTCGTCCGACCAGTACACCTGCCCCGACGTGGTCAGGTAGTAGCCGACGTATTGCCGGTACACCTCGGCCTTGTCGGCATGCGCGAGGTAGAGCAGCTTCATCCAATCCTCGGGCTTCAGCTCCGCCTGCGCGTCGGCGATCGGCGTGTCATCAGTCACCGGCCGGTAACAAGAGAACACGCCCTTGCGCAGGAAGCCGTCGGATGCCGCGTCGATCGAGAACTGAAAGTCGCCGTACTCGAACCCGCTCGCGATGCGCGACTCGAATGCGTCCATCACCGTCTCGATGCTCTGCTCTTCGACGATGCGTTGCACCTTGTGCCGCAGCAAAACACGCAACCGCACCGATGCGATGACGCCAAACAATCCGTAGCCGCCGATGGCCAGCCGGAACAGCTCGCTGTTCTTCGTGCGGCTGCATTCGACGAGCTCGCCGTTCGCGTCGACGAGCGTGAACGACTCGACGTCGTCGATGAACGGCTTCATCGTCAGCCCGCGGCCGTGCACATTCGATCCGAGGGCGCCGCCGATCGACAGACGATCGGCGCCGGTCTGCTTCTGGCGGATGGCCCACGGCATGGTCTTCAACGCTGCGATCAACGCCGGCCACTGAATGCCCGCTTCGACGTTGACGATGCCGTTGGTATGGTCGACATTCTCGAAACGCGTCAGTCCGTTCATGTCGATCAGCGTCGCGTTCGTCGCGAATTGCTGCCCGCCCATCGAGTGACGTCCGGCGGCGATGCTGACCGGGCCGCGGCCCCGTAACGCCGCACGCAGCTCGTCGATCGACGCCGGCTTGCGCACCGCCGAAACCCACGTGCGGTTCAGCTGTGAGTGGACGTCGTTGACCCACGCGCCTTCCCGACTCGTGCTCACGCACGCGGCCGGCGCCAGCGCAGCGAGCCCCGCGGCTTTCAGGAACTCGCGTCTGTCCAGCATGCTTCAGATTGTATGCGGCACGCACTCTGCTCGACAGCAACGGCGTGGAGATTCAAACCGCCGCACCGCTGATTCCGCCGAGTCCGACGCTGCCGCAACTGCGCGACATCGCGGCCGAGTGCAAGGCCTGTCATCTGTGGAAGCTCGGCACGCAGACGGTCTTCGGCGAAGGCGCGCGCACCTCGCTGATCATGTTCGTCGGCGAGCAGCCGGGTGACAAAGAGGATCTGGCCGGACATCCGTTCGTCGGACCGGCCGGCGCATTGCTCGACCGGGCCCTCGAGGAAGCGTCCATCGATCGCGCGAAGGTCTACGTCACGAACGTCGTGAAGCACTTCAAGTGGGAGCCGCGCGGAAAACGCCGCATCCACAAGAAGCCGAACGCGGTGGAGATCAGCGCGTGCCGCCCATGGCTCCGCCGAGATCGAGGTGGTCCAACCGCGCGCGATCATCTGCCTCGGCGCCACCGCCGCGCAGGCACTGCTCGGCCCGAAGTTCCGCGTGTCCGTGCAGCGCGGGCAGTTCATCGAATCGCCGCTCGCCGAGTACGTGACCGCCACCGTACATCCGTCATCGATCCTGCGCGCGCCGACGGGCGAGGCGCGCCGCATGGAACGCGAGCGCTTCATCGACGACCTGAAGAAGATCAGAAACGCGCTCGGTGAAATCGCAGCCTAGTGACACTGCCCGCCGTACGTCACGCGGAGACTCGGCGGAGCACCGGTCATCGCGTTCGTGAGCGCCGCCAGATCCTCCGGCATCGGCTCGGGATCGTCGATCCACGTGACGACGGTCTTCGCTCCCGCCTCGTCGATGGTCATCTCGTACTGGAAACGGTCGCAGCAGGACTCTTCCGGCACGTACGAATCCTTCCAGCGCTCCGGCTGTGCATTCGTCAGCAGCTCGCGGAAGCGGGCCAGCTCCGCGTCCGTCGCGCGGAACGTGCAACTCTTGCCGCTCATCGACGTCACCGCGACCTCGCCCGCCGAGTCGATGGAATACGAGCCCGCGCCGCGCCCGGCCAGTCCGCCGCTCGATGTCACCGCGATGCTCCACGGCTCCCGCGGCGCCGAGCTCGATGCCGCGCACGACAGCATCAACATCATCGTCGTCATGACTGAAAGCTTCATCACAGTCTCCGCGTTGTAGATTTTTCGCGCCGAAACAGGCGCTTTTGCGCACTTTCTTGCGCGCTCAGAAAACGTCTCGTACACTCGCCGCACCACACCTATGACGCGTCGCACCCACCCCTTCCCGCGCCTCTCCTCGGCGACCATCCCGGGAAAACTGATGAAGGAGCAGGCTGATGGCCACCATACCAACTGACAAATTGAAGGCAGCGGAAACGGCACTCTCGCAGATCGAGCGCCAGTTCGGCAAAGGCTCGATCATGCGCCTCGGCGCGAAGGAATTCGTGCCGATCAGCGCGATCTCCACCGGCTCGATCGGTGTCGACGCCGCGCTCGGGGTCGGCGGCGTTCCCCGCGGACGCATCATCGAGATCTTCGGACCGGAGTCGTCCGGCAAGACCACGCTCTCCCTGCACATCATCGCCGAGGCGCAGCGCGCGGGCGGGCTGGCGGCGTTCATCGACGCCGAACACGCGCTCGATGCCGAGTACGCCAGGAAGCTCGGCGTCGACGTCGACAACCTGCTGGTCTCGCAGCCGGACTCGGGCGAGCAGGCGCTGGAGATCGCCGAGGTGCTGGTGCGCTCCGGGGCCATCGACGTGATCGTCATCGACTCCGTGGCCGCGCTGGTGCCGCGCGCTGAGCTCGAAGGAGAGATGGGTGATTCTCATGTAGGTTTACAGGCACGATTGATGTCGCAGGCGATGCGTAAATTAACAGCCATTCTTGCGAAATCGAAAACGTGCATGATTTTTATCAATCAGATTCGTGAAAAAATTGGTGTCATGTTCGGCAACCCGGAGACCACCACCGGCGGCCGTGCACTCAAGTTCTATTCCTCCGTGCGCCTCGACATCCGCCGCACCAACCAGATCAAGGAAGGTGAGGAAGTGGTCGGCTCGCGAGTGAAGGTGAAGGTGGTCAAGAACAAGGTGGCCGCACCGTTCCGCCAGGCGGAGTTCGACGTCGGCTACGGCGAGGGCATCTCCAAGACCGGCGAGCTGCTCGACATCGGCATCGAGAACAAGATCATCGAGAAGTCGGGCTCCTGGTTCTCCTACGGCGACGTCCGCCTCGGCCAGGGCCGCGAGAACGCCAAGCTCTTCATCAAGGAAAACGCCGACCTCTCCTCCGAGATCGAAGGCAAAGTGCGCCGCATTCTCGGCATCGGCGGTCCGGAGCTGACCGTGATCGAAGGCGGCGAGTCCGCAACGCCGTCGAAGCCGGAGCGGATGGTACGCAAGTGACGCGCGGCAGCGCGGCATCCTGAACGAAGCGAAGGATCTCGGATAATGTGCGGCGATGCGTCTCGACCAGGCCATCGCCGCACTTCATCCTGAAATCTCGCGGCGCAAGGCGCGCGAGCTCATTTCCCAGAAACGCATCCTCGTCAACGACCGCCCGGTCGCCGTCGCCTCCCGCGAAGTGAGCGATCGCGACCGCATCACCATCGCGGAAGCGCTCCCCGACCTCACCATCATTCGCGAAACGCGCGACTGGATCGCCGTCGACAAGCCCGCCGGGATGCCCACGCAGCCGACCCGCGATCGCGGCACGCGCTCTCTCGAAGAGTGGATGCGCGTCCGCTATCGCGACATCTTTCTCGTGCATCGCATCGACACGCAAACCACCGGCGTGGTCGTGTTTGCGCGCACGCGCGTCGCGGCGGCGGAACTGTCCGCGTCATTCGCATCGCGTGAAGTCGCGAAGACGTATCTCGCCGTTGCCGAGGGATCGATCGAGCGCGAGATGACCATCGAGTCGCCGATCGGCGGGAAGGATGCGCACACGATCGTCCGGCCGCTGCGGCAGCTCGACGGCATGACGCTCGTCGAGGCGAACATCCTCACCGGCCGCACGCATCAGATCCGCATCCACCTCAAATCGATCGAGCGACCCGTCGTTGGCGATCGGCGTTATGGATCGACGCTGCCCGCACCGCGGATGCTGTTGCACGCGTGGAAGCTCCAGCACCCGTACTTCGGCGGCGAGTTGATCGCACCGATACCGGCCGACTTTCCGGCGTCGCTCTGACGTTGCGCGTGTCCCGCGGATCACAATCGCCGCCGCGCCACACGCGTCTCGGTGGCGAGGTGTCCGCACGCGATAATCGCGACGGCTTCGACGCCCTGACGTTGCGCGCGTTCCGTGGATGGCGATCGGCGCCACGGTTCGACAATGCCCGCACCGCGGAAATTTTGCACGCGTGGAAGCTCCAAGCTCCAGCACGAGTACGGGTGCCGCCGGGCGTGGGGCCGTCAACCGTCCGCCGAATTCCCCGCGCGGGTGCTTGGAGCCTCGACACGGTCAAAGTATCCGCGGGGCGGGCA
>CAMPKJ010000290.1 GCA_946887105.1 uncultured Acidobacteriota bacterium | reverse complement strand
CGCACCCGCACGATGGCACGGAACACCAGATACAGCGCGAGCGCGATCAGCGCCGCCGAGGTGATCCCGTTCACCATCGCCACCGGATCGACGGTCGCGCCGGAGAAGTTCGAGATCGTCAGCCGTACTAGTGCGTAGAGCGTCGTCACCAGCACGAACAGCATCGGAAGCAGTGTGAACGCCACCTGCTGGCGGCGCTGGTGCAGCCAGACCGTGATCGACAGCAGAGTGAGCGCGGCCAGCAGCTGGTTCGACGCGCCGAACAGCGTCCAGAACTTCACCCACGATCCGGGAGGCGCGAACGCGACGAAGTACAACGGCAGCGCGACGGTGAGCAGCGATCCGACCCAGGCGCCGAAACGCGTCGGCCAGCGGAAGAGCTCCTGCACGATGTAGCGTCCGAGGCGCGTCGAAACGTCCACCGTATCGAAGACGAACGTGGAGAACGCCATCGCGCCGAACGTGATCGCGAAGTTGCGGTACTTCTCACCGATGAGCAGCGTCAGGAATCCGCCGATGCCGTTGCCGTAGATCGTGCCGGGCTTCAGTCCCGCCAGATCCTTCTGCGCCACGATCATCACCGTGACCATCGCAATCAGCGCCACGAAGGCCTCGGCCAGCATTCCGCCGTAGCCGACCGCGCGGATGTGCGGCTCGCGGTCGATCTGCTTCGACGTCGTGCCCGAGCACACCAGCCCATGGAATCCCGAACAGGCGCCGCACGCGATCGTGACGAAGAGGAAGGGAAAGAGAAGGCCGGTGGCCTTGCCGCTGTCGAACGACTTGAACGCGTCCTGCTGGATCTCGTAGCCGCCGAAGAAGATCCCGATCACGCCCAGCGCGAGTGCCACGTAGAGAATGAAGCCGCCGAGGTATCCGCGAGGCTGCAGCAGCGACCACACCGGGACCATCGACGCGACCGCGCAATACGCGAGGATCAGCACCGCCCACCATTTCGCGTCGAGCACGAAGTACGTCGAGAACGTCGTGCCGATCCAGACCGTCGCGAACGTGGCCGGCACGAAGATGATCGTGAGCAGCCACAGCGGTGGATGGAGGAAGCGCTGGATCACGCCCATCAGCACGGCCAGCAGGAGATAGAGGATGCTGGCCGCGGCCACCGCGCCGCCGGGATGGAAGGTCGTGGCCGTGCCCGCCAGCTCATCCGGACCGGTGACGAAACTCGACGCGGTGATGTCGACGAACGCGACGATGACGTACACGAGCGCGAGCCAGATGAACGCCATCATGGCCACGCCCGCTTTCGGGCCGAGATGCTCGCGCGTGATGTCGGCGATCGAGCGCGCGCCGTGGCGTACGCTCGCCGCGAGTGCCATGAAATCGTGCACGGCGCCGATCAGCACCACGCCCAACCCGATCCAGAGCAGGCACGGCAACCAGCCCCACTCCTGCACCGCGATGATCGGTCCCGCGATCGGCCCCGCCGCGGCGATGGCGGCGAAGTGCTGGCCGAACAGGTAGAACGGTTTGGTCGGGACGAAGTCGACGCCGTCCTGCTTCTCGTGCGCCGGCGTCACCGCCGCCGGATCGAGTCCCACCAGCCGCGCCATCCATGCGCCGTACAGCCGGTACGCAAGCGCAATGAGAGCGAGGAACACCACCGCGATCAGGGTCAATTGCATGAACCCGATTGTAGGGGACCAGGGCAGTGTTCCGTTCCGGTCATGAGCAGGTGCGGCGGCACGAGATGTGATGGCCACGATCTACCAAGAAGGAGGATCGTAACCATGGCTGAACAACGCGAAACCAGGCACGAAACGACGAACAGGACACAGGAGACACGCGCGAAGAGCGACGTGGCGCGCACGCCCGAAACGCAACACGAGCTTCAACGGCAAGGCACGTCCGAAAGGGGCGAGCTGGGCCGTCGCGGCAATTTCGACATCGGACGCGATCCGTTCCAGATGATGCATGCGCTGCGTCGCGAGATGGACCGTTTGTTCGACGACTTCGGGTTCAGCGGCAACCTTTTGCGCAGCCCGCGTCTCTTCGGCGATGTCGATCGCTCATTCAGCGACGTCGCCCGCAGCATGTGGTCGCCTCAGATCGAGGTGCATGAGCGCGACGGCAAGCTGCAGGTCTCTGCCGATCTGCCGGGCCTGAACCAGGACGACGTGAAGGTGGAAGTGCTCGACAATCAGCTCAACATCGAAGGCGAGCGCCGGAGTGAACAGCGCGACGAGCGCGGCGGCTGGAGCGAACGGTCATACGGCCGCTTCTTCCGTTCGATTCCGCTGCCCGAGGGGGTCAACCCCGACAGCGCATCGGCGTCATTCGAAAACGGTGTTCTCAACGTGACACTGGACGCGCCGAAGCGTGAAGAACGCCGCGGGAAGCAGATCCCGATCGGCGAAACGAAACGCGCCCGATGACGCCGCGCACCTACGTCGCGAGCAGATCCTGATACTCCGAGTGCCGCTTCACGAACGCCGCGACGTAGCTGCACTGCCCGACCACGATCAGACTCTTCTCGCGCGCGTGCTCGAGGCCGAACTTCACGATCGCGCCGGCGATGCCGCGGCCGGCCAGCGCCTCGGGC
The DNA here is from genome assembly GCA_946887105.1 of uncultured Acidobacteriota bacterium. Next base: position 3,388 of record CAMPKJ010000290.1, on the reverse strand, counting down.
ACGTCGGTGTGCGTGAAAACGATGCGGTTCGGTTCTTCGAGATCGTACGCGGCGATGGCCAGATGGCCGTCGATGATGATCTCGAACTGCGACTCTTCTTGATTGTGGCGGATGTCGTAGGTCATCGTTGTTCCTCATCAAGCGCAACGTGCAAGCGCAACGCCTCGCCGAGCATCGCGCGGGGGTGGTCTTCGGCGATGTCATATCCGAGGTGCCGCAGCGCGGCGGCGAGTGTCTCACGGACGCGCGCATCGTCCAGCGTCGGCAAAGGCAGCGAGCCATCGCGCTTCCCGAGCTTCGAGCCGTCGGGATTCGTCACCAGCGGGATGTGCGCGTACACCGGCGTCGGATAGCCGAGTGCACGCTGCAGCGCGATCTGACGCGCCGTCGATCCGAGGAGATCGATACCGCGCACGACTTGCGTGACGCCTTGCTCCGCATCGTCGACGACCACCGCCAGTTGATACGCGAACAGGCCATCCGCGCGGCGCACGACGAAGTCTCCGGTATGCGACGGAACGTGTTCCTCGACGCAACCGCGCAGCAGATCGTCGAAGGCGATCACTTCATCCGGCACGCGAAAACGGATCGCACGCGCGGCCTTTCCCGCCGGCAATCCGTCGCGGCACGTTCCCGGATACACGGCCTCGGCACCCAGCGGTGCGGAAGCCGCACGCTGCAGATCGGCACGCGAGCACGCGCAGTCGTAGACGCGGCCCGCGTCGCGCAGGCGCTGCAGCGCCGCCTCATATCGCGCCGTTCGCCGCGACTGCCATACGACCTCGCCATCCCATTCGAGTCCGTAGCGCTGCAGCGCGGACAGAATCTCCTCCGCCGATCCCGGCACGACGCGCGGCGTGTCGATGTCTTCGATGCGCACGAGCCAGCGCCCATTCGCGGCACGCGCGTACAGCCACGATGCGACGGCCGCCACGAGGCTGCCGAGGTGCAACGGACCCGTGGGTGAGGGAGCGAAGCGGCCGGTCGAGCTCGATTTGGTTAAGATGCGCAATCATGAAACAACTTGCTGCCGCCGCGCTCCTCTTCCTGGTGACGCTCCCTCTGTCCGCGCAAAACACGATGCCGCGCGATGAAAAGATAGATCTCGTGGCCTCCGACCTCCACGCTCTCGGACGCGTGGTGACTGTGGCGGAAAACGTCGAGCGCGAGCGCCAGGTGCTGCTGGCCATCGCCGACAGCGACATCAGAGAACTGCGCGGGCCGCGCGATGACGGCACGTATCGCTGGGCCTCGCTGCAACGCGAGGAAGGCGGACGCGTCAAGGACGAGAAGACCATCGAGCACGTCTACACGCAGAAAGAACTGCGCTACGTGACGCTCACCGGCGACAACGGCTATCGCGTCGAGGTGACGCTGCCGAGAAAGCGCGGCACGTTCGCGGCGAACAACCGCGTCTACGTGCGCAACGTCCTCGTCGAGTCCACCGGCTTCGACGGCCGAGTCGCCGCGCACACCATCCCGATCGACGCGTGGGTGAACCCGGGCGACTCGACCGGCGCGCCGCTGCCGGAGATCGGAAAATCGGTGAAGGCAACGTTCGAGCTCGGCGTCGAGAGCGGCGACAAGCAGGCCGTCGCGGAGGTCGCGCTGGTGCAGGCCAAGCTCGTCGATGATCCGACCAGTCCCTATTTCCCCGCGGTGAATCGCCTCCTGCAGATCCGCCAGCTCGTCACCGCGCGCGACATGAACCGCGGCACGCTGAAGAACAGCATCGACGAGGCGCTGCTCTCGCTCCCCGGCGAGCTCGAGAAACGCACCGCGGAGATGGAAGAAGCCGCGCGCGTGCGCAGGCAGATGGCGGAGAGCGGCACGACCACCGGCAGCATCGCCATCGGCGACGCGACGCCCGACGTCACCCGCGAGCTCGGCGAGATCGCCAAGCTCATGGGCGGAACGCTGGAAGAACAGGCGCAGGCGCGGGCGCGGCTGAACGAGTTGATCGGATCGCTCACGCCGAAGACGGAGTAGGCTCTCAGCGGTTCTCGAGCCGCTCCACGCGTTGCAGGAGATTCTCGATCAGCGCCCGCTGCTCCTCGATCGTTCGCCGCTGCTGTTGCACTTCGCTCAGCAGCAGCGGCGCGAGAAAGTGATAACGCACGGTCTGCGGCTGGCCGTCCGGCCCGAAGAGCACGAGCGCCGGATCGATCTCCGCCACCTCCTCGGCGATCAGTCCGTATTGCAGATCGTCGCCGCCGCTGCGATAGCGGAACGTCACCGGACGGAGTCGCATGATCGTCTCCCGCCGATCGCCGATCGACTCGATCGCGGTCTTATATCGACGGGATGAAGAGACCGTGCCGAGCTGGCCGGCATTGTTGATGAAGACCGCGGTGCCCGCGCCGACATTCACGCCGAAGATGCCGGCCATGTAGGCCGAGCCCTGCGCCGGGCCGCCAATCCGGATCGTATTGCCTTCCGACGCGGCGGCGGCGTCCGCACCGAGGTAGATGTTGAAGCTGCCCGACGTCAGCGTGTCACCGGCGTCTTCGCCAACCAGTACGTTGTCCGACCCGCTCACCAGATTTCCGCCGGCCGAGTAGCCGACGAACGTGTTGTTGTTGCCCGTGGTCAGATCCTGGGCGGTCCCGCCGCCGAGAGCGGTGTTCCGTTGCCCGCTCGTGTGTGCGGAGAGCGCCGACGCACCGACGACAGTGTTGAAGACTCCATCGACAGACACGAGAAGACTCTGTGCTCCCACGACGGTGTTGCTCAGACCGGTCGATAGCTGGGGAGCGCCGTTCGTTCCGACGATGGTGTTGTTCGTACCCACCGTCAGGCCCTGCATCGCCGACAAGCCGATGGCGATGTTCGAGGATGCCGTCGTGGCGAGTACCATCGTTTGCGATCCGATGGCCGTATTCGCGCCTCCGCTGGTGATGTTCGACATCGCGGAGCTGCCGATGGCGGTGTTGTGATTTGCGCCGACCGCGCTGGCGAGCGCGCCCTGCCCGAAGCCAGTGTTGTTGTTTCCGGTGGTGAGCGCGTTCAGAGCGAACCAGCCCATGCCGGTGTTGGAGGAGCCGCTGGTGAGAGCGGCGGCGGCATTGTGTCCGATGGCGGTGTTGGTGTTGCCTGTGCCAGTGGCGTTGCCTGCACCGTTCCCCATGAACAACCCCGCATTCGTGCGTTGAATGCGGGTGGTGCTGTTCACCATGATCGAACCTGACGCGGTGATGCTGGCGGCGCTGAAATTACCGGCGCCGTCGCGCCGGACGATCGCATTGCCAACGCTTGCATTCGTGGCCGCCGCCACGGTGGTGACGGTGGTGGCCACGTTCCCCGCGGATTGACCGCCGACGAATCCCACCGTATTCGTGCCCGGCGCACCAGTCACGTCGCCGCCGAGATTGGCGACCGTGCCCGCGGG
>CAMPKJ010000289.1 GCA_946887105.1 uncultured Acidobacteriota bacterium | reverse complement strand
GCCGAGGAGGAAGGCGTGACGCGTGCGCCGCGCGCGCACGATCGCAACCAGCAGCGGCGCGAGCGCCACGAACGCCAGCCATCCCTGCGCGACTGATGGGAAGGACCAGGCGAAGAGAAGGCCGGAGAGGATGGCGAGAAAGAGTGGAAGAATCATGTTGCGGCGGCTGTCATCCCGAGCGTGAGTCGAGGGACCTGGGCGGGGTGCGGCACCATGTTCGTGACTCGTGCCGCACAGCCACCCAGGTCCCTCGACTCACGCTCGGGATGACACCGAGTCACTTCTTGAACAGCGCGTCGAAGGCCTTGCGCGCGTCGTTCTCCGTCATCGGCTGCTTGCCTTTGTCCGCGGAGAGGTCCTTGACGATCTTCGGCTGGAAGAACGCGCACTGGTTCTTCACGTGTTTTCCGACCACGCGCGCGGGGATGTTTTCGCGGCATTCCCACAGCGTCGTCGAATCGAAGAAGCGGCAGTTGCCGCAGGTGTGCAGGTCCGCGCCGCAGCCGGCGCAGGCGTCTTCGTACGTCAGCTCGCCCAGGCTGTGGCGGATCTGTCCGCACTTGTTGCACTTGAAGGCGTCGGGGCCGAAGCCGCCGGCGGTGCGTCCGCGCGGCGCGTCTTCGAGACGCTGGCGCTGCGGTTCATAGTTCTCGCGCGGCATGCGGGGCCGCGGCGTGGAACCGGACTGGCTATAGCCTCCGCCATCCTGATATCCACGATGCTTGTATTTACGGTCGTCGCTCACGTTCACCTCAGGAAGAAATGCCAGACCACACCGATGACGATCGCACACGTGACGAGAAAGAGGATCACGCGGATCGCGAGCTTCGCCAGCTTCAGCAAAAACCAGAGAACGAAGATGGCGACGATGAGAACGAGGAGCTCTTCAGTGCTCGGCATTCAGGGATTGCCGGGTAGTGTAACAGCGGCTGACGGAAAAAACTCCTAGACCACCAGCCGCAGCGGTTGTTCGATGTACTGGCGCAGCGTCTTCAGGAAGTCTGCGCCGAGAGCGCCGTCCACGATGCGGTGATCGCAGGACATGGTCACGTTCATCCGGTCGCGCACGATGATCTGGCGGTTCGCATCCACCACCGCCCGCGCCTCGGCCGCACCGATCGCGAGAATCGCGGCGTTCGGCGGATTGATGATCGCGGTGAAGTGCTCGATGCCCCAGGCGCCGAGGTTCGAGATCGTGAACGTGCTGCCCTGGTATTCGTCCGGCTTGAGACGGCGGTTCTTCGCTTTGTCGGCCAGCGCGCGCACTTCCGTGGCGATGTCGGCCACGCTCTTCTGATCGGCGTTGCGGATCACCGGCGTGATCAGCCCGTCGGGCGTCGCGACGGCAACGCCGACGTGCACCTCGCCGTGCTGCGTGATCGCGTCGTCGCCCCAGCTCGCGTTCACCGCCGGATGGTGGCGCAGCGCGAGCGCGATGCCGCGGATGATGAAGTCGTTGAGGCTCACCTTGACGCCGGTGATCTCGATCATCTGCTGGCGCACGGAAATGAGGTTCGTGACGTCGTAGTCGGCGGTCAGATAGAAGTGCGGGATCGGTCCCGTCGACTCGCCGAGGCGCTTGGCGATGGTGCGGCGCATCGCGGTGAGCGGGATGATCTTCGTCTCCAGCGATGGCGCCGGCGCGAGCGGCGCGGGCGCGGCTGCCGGCTTCTCCTTCGCTGCTGCGGGCTTCGCGTTCTTCACGTCCGCGGCGACGATGCGGCCGCGCGGACCGCTCCCCTGCACGCCTTCGAGACTCACGCCCATCTCACGCGCCATGCGCCGTGCCAGCGGCGAGGAGCGCTGGCGTTCGGCCGGTTCCTCGGCGTTCCTCGGAGTTCCTCGGAGTTCCTCAGAGGGTTCGGGCGTGCTGCGATCGCGGCGCGGGCCGCGCTGCTCGATGGCCTCGTGATACTCGCCGGTGGTGTGCTTGACGCTTTCTTTTTTGTCGGTGGACCGGCGCTGCTGCTCGGGCTCAGTCGCCGCAGGCGCTTCGTCCTTCTCGCCTTCGCCAAGAATCCGCGCGAGGACGCCGCCCACCGGCACCATGTCCCCTTCTTTCGCGGCGTGCGCGCCGAGCGTTCCATCCGCCTCGGCTTCGAGATCGAGGTTCACCTTGTCGGTCTCGATCTCCGCGACCGGCTCGCCTTTCTTCACGGCGTCGCCCGGTTGTTTGTACCACTTGACGACCTTTCCCTCGGTCATCGCATCGCCCGCTTTGGGCATGATCAGCTCAGCCATCTGTCTCCTCCGTCATCCTGAGCGCAGCGAAGGATCTCCAGCGACGACGGCCGAGATCCTTCGGCGTCTTCGCGCCTCAGGATGACGTACCTCGGTACATCACTTTCTTCACGGCGTGCATGATCTCCGGCTCGTGGGGCGTGGCCAGCAGCTCCAGATTGCGCGCGTACGGCATCGGCACGTCCTCGCCCGTCACGCGCGCGACCGGCGCATCGAGCTCGTCGAACATCGCCTCGGTGATGCTGGCCGAGATCTCCGCCGCGGCGCCGTACGGCTTCCACTGCTCCTGCACCACCACAGCGCGATGCGTCTTCTCCACCGACGCGAACACCGGATCCATGTCCAGCGGCCGGAGCGAGCGCAGATCGATCACCTCGCACTCGATGCCTTCTTCCTTCGAAAGCTTGTCGGCCACCGCCAGCGACAGCTGCAGCATGCGGCTGTACGACACGATGGTCACGTCCTTGCCTTCGCGCGCCACGCGCGACTTGCCGAACGGCACCGTGAAGTCGGGATCGTCCGGCACTTCGCCTTTCATCCCGTACAGCGCGGCGCTCTCGAGGAACAGCACCGGATCCTTCCCGCGAATCGCGGTCTTGAGCAGTCCCTTCGCGTCCGCCGGCGTGGCCGGAGCGACGACGTGCATGCCGGGAAAATGTCCGTAGAACGATTCGAGCGACTGCGAATGCTGCGCGGAAAGCTGCACGCCCGCGCCCTGCGGTCCGCGCACGATCACCGGCACATCCACCTGGCCGCCGGAGAAGTACCGCACCTTCGCGGCGTGATTGACGATCTGGTCGGCGGCCACGATCGAGAAGTTGATGGTCATCATCTCGACGATCGGCCGCAGGCCCAGCATGGCCATGCCGACCGCGGTGCCGACCATTCCCGCCTCGGCGATGGGCGTGTCGATGATCCGCTTCGGGCCGTACTTCTTCAGCATGCCGGCGGTGATGCGGAACGTTCCTTCATAGACGCCGATGTCCTCGCCCATGATGAGGACGTTCGGGTCGCGATCCATCTCTTCCATCATCGCTTCGCGGATCGCGTCGCGGTAACTCTTCTCACTCATTCGGTTTCACTCTCGCGCACGGGCCGCGGGCCGTGCTCGGCCACGACGTCGGTGAACAGCTCTTCGGGAGCCGGCTGCGGACTCTCTTCGGCGAACTTCACCGCGGCGGCGGCGATGGCGGTGGCGCGTTCGTCCATCGCCTTCACGTCATCGTCGGTGAGCCCGCACACCTCGGAGAGCCGGTTGCGCAGGATGGTGATCGGATCGCGCTGGCGGTGCCGCTCCACTTCGTCCTTCGCGCGGTACGGCTGCAGCACGTCGGCCGCGCCGTGACCGCTGAAGCGATACGTCACCGCCTCGATGCAGTACGGCTTGCCGGTCTCGCGCACGCGAGCGACCACGCGATCGGCAACGCCGCGCACCGCGAAGATGTCCTGTCCATCGACCTTTTCGGTCGGGATGTCGTACGCATGCACGCGCGCCGAGAGATCGGTGAGCGCGGAATGGCGCTCCAGCTTCGTGCCCATCGCGTAACCGTTGTTCTCGATCACGAAGATGATCGGGCACATGCCGTCGTGACCCCACAGCCCGGCCATGTTCATCGCCTCGTGAAACGAACCGATGTTCATCGCGCCGTCGCCGAAGTAGCAGACCGTGATGTTGTCGGTGCCCCGGTAGCGCTGGGCATAGGCCGAGCCGACCGCCAGCGGCAGATGTCCGCCGACGATGCCGTAGCCGCCGTAGAGGCCATGCTTGACGTCGAAGAGGTGCATCGAGCCGCCCTTCCCCTTCGAGACGCCGGTGCCTTTGCCGAACAGCTCCGCCATGACCCCATTCGGATCGGAGCCGAGGCTGAGCGCCTGCGCGTGATCGCGATAGCCGCAGAACACCGCGTCGCCTTCCTGCAGCGCGCTGAGGATGCCGGAGGCGATCGCCTCCTGGCCGATGTAGACGTGAAGATAGCCGCCGATCTTGCCTTTACGAAACTCGCGCTCGGTCGCCTCTTCGAAGCGGCGGATGGTGAGCATCTCCTCGAGAAGCCCGGTCCACTCCGGCGCGCAGGCCGGATCGGATTGGCTCGCCGTAGCGAGCGCGGAACTGCTTTCTTTCTTTACTTTAGCCATTGTTTCCGTGTCGGCGAATGCACATCGTGCGCCGTGGCGGCGGATTCTATACCGCATGTGAGACAGCTCACGTAAATGGAACGGGAACGGTTGCTGCTGTATGTTTCAGCCATGCGCTCTCTCGTTTTCGTTCTCGCTCTTCTCGCCGCCTCCGCCGTGACGGCCGCCGATTTCACGGGCCACGAAATCTTCATCCCGGTCGTGTCGCGCGTCCCCGGCGCGTTCAACAGCGAATGGCGTACCGACCTCGTGATCTCCAACCGCAGCGAGTCCGAGGCAAGCCAGGTGGTGGTGATCTACGAGCCCGCGGGCAGCCCGGCGCCGGTCCAGGTGTCGTTCCAGATCCCCGCTCTGGCCACGGTCACCGTCGCCGACGCGGTGCTCGAACTGTTCGACAAGCAGGAAGGCTACGGCACGGTGTGGGTCAGTCCGGCCAATGGCGCCGTGACGATCTCCGCCTACGCGCGGATCTACAACGCCGGAAACCCCGTGGGCGAATTCGGCCAGATCATGCAGGGACTGCCGATCGATCAGCTCACGAAGACCGCGTGGCTGAACGGAGCCATCGGCATCCGCGACAACCGCACCAACATCGGCATCGGCAATCCGAACAGCACCGCGGCCACCTTCTCGCTGACCTGGTACGACAAGAACGGCGTCCAGAAGGGCACGCTGACGAATCTCAAGATCCAGCCGTGGGAAGTGCAGCTGATCAACAACGTCTTCAGCCACTTCGGCGTCGCTCCGGACGAAGGCATGACCATCAAGGTGACGGCGGATGTGGCCATCTATGCGTACGCGTCCGTGGTGCGGAACGACACCGGCGACGCGTACACGGTCATCGGCAACGGGCCGTTCCCGTAAGCAGAGAGCTCTTTCGTTCGACCAAAACAGCAGGAACGTCCGTCGAGCGGTAGCGAGGCGGAAACCAGTCAAGGAGCGGGCGTAACCCGCTCCTTGCGGCCAATCGGCACGTTAGTGCTTGCGTTTGCTTCGGCTCGGAGGCACCGCGTTTTGGGCGAGTTCAGCGTATTTCGTTGCCTCAGCAAGATTGCCTTGCTCCGAAAAGATCACTTCCATACCCGAGTACGCCTTTACAAGAGCGTAGCATTCTGGGCCGCACGCCTGTTTTGCGGTCTGAATTGCGTCGCGAAGCAAAGCCTCAGCCTTTTCATATTCCTTGAACGTAGCGTAGGCTGCCGCGAGATTGGTTAGGCCATCGGCCGCTTCGGCGCTGTTCGGACCGTACCTTTCCACGCGCATGTCGGCTGCCATCTTCGAATGGGCGATTGCGTCCGTCTGCATCCCCCCGCGGCTTTCGACAGATGCGGTGTAGTCCAGAACCTCGATCAGTAATTCCGTATGGTCGCCAGTCGCGATGTCCAAAAGTCCGATCGCCTCGCGCAGTGCGTCAAGCGCCGCCTGCACTCGTTCCCTCGACGCGCTCGCGATCCCGTACTTGAAGAGAACTTTCGCGCGAATCTCGAGAGGCACCTTCGCGCTGCGGCAATCCCGATACGCTTTGTCGGCATTCTCCAAATACCGCTCGCCGTCCTCTCCGTCCTCGCCTAG
>CAMPKJ010000288.1 GCA_946887105.1 uncultured Acidobacteriota bacterium | reverse complement strand
TGCTCGAGCACGCCGTCTACTCGGTGATCTCGCCGGAAGGCTGTGCGGCCATCCTGTGGAAGAGCTCCGCGGCTGCGCCCGAGGCGGCGGCCGCGATGAAGATCACCGCGCAGGACCTCAAGAAGTTCAACATCATCGACGAGATCGTTCCCGAGCCGACCGGCGGCGCGCACAGCGATCCCGCCGCCGCCGCTGCGCTGCTCGCCCCGTCGATCGAACGCGCCATCCGCGAACTGCAGAAGCTCAAACCCGCCCAGCTGCTCGATGAGCGCTACAAGAAGTTCCGCAAGATGGGCGTGTTCGAGAAGGCGTAGATGCGGTCCGGCAGACCCGGGGCAGGGGAGTACGCCGGCTACGCCGCGGACGACATCGCGTACGTCGCCGGCGATGACGCCGTCGCGGCGCTGCAAGCCGTTGCCGCCGAGACCACCGCGCTGTTCGCCACCGCAGACGCTCCCGCATACGCACCCGGGAAGTGGACGTTGAAGGAGATCCTCGGGCACCTCATCGACGACGAGCGCATCTTCGCCTATCGCGCGCTATGCGTCGCCCGCCTCGATCCCGCGGCACTGCCCGGCTTCGACGAAAACGTGTACGTCGCCGCGACGAGTTTCGAGTCGCGCTCGATGGACGATCTGCTGCGCGAATACCGCGCCGTCCGCGCCGCCACCATCGCCCTCTTCGAGTCGCTCACACCCGAGGAGTGGCTCCGCAAAGGGACCGTGAACGGGTACGTCGCCTCCGTGCGCGGCCTCGCGTTTCACATCGCCGGACATGAACTGCATCACCTGAGGGTCATTCGCGAGCGGTACCTGGCGGCGCGCTAAGAGTCGGTCGATCGGCGCTGGGCTCACACGGCTTCTTTGCGCCTCACGCAAAACACAGCCCCTGCATGGGATTGACGCATACGCGCCGATGGCGACATCGCATAAATGTCATGGCCGCATTGCGTCTTATGAGCGTTTTCGCATTTTTTCGAGGAGTGCTCTTGACGTCCGCGGGATGCGGCGTTACGGTTTGTTCTGAGAGCACAGTCCCGCGGAATGAAAAACGTTCGTGGTCTGCGTCTTCTCGATGACGAGGCGCCCGTGTGGACAAGACGCGGGCGCTTTTTTGCTATTGACAGAACGAATTACTCTACCGATAGTAGAGTGTTGAAGTAGTGGACGGCGCTCACAATGGGACTTGTCCTCCCGCGCACAACCACGAACCCGTCATCGGAGGTCGCAATGGCCACTTCACCCCTTCGGTCCTCGGTGAGAAAAGCAGTCCGCCGGCTTCACCTCACCACGCTCCTGTTTCATATCCTCGTGCAAATGATGGTGCACCTGATTTTCTTCAGCTGAGCCGTCGAGCGAACGATTCGTAGCCGTCCACTACTTCGTTGCTCGGCTACTCGCAGGAGGCTCTATGCTCGCCACCGCCCCTGTCACGACCATCCTTCCCGTCATCGACGCGGAACGCGCCCGTGAGTTCTACGAACGGGCGTTAGGCTTGCGATATGCGGGTCGAAGCGGAGACGGAAAGCATCTCTTCGCCATCGGCAGCGGATCGCTGGCCTTGCTGCCGAAGCCGGATGGCTCGCAAGCGTCCCACACCGCGCTGAGCTTCGAAGTGGCCGATGCCGCCGAAGCCGTCCGGGAGCTCAGCAGGCGCGGCATCCAGTTCGAAGACTACGATCTGCCCGGCTTGAAGACCGTGGAGAAGGTCTGCGTACTCGGCTCCGAGAAAGCGGCCTGGTTCAAAGACACGGAGGGGAACATCCTGTGCGTCCACCAGGTGATCGGTGAGCGGGACGCCAGCGTGCCGCGTGCTACCCTCGGTTCTACGTGATCCACGACTTCTGGACCCTCGCCGAAGCGCCTCCGGACAACCCGCGGATCCCCATCGCCAACCCGACGTTGCGCGCGCTGATGATCCGCCGCGGCGTGACCGACGAGGACTCCTTCCGCCGCTTCACCGCGCCCGCCGTTGGCGATCTGCACGATCCGTCGACGATCCACGGGATGGATCACGCGTGCGAGCGGATCGCGCGCGCGGTGCGCGATGGCGAGGGCATCGTGATCTACGGCGATTACGACGTCGACGGCGTGACGTCGATCGTGATGCTGCAGTCGGTGCTCCGTTCCCTCGGCGCGGATGCGGGATTCGTCGTGCCGCATCGCCTCGTCGATGGCTACGGCCTGAAGATGGAAGTGCTCGATCGCGTGCTCTCCGAGCGCAACGTGAAGCTCGTGATCACCGTCGATTGCGGGATCACCAGCATCGAGCCGGTGCATCGTGCCATCGAGCGCGGCATCGACGTGATCATCACCGATCACCATCTCCCGCCGGGTCAGCTGCCCGAGGCCGCGGCGGTGCTCAATCCGAAGCAGCCCGGATGCGCGTATCCATTCAAAGACCTCGCGGGCGTCGGCGTGGCCTTCAAGCTCTGCTGCGAGTTGATCCGGCGCAACGGCAAGAAGACCTCCATCGACTCACTCCTGAAGATCGCCGCGATCGGAACCGTGGCGGACGTCGCGCCGCTGATCGGCGAGAACCGCACCATCACCTCGCTCGGTCTGGCGGGACTTGCGGACGTGCGCAATCCCGGCCTGCGCGCGTTGCTGAAGCGGCTCGGCCTCGCGGGACGCGCTCTTCGCGCGGTGGATGTCGGGTTCAAGATCGGACCGCGCATCAACGCCGCGGGCCGTCTCGCTTCGGCCAATACGGCCATCGATCTCTTCGCCGCGCGCGACGAAGAGGCGGCGTGGGAAATCTGCGCGGAGCTCGACCGGATGAATGTCGAGCGGCAGCAGATCGAGATCGAGGTGCGCAAATCCGCCGAGGAGCAGATCGAAGGCGGCGAGCGGATCCTGATCCTGGCCGGTGAAGGATGGCATCGCGGCGTCCTCGGACTCACGGCCGGCCGCATCGCGCAGCGCTACCACCGCCCCACGCTGGTGATGACCATCGAAGGCGATCTCTGCGTCGGCTCCGGCCGCAGCATTCAAACGGTCGATCTGCACAGCGAGCTCGATGCGGTGCACGAGCTCTTCACGCATTTCGGCGGACACGAGTTCGCGTGCGGCTTTTCCTTCGCGGCGAAGAACCTCGACGGACTCCGGACCCGATTGCACGAACGCTTCGCGCGTTTCGACGAAGCGGTGTTCCGGCGCGAGGCGCACGTCGATGCGACCTTGACGCTGGCCGAAATCGATCGCGAATTCATCGCCACGCACGAGATGCTGCAGCCGTTCGGTGCGGGCAACGCGCAGCCGCTGTTCGTCATCCGCGACGTTTCCATCACCGGCACGCGCAACTTCGCCGAGGATTGCTGCGAGCTCACGCTGCAGGACGCGACCGGAAAAGGCGTGGGCGTGCTCTGGCCGAGCGCGAAGGAACTGCGCTCCCAGCTCGACGGTGCGCCGGTGGACCTGCTCGCGAAAGTGGAGCCGGACAAGTACAGCGTGGCGCGGCTGGAGATCGTCGACGTGCGATCAGCGCATCTGTAGCGCCGGCTTCACGTATCCGCGATGGCAGGTCGTGCAGTTCACGGTCGCCTCGCCGGTGTCGATCTCTTCCATCTGGGCGAGCTGATCGTTGATGCGGCTGGTGAGCAGGATCATCTCGCGGGCGGCGCGTTTGGGGCGTTTCTCGTCGGCGTCCCAGCGATCCTCGACGTGGCAGTGCTCGCAACTGACGCCGAGGGCCTGGCTATATCCCATGTCCATGATGCGCAGCAGGCGGCCGGCGGGGATGTCGCCGAGCAGCTTCACGTTCTTGAAAACCTGGTTGGCCGGGAGCTTTTCCTTTCCGGCGATCTCGGCGAGGAGGCGTGTGACTTCGGGAGCATCCGCGGGACTGGCACTGAACGCGAACAGGAGGGCGGCGGCACCGAACGCGGCAGAGGGTCGCATGCGATAAATCCTAAAGTGCGGCGGAACGAATCGAAAGGCAAAGATGTTACGTCGCAACAACATGCAGCGCACCGTCCGAGCTCTTCGCATCGCGCTGCCGATCCTGTTCATCGCGTTCGTCATCGTTCTGTACGTCAGTTGGGACGTCTCGCGCAGTCCGAAAAAGCGGATCCCGCCGGAAGCGGTCACATCGACGCAGCGTCCGCTGGACGATCCGCAGGCCGAGGCCAGAGCGTTTCGCGACGTGCAGACGATCGGCGGACGAGTCGTGTCCGAAATCGTCGCCGAGCGCGTGGTCTCGTTCAAATCGGGATGGACCACGCTCGAAGGCGTGACCCTCACGCTCTACCGCGAGAACGGCCTCACCTACGTCATCGCCTGCCCTTCGGCGGAGTTCAACAGCGCCACGAAAGAGGCGGAGGCGAAGGGCGGCGTGCGCGTGACGTCCAGCGATGGCATCGAGATCCGCACCGCCGAGATCCGGTACGACGGCGCGCGGCTGACCAACGACATCCCGGTCGACTTCCGCGTCGACCGCTGGAACGGCAAAGCAGGCGCGCTCGATCTCGATGTCCAGGGCGAGACGCTGCGTCTGCACAAGAGCGTCACCGCCACCATGGCCGCGGCCACGCCGGCCGAGGAGCCGATGACGCTGCGCGGCGCGGAAAGCTTCTTCAAGCGCCGCGAGAACCTGGTCGAGTTCAAAGACCAGGTCGAGCTCGACCGCGGCCTCGACAAGCTGCGCGCCGACTTCATGATCGGCCGCTTCACGCAGGACCGCAGACAACTCATCGGCGTCGAAGGCACGGGCCACGTGGTGATCGTCATGGCGGCGAACGTCCAGCCGGGCGAGGACTTCGGCGGACGCAAACAGATCAGCGCCGAGGCGTTCAACACCGAGGTCGGGCCGGATGGAAAGATCAACGCCATCAACGCGCTCGGTGGCGCCGGGATGGCGCGCGCGATCCTCGATGGACCGCCGCAGCGCGACATCGTCGCCAAGACCTTCCGCATCGCGCTCGCCAATCGCACCGTCAGCGAGATCAAGGCCGACTGGCAGGTGGTGATGAAAGAGCTCGGCGCGGAGCCGCGGCAGATCAACACCGAGCACGTGACGGTCTGGTTCGATCCGGCCACGCGCAAAGCGCGCGCCGCGTACCTCGAGGGCGCGTTCCGCTACAGCGATCCGAAGAACACCGCCACCGCCTTCCGCGCGAACTACGACATCACCGGCGACAAGATCATCCTCACCACCGATCCCGGCTGGCAGGCCACGGTGGTCGCGGACGGGCAGACCATCAAGGCCAAACAGATCGAGTTTTCGCCGCGCGCGGGAACGGCACGCGCGGCGGGCGCCGTGATCGCGCAACTGGTCGGAAAAGGGAAGGGCGGCGGCCCGTCCGCCGATGTCACGAATCTCTGTCCCACCGGCAAGCCGGTGTTCGTCAACGCGGACGAGCTGATCATGCGTCAGGCCCAGAAGCTGGCGCAGTTCACCGGCAACGTGCGCGCGTGGCAGGACAACAACACCATTCTCTCGAACGAGCTGCAGATGCTCGGCAGCGGCGACTCCGTGACCGCGCGCGGCAACGTGCGCACCACGCTCTACAACACCAGCGCGGACGCGCGGAAGGCGCCGATCAAATCGTTCAGCGAGCAGCTGATCGCGCGGCGCAACGAGAAGCGCATCGAGCTCCTCGGCAAGGTGACGATGGTCGACGAAACGCGCACGCTGAAATCGGAGAAGGCCAACATCTTTCTCGACGACAACCGCAAGATCCAGCGCATGGAAGCGGAGACGAACGTGAGCGTCGTCGACACGGCCACGGGGCGGAAAGGCAACGGCAACAAGATCATCTACCAGGTCGACAAGAAGATGATCTACATGTTCGGAAAACCGGCCACGCTCACCGATCTCAAAGGCGGCTTGTCGGGCGAGCAGATCGTCTTCGACCTCACCCGCGACCGCGTGAACGTGCTCAGCCCCGAGATGCAGACGAAGGGGACGTACAAGAACGAGGGGCCGTGAGGCGGTGCCTCGGAGTTCCTCGGAGTTCCTCGGTTCCTCGGCGTGG
>CAMPKJ010000287.1 GCA_946887105.1 uncultured Acidobacteriota bacterium | reverse complement strand
CCATCCACAACAATGGTCTGCCCGGTGACGTAGCTCGAGGCGTCGGAGGCGAGGAACAGGGCTGCGCCTTTCAGCTCGCCCGCGGCGCCGACGCGGGGGATGGGGTTGCGCTCCTGGATCATCGGCTCGACGAGTTGAATGACGGGATCGGCCAGGCGCGAATGGAAGAAGCCCGGGGCGATGGCGTTGACGCGGATGCCGTGCGGTCCCCACGTCGCCGCGAGCTCGCGCGTCAGGCCCATCAATCCCGCTTTGCTGGCCACGTATGCGGCGTAATGCGGTCCGTGCACGGCGGAGCGCAGGCCGGCCACCGATGCGATGTTGATGATCGACCCGGAGCGCGCCTTCAGCATTTCGCGGCTCGCGGCCTGCGCGAAGAGGAACGCGCCGGTGAGGTTCGTGTCGAGGACCTTCTGCCACTTGTCGAGGGCCATCGTCTCGGGACGCTCGCCCCACGAGATGCCGGCGTTGTTGATCAGGATGTCGATGCGGCCAAACGCCTGCATCGCCAGATCGATCACGGCCTGCACCTCGGCCGGATTCGACACATCGCAGACGCGGCCTTCGGCGCGGAACCCGCGTTCGTGAAACTCGTCGAGCGCGGGCGTCAGCCACTGTTCGCGGCGCGCACACATGACCAGCGACGCACCTGCCTCCGCGAGTGCTTCGGCCATTTCCTGACCGAGTCCGCGCGAGGATCCGGTGACGATGGCCACGCGACTGGTGAGATCGAAGAGCTCCTGAACGCGCTTTGTCATGGCGCGATCATAAAAGCAGTTCCTCGGAGTGCCTCGGGGTTCCTCGGGGTTCCTCGGCGATGGCGCGCACTCCGAGGAACCGAGGAACTCCGAGGAACTCCGAGGAACAGCCTTCAGGGGTGGCGCGCGGAGAATCTGAGCACGATGCGCAGATCCGTCCGCACCGCGCGCCGCCCCGGGAAAGCGGATCAGCGGCGCGGTGGTGGCGGCGGACCGCCCGGACCGCGGCGGTGGACGAACTGCGACGCCGCCTGGAAGGCTTCGAACTTCACCTTCTGCTCGGCGCTGAGCGTGGCGGCGAACCTCGCATCGCCCGCTTCGCGCGCGGCGTCGATCTGCGACGACAGCGCGCGGAGCTGCAACACGAGATTGCCGATGCCCGGCGCATCGTCCGTCGTTTCGAGCTGGGCAGCGAGTGCCTGTCCCTGCTCGTGCAACGGCTCGATGGTCTGGTGCGTTTCCTCGCGAATCGCTTCCCAGGCCGCTTTCTGCGCGTCCGTCAGATCGAGGTACTCGGCCAGCGGTTCCGCTCCCGCGCGCGGCAAGCCGGGAGCGCCGGGGCCGCGCATGGCACCGGGCGCGCGGCGGTGTTGTGCGAGCGCGACGCTCGCGAAGACGAAGAGGAAGGACAGAGTGAACGACAAGACACGTTTCATTCGATGGGCTCCTTACGCATGCATGGTGCAGCCGCGCCGCGCGCGCCGCTTCATCGCCACGCAAGAGGTTTGTAAGAAACGTAAAACCTGATCGCGTGCGGCAGGTTCGCGCGAAACGCGGAGTTAGACTCGCCGCGATGCCACGCTTTCTCGTATTGCTGCTGTTGCTGCTCGCCGCCGTGCTGGGCGTGCTGGCCACGCTGCAGTACCGCTGGATCGATCGCGTCAGCGACGCGGAGCGGCAGCAGATGCGCGCGAACATGGACTTCGCGACGCGCGTGTTCGCGGACGAGCTTCGCACCGTGCTCGAACCGGTGATGCGATCGTTCGAAGCCGGTGCGGACATCAAAGCGGCGCATCCCGATCTCGTCGCCGCCTCCTACCTGGTGGGGCACGATGAGGAAGGGTGGTTCCTCGATGACGGCGAGAAGTGGGTGCCGTGGCCGCCGGAGCTGGAGCGCATCCATCAGCGGCTGACCGAAGTGACGCCCAACGACGAGCCGGGACCGCCACCGCACATGCCCGGACCGTTCATCGGTGACGTACCGGCGCTGCTGCTCGTCGACCGCCGCGGCGCGGGCCCTCCCGACAGCGGCGGTCCGCTCCCGCGCATCGTGCTCGTGCACCTAAACCCGGCCTCGCTGCGCGGCAGCGTGTTGCCGCGTCTCGCCGAGCGGCACTTCGCGCGCGAGCACGACGTGGCCGTGGTCAGCGAAAACCAGGTGCTGTATCGCTCCGATCCCGCGTGGCCGGATGGACGCACGCCGCCCGATGTACAGGTCGCATTGCAGCCGGTCGCGCGCCGCGCCGACCTGCCACGCCGCCGCATGGGAGCGCGTCCGCCGCGAGAGCCAATCGTCCGTTCGTACGAGCAGTGGCAGCTGCTCGTACGCCGCCACGACGGCGGAGTCGATGCGGTCGTCGATGCGGCACGGCGCCGCAACCTGGCCGTGTCATTCGGCATCGTGCTCATTCTCGGCATCTCGGTGGTGCTGCTCGCGGCACTGCTGCGGCGCGCCGAGCGGCTGCGCGAACAGCAACTGCAGTTCGTCGCCGCGATCAGTCACGAGCTCAACACGCCCGTCACGGCCTTGCGATCCGCGGGCGAGAACCTGCGCGACGGCATCGTCGGCGATCCCGGCAAAGTCGCACGCTACGGCGAGTCGATCGTCCGCGAATCCACGCGCCTCGGCGAGCTGGTCGGCCAGGTGCTGGAGATGGCCGGCATGCAGGCGCGGCGCGCGCGCGTCCACGAGCCGGTCGACGTCGCGGCCGTGATCGAAGACGCGGTCGCGCAATGCGACTGGCTCGTTCGCGGCACTCCGGTGCGCATCGAAACCAGCGTCGAGGAATCGCTGCCACCGGTCCACGGCGAACGCGCCGCGCTCACGCGCGCCGTGCAGAACCTCGTGGCCAACGCCGTGCGTCACGGCGGCAGCGGCGAGTGGATCGGCGTCCGCGCCTTCCGGAGCAACGATCGCGGCAACGGTCACGTGCGCATCACCGTCGAAGACCGCGGCCCAGGCATCGACGCGGGCGAGGCGGCGCATCTCTTCGAGCCCTTCTATCGCGGCCGCAACAGCGCCACCGTGCCCGGCGCCGGACTCGGACTGGCGATCGTGCGCGAAGTCGCGGTCGCACATGGCGGGTCCGTCGAGATCGAACGGAGACGCGGCGGCGCGGCGTTCACGATTGACCTTCCCGCGGTGGCCGCCGATGTCTGAAGATGCAGGCGTGCCGCGCCGCATTCTGCTGGTGGAGGACGAGGAGAGTCTGATCCTGACGCTGCGGGACCGGCTCGAGAGCGAACGCTACGACGTGACGGTCGCGCGCGACGGCGACGCCGCGGTGGAAGTCGGCACGCGCAAGCCGTTCGACTGCGTCGTGCTCGACGTCGCGCTGCCGAAACGGAACGGCTTCGACGTCTGCCGCGATCTCCGCAACGCGGGCGTGCAGACGCCCATCCTGATGCTCACCGCGCGCGGGCAGGTGCTCGACCGCGTGCTCGGATTGAAGCTCGGCGCCGACGATTACCTGACCAAGCCATTCGAGATGCTGGAGTTGCTCGCCCGGATCGAGGCGCTGCTGCGCCGCGCGCGCACGCTCACCGCCAGCAGCAACGACGTCTACTCGTTCGGCGACGTCGAAGTCGACTTCCGCGGCGCCGTCGTGAAACGCGCCAGCGAGGTCATCGAGCTCTCCTCGCTCGAGCTCAAGCTCCTGCGCTACCTCGTCGAACATCGCGGAGCCGTGCTCTCGCGCGAGGAGTTGCTCGAGAAAGTGTGGGGCTACGACGCCATGCCGGTCACGCGCACCGTCGACGTGCACATCGGCGCGCTGCGGCAGAAGGTGGGGGCGTCGTTCATCCTCACCGTGCACGGCATGGGGTACAAGTTCGTCGGGTGACGCGAAGCGTCATCCCGAGCGTAGCGAGGGACCTGGGCGGCTGTGCGGCACGCTGCACGTGCGTTGTGCCACCCGCACATCCAGGTCCCTCGACTCACGCTCGGGATGACAGGTCTCCCACCGGCAGAAAATCCTCCCCCGGATTCACGAACTGATCGCTCTCGAAGTGGTACTGCTTGTCGTAGAGCTGCTTGTAGCGGCCGTTCTTCGCGAGCAGCTCCGGATGCGTTCCGCGCTCGACGATCTCTCCTTCTTCGATGACCAGGATCTGATCGGCTCCGCGGATGGTCGAGAGGCGGTGCGCGATCACGAACGTCGTGCGGCCGCGGCGCAGCGCGCGCAAGCCGTCCTGGATCTTGGCCTCGCTCTCGCTGTCGAGACTCGAGGTCGCCTCATCGAGGATCAGGATCGCGGGATCGGCCAGGATGGCGCGCGCGATGGCGATGCGCTGGCGCTGTCCGCCGGAGAGTTTGATGCCGCGCTCGCCGATCACGGTGTCGTACTTTTTCTCCAGCGGCTCGACGAACTCGTCGACGTGTGCGATGCGCGCCGCCTCGACCATCTGCGCGAACGTCGCGTCGGGCTTGCCGTAGCGGATGTTGTCGAGGATGGTGCCGTCGAAGAGGAAGTTGTCCTGCAGCACGATGCCGAGGCGGGAACGGTAATCGCGCAGGCGGACGTGGGAGAGATCGCGGCCGTCGATCAGCACGCGGCCGCTCTTCGGACGGTTGAACGTCATCACCAGGCTGATGAGCGTGCTCTTGCCCGAGCCGCTCGAGCCGACCCGCGCCGTGGTCGTGTGCGCGGGCGCGACGAACGAAACGTTCTTCAGCACCGGCACGCCCGGGTTGTACTCGAACGTGACGTTCTCGAATTCGACGTCGCCGCGCACGAAGTCGATCGGCTCGCGCGACGCATCCTCATCATCCTCGGTGCGCTGCTTCATGATCTCGCGGATGCGATCGAGACCGGCGAATGCCTCCGTGATCTGCGTGCCGATGGAGGCGATCTGCATCACCGGCGCCGCCAGCAGGCCGGTGAACATCAGATACATGAACAGGTCGCCGAGCGTCATCGTGCCGCCCTGAATGGCACGCGCGCCGCCGACCATGATGATCACGCCGACCACGCCGATCACCGTCGTACCGAGGGCGGTCGTGCCGGAAACGGCGGTGATGGTTTTTGCAACGTTGCGGAAGAGGTTGTGCACGCCCTTCGCGAAGACGATGTCCTCGCGTTTCTCGGTCGTGTACGCCTTGACGACGCGAATGCCGCCGAGGCTTTCGGCGAGACGGCCGGTGACCTGCGCGTTGATCTCGCCGCGGATGCGGAACAGCGGCCGCACGCGTTTGAACATCAGCGCCAGCACCGTCCCGAACGCGCCCAGCGTCACCAGCGTGATCAGCGTCAGCTTCCAGTTCAGATAGAAGAGGATCGCCAACGCCAGCGTGGCCGTGACCACGCTCCCGACCAGCTGCACCAGGCCGTTGCCGATGATGTTCCGGATCCCCTCGGCATCGCTCATGATCCGCGAGATCAGCACGCCCGACTTGGTCGAGTCGAAGTACGCGACCGGCAGACGCAGCACGTGCTGCTCGATCTTCTTGCGCATTTCGGTGATGGAGCGCTGCGCCGCGACGCCGAGGATCTGCGAGAGCGAAAACGAGGTCAGCGCCTGGATGATCGTGGCCACGCCCGCGGCGATGGCGATCATCGGCAGCAGTTGGTAGCGCCCCTTGCCGATGACGTCATCGATCACATACTTCGACGACGCCGGCATGACCAGTCCGGCCAGACGGCTGATCAACATCAACAGCAGGCCCAGCGCGAGCCGCCCCTTGCGCGCGCGGATCAACTCGCGCGCATCGCGCCAGACTTCGTCGAATTTGGGCTTTTTCTTCGGTGAGTCGGGTTTCACGCGGGGATGATGACACGGCGTTAGGCGTTAGGCGGTGGGCGTTCGGGAGATCTCGCTCGAGGTGACCTTCAGGCGAGACCGCCCAAACGCCGAACACCCAACGGCTGGCGAGCGCAGCGAGCGACGCCCGCGCGCGTCAGCGCGCGCCCACTCTCTCCTCCAACTCCTCCCTCCGCGAGCGGCTCACACTCAGCTCCGTGCCATCCTTCAGGCGCACGGCGTAATCGCCGCCGGCGGCGTGCAGCAGCGTATCGATGCGTTCGAGTTTCACGATGGCCGAGCGGT
>CAMPKJ010000286.1 GCA_946887105.1 uncultured Acidobacteriota bacterium | reverse complement strand
CCGCGCCGACAACGCATCGCGAAACAGATCATCACTGCGCGGCTCCGCTCCCGGCGCAGCGCGTGTGGCGAGCGAATGCTGACGGTGACGACGCTGTCCGACGGCCGCGAGCGGTTGCCGATGATCCGCCTGCGCGGCCGTTGGCTCGCGCGACTCGGCTTCACACGTGACGCGCGGATCGCGGTCAGCGAAGAGCAAGGTCGTCTCGTGCTCACGATCGTGCGCGAGGAGTAGAGCGAATGGCGCGGATCCCACAGGAAACGGTCGATCGCCTCAAGCGCGAGGTGTCGATCGCCGATCTCGCCGCACGCCGCGGCATCAGGCTCGAACGCCGCGGCGAGGACAACTGGATGGCGCGCTGCCCGTGGCATGAAGACGCGACGCCATCGCTCTGCATCAGTCCATCGAAAAACCTCTGGCACTGTCTCGGCGCGTGTCAGGAGGGCGGCGATGTCATCCAGTGGGTGATGAAGATGGACAACCTCGGCTTCCGCCGTGCAGTCGAGGTTCTGCTGGCGGGTTCGGGCATCGAGCTGCAAACGACGAAGCGCAGCGCCACTCAACTGCCGCAGATCGATCTCGGCGAAGACGATCGCACTTTAAAGACCGAAGTGACGCGCTACTACGCAGAGCGGCTGCACGCGCCGACCTCTCCCGATGGTCTCGCGTATCTGGAGCGTCGCGGCATCCGAAACGATGAGCTGATCGAGCGCTTCCGCATCGGCTTTGCCGATCGCACGCTCGGCTTCCGCGTACCGCCGAAAGACTACAAAACCGGGCGCGAAATGCGCGAGCGGTTGGAGCGCGTCGGCTTCTGGCGCGAAGCAACGGGACGCGAGCACTTCAATGGATGCGTGACGTTCCCTCTGTTCGATCAGAGCGGCGAAGTCGTGCAGGTGTATGGCCGCAAGATCCGCGACGACGTGCGCTTCAAACACGGCTCGCATCTGTATCTGCCGGGGCCGCAGCGCGGCGTCTGGAATCGTGAAGGGATCGCCGCCGGCGATGGAACGGTGATCGTGTGCGAGGCCATTATCGATGCGGCGACGTTCTGGTGCGCGGGCTTCCGAAACGTGACCACGGCGTATGGAGTGAACGGCTTCACGAGCGAGATCCTCGATGCGTTCAAGGCGGACGGCATCACGCGCGTGCTCATCGCGTATGACCGCGACGAAGCGGGCGACAAAGCGGCCGAGCAGCTGGCGCTGTCGCTTGGCCGCGAAGGGATGGGCGTGTTCCGCGTGGTGTTCCCGCGCTTCATGGATGCCAACGACTACGCGCGCAAAGTGACGCCCGCAGCGCAATCGCTCGGCGTGCTGCTCAAAGCGGCCGAATGGATGGGCGGTCCGAAAGAGCGTGCGACGATCACGCTTCCTGTGGCGGTCGTGCATCACGACCACGAGCCTACGCGTGCTGCCGTCGAAGCGAAACACGATGCGCCGGCGATCGAGCCCGCGCGTACGATCGAGCCGCCACCGATCGAGCCACCACCGATCGAGCCATCTTCTTCTTTAGCTGCTCCGGTCGCCCCCGAGCCGCCGGCCGAACCGGATCGCAAACTCGCGGTCAGTGATTACTCGACGATCGATCTCTCCTTCGGCGATCGCCGCTATCGGGTGCGCGGCTTCGAGAAGAACATGAGCCTCAGCCAGATGAAGGTCGTGTTGCGCGCAGCGCGTAACGAACTGGTGTTCCTCGATCAGCTCGACCTGGTGTCGGCGCGGCATCGCGCCGCGTACGTGAAGCAAGCCGCGATCGATCTCGGCCTCAAAGAAGAAGTGATCAAGCACGACATCGCCTCGATCTACCGCGAGCTCGAACAGGTGCAGGAGGAGATGGTTCGCAAGTCTCTCGAGCCGAAGTCGGCCGCGCGACCGGCGATGAGCGAAGACGATCTGCGCGAGGCGATGGCCTTCTGCCGCGATCCGCAGCTCCTCGCGCGCATCCTGGGCGACTACGATCGCTGCGGTGTGGTCGGCGAGCGCACGAACAAACTGCTCGCGTATCTGGCGGCCGTGAGCCGCCTGCTCGATGACCCGATCGCGATCATCGTGCAGTCGTCGTCGGCCGCGGGAAAGACGAAGCTGATGGACGCGGTGCTCGACTTCACACCGGAAGAAGAACGCGTGCGCTACTCGGCCGTGACCGGGCAATCGCTCTTCTACTTCAAGGACTCGAATCTCAAGCACAAGATCCTGGCCATCAGCGAAGAGGAGGGAGCCGAGCGCGCGGCGTATGCGCTCAAGCTCCTGCAGAGCGAAGGGCAGCTCACGATCGCGTCGACCGGAAAGAACCCGACCACCGGCCGGCTGGAGACGCAGGAGTATCGCGTGGAAGGGCCGGTGATGATCTTCCTTACCACGACCGCGGTGGAGATCGACGAAGAGCTGCAGAACCGCTGCATCGTGCTCACCGTCGACGAGAATCGCGAACAGACGCGCGCGATCCACGAGCTGCAACGCATGAGCGAAACTCTGGAAGGGATGATCGCGCGCGAGGAGCGGCGAGCAGTGCTGCGCCTGCATCACAACGCGCAGCGCCTTCTCCGTCCGCTCCGGATCGTCAACCCTTACGCGCGGAGGTTGCGCTTCCCTGACGCGTCGACGCGCATGCGGCGCGATCACATGAAGTACCTGGCGCTCATCCGCGCGACGGCGCTTCTGCATCAGCATCAGCGCGAACGAAAGATATACAGCCACCCATCGGGGCCGATCGAGTACATCGAAGTCACGCCGGCCGACATCGCGCTCGCGAACGAGCTTGCGCACGAAGTGCTCGGCCGTTCGCTCGACGAGCTCGCGCCGCAGACGCGGCGTCTCCTGGGCACGATCGACAGCGCGTTGACGCGTGAATGCACGCGTCGCGGGATGGCGCGGCGCGATTACCGGTTCACGAATCGCGAAGTGCGCGAATGGAGCGGTTGGAGCGACTTCCAGGTGCGAACGCACATGCACAAGCTGATCACGATGGAGTACGTGCTCGTGCATCGCGGCGGACGTGGCCAGAGCTTCGTCTACGAGCTGCTGTACGAGAGCGGAGGACGCGAAGGCCGGCCGTTCCTCTTTGGTCTGATCGATCCAGCCTCGCTCGATCTGCAACATAACAACGAGCATCCCGAAGGCCACAACGAGCATCCGAACGGCGGGAACGAGCATCGAACGAGCCCCCAGCGAGGTCCCAACGAGCCGGGGTCGAGCAGCGATGAAATCGACCGTAAAGCCAGCTCTGAAGATGCTTTACCTAAAGTCAGAATCAAAACCTTCAAAAAAATGCATGGGAGCGGCAACGGCAAAGATCTCTCGCTCCACGTCGTAGCCCCGGAGAGCTGAGCCATGCCCGACGACCGCAACCAGCGCAAGAAGCTCATCGAGTCGGTCGTCTCCGTCGAGCCGGGAACACTCGGCTTCCACGCGCGGCGATACCTGCGGAACCTCGAAGTGCGGAACTACTCGAAGGACACGATCCGCGCGCGAGAGTCGCATCTGCGGCACTTCATTCTGTGGTGCGATGAGCGCGGCATCATGCGTCCCGAGGATGTGAGCGTGGCTCTGCTCGAACGCTTTCAGCGGCACATGTACTACTACCGCACGACCGGCGGGAGGCCGCTCACGTCGCAGAGCCAGGGACATCGACTGCGCGAGATCCGAGCGTTCTACCGATGGCTCGTGCGCACGCGCGTGATCGAGATGAGTCCCGCTGAATCGCTCGAGCTCCCGCGCAACGAGTACCGGTTGCCGAAAACGATCCTCTCGGTCGATGAAGTGGAAACGATCCTCGCGGCGTGCGATCTGAAATCGCCGATGGGAATGCGCGATCGCGCGCTGCTCGAAGTGTTGTACGCAACGGGAGTCCGCCGCTTCGAGGTCTGCAATCTCAAGATCTGGGACATCGATCTCGACAACGGGACGATGATGGTGCGGCAGGGGAAGGGGAAGAAGGATCGTTGCATCCCCATCGGCGAGCGCGCGGGGCTGTGGCTGCAGAAGTACCTCGATGAAGTGCGGCCGCTCTTCGCGATGGAGCCCGATAACGGCTTCCTCTTTCTGACAAAGTACCGCGAGGCGTTCTCGCCCGAGCGCGTCTCCGAAATCATCCGCGAGGTCGTCACGGTGTCGGGCATCGGTAAGCCGGCGTCAGCGCATCTGTTCCGCCACACGATGGCGACGCTCATGCTCGAAGGTGGAGCGGACATCCGTTACGTGCAGGCGATGCTCGGGCACGCTCACTTGACGACGACCGAGATCTACACGCGGGTGGCCATCCGCAAGCTCAAAGAGGTGCACGCGATCTCGCATCCTGGCGCGAAGCTCGAGCGGCCGAAGACGGCCGCCGAGATCGAACGCGAGACCGAGAAGTGGATGGAGAAGCGAACGCTCCTTTCTTCTTTAGCTGCCGAAGCTGCCGAGGACGACAGCGCCGAGTGAGCCCGCGCAAGTGGTGCGCACGTCACGGCCGTTGCAGGCGCGCGCGAAAAGGTATGCGGCAGTGCGCGCGGCAACGTCCGCGCCGTGCTGAGTGTTGCGTGAGTTGCACGGTTCCACCACCCGCTCCCTATCCTTGTTACTGCTTCGCTCCGTGGGACCGGCTAAAACAGTGTTGCGGTCTGACACGGCCGCGCGTTGCAAAGCTACGCGCGCTTCCGCGCGCTCGGGCGTCGCAAACCGCGCGTGAACAGCTGCGTGGCACAGGTGACGCGGCCGTGCAGCCGAACACGGTTTTAGCCGGACACGGTTCACTGCCGCCTCACGCGCGCCACCCGCGCGATCGCGCGCCGCCGGGCGCGGCACGGTTCGTCGCCAATGGTGAATGCATCGCAACGAGCGGCACGCTTCCCCCCGCAGCGCCAAGGCGCGTCCCCACGCGCCCTGGCGCTGCTCACACCCCGCGGCCGCACGGCTCAGCGGTGCTGCGGTTCTCTTCTGTGGTTGCACGCGCGCAGTGACGCCGTGCTGCAGCTGTCACAGCGCCGCCGCATGCAATCGCGAGCGCGTTTACTCATCGCGTGGCGCTGCGCAGCTGAGCGCGGCGAGAGTGAAAGCGAGAGGCGCCGGCACTCGCCACGCCGCGCGGTGCAGCCTAACGAAACCCCGTTAGCCTGACACCGCGGCGGCGTGTCTCGGCCGGCGCAGCGCAGCGGGAATCGCACATTCCACCGCCCGCCCCGCGCAATGCCGCACATCACTCCGTCGTCCGCCGCATGCGGCGAATAGTGCCGCGAGAGCGGATCGTCAAGGGCCGTGTCTTCGCACTTGAACCCTTGACGATCCGCTCTCGCGGCACTTGTTGAACGTTGTAGCGACGGACGACGGAGCGACGTGCTCGAGACTCTGGAGCTCTCTCTCTTCTCTTCTCTCTCCGCGCTCAAAACGCGCTTCGCCTGTTCGGCGTCGGCGGCACGTCGCGGGCTCGTGCGGCAAAAGAAAAGCGACCACGCCACGCCAACCTCTTTGAGCCGGTCAGCAACCTCTCAGGTCCAATCAGCG
Source organism: uncultured Acidobacteriota bacterium (assembly GCA_946887105.1). Next base: position 564 of record CAMPKJ010000286.1, on the reverse strand, counting down.
TGCCGTGATCGCCAGGCCAAAATAGCTGCATGGCAGTAAGGCCGTCAAGAAGTAACGCATGCGTGTCGCTGCTCTTCTGCACTCTTCTTCGCTGCTGTCTTAAGCGGCTAGAATCGCCGAGCAGCTAAATGAAAAAACTTCATCGGCTCGTGGTCGTGATGGCCGTTGTGCTCGGGGTCTCAGCGCCCGCGGCCGCGCACAACAAGATCGCGCCGTTCGCGCCAGCGATCGATCTGCGGAACGAGATCGCTGCACCGGTGCAGACGTTGCCGATGTTCGCCGGCACGAACGCGTTCGATGAAGTTGCGCACGTCGACCTGCCTTCGACATCGATCGCCGACCAGCTCGCGCGTCGGTTCGCTGGTGTCGACGTCGAATCGCGTTCCAAGCTGGCCATCTTCTCGCCGACAGCTAATCGAAAACTCGCGTTAGGGCCTCTCGCCGTGTTCGGGGAGAGTAACGTCAATGGAGAGAGCGAGTTAGGCCGAGAACTGCATCTGGGACTGAACTACGTTCGCAATCGTTGGTTCGATCCGGGGACCGGAACTTGGCTCTCGCCGGATC
>CAMPKJ010000285.1 GCA_946887105.1 uncultured Acidobacteriota bacterium | reverse complement strand
ACTAGCGCCGTACAATCCGCGCCGTGTCTCTCGCCTACCGCGATTTCTACTATCCGCTGAACGTCTTCATGCACATCCTCACCCATGAGGAAGGCGACGTTCCGTACCTTCACTACGGACTCTTCGAACATCCGGGCCAGTCGCTCGCACAGGCGCAGGAGCGCTCGACGGAGCTGTTGCTCTCGCGCCTTCCCGCACCGCCGGCGCGGCTCCTCGAAGCGGGCATCGGCCTCGGCACCACGCTCCATCGTCTGACGCGCATGGGCTATGACGTGGTCGGGATCACGCCCGACGAAAAGCAGATCGCGGCCGTGCACGAACGCTATGCCGGCTCCGTCGACGCGCGCTGCGTCGCATTCGAGCAGTTCCCGATTCCCGATCGCTTCGACGCCGTATTTTTTCAGGAGTCCTCGCAGTACATCGACGCACGAGCGCTGTTCGCGAAAGCGCGCGAGCTGACCTCGCACGTGATCGTGCTCGATGAGTTCGCGCTGCGTCCCGGCGGCACGCTGCATCGCTACGACGACTTTCTCGCCGCGGCGGACGCGCACGGATTCGTGAAGGCGGAGGAGCTCGATCTCTCGCGCAATGCGCCGCCCTCGATCGACTACTTCATCGAGCGGCTCCCCCGCTACCGCGAGCGGCTGATCGACGACCTCGGCCTCACCAGTCAACAAGTTGACGAACTGATCGAGAGCGGCCGGCGCTATCGCCAGGCCTACGACGACGGCACGTACGGCTATCGCCTGCTGCAGTTCAGGGCGAAGCCGGCTCCCTGAAGATCGTGTCGTGCGGCGCCGAGCGCTCTTCCTCCGGCCGTCCGGCCGTGTAGTAGTAGAGCGACACCGACTTGCGCGTGATGCCGGGCGGCGTCGCCAGCGGATGCGGATGGCCGTGAAACGAGGTGTCGGTGGTCGAGAACACGACCGTGCGATTGAACAGCGGCGCGATGCGCTGCCGGCACTCGGTCATCGACGCGTTCCACAGCTCCAGATGCCCGCCCCACTCCTCACGCCAGTCCACGTTCAGATAAACGAGCAGGTTCACGCGGCGGTCCAGCTTCAGCTTCGGATGCACGTTGAAGTCAGTGTGGATCTTGAGGAATCCGCCGCGCTCGATCTGATGCAGGCCGCCGCCGCCGAAATACGGATCGGGGATCAGCCCTTCGATGCCGGTGAGCTCTTCGAGAAACAGCAGCGTCTCGAAGCCGTTCAACGCGTCGAGGAACGCCCGTACGTCCGGTGCGATCGCGCTGTGCTCGTGGTAATAGCCGAGCTTCTTCTCCGCCGGCGAGTCGAAGGTCATCCAGCGCATCTCGTCCGGCTTCGGGAAGGCCGCCAGCACGCGCGCGAGCGTCGCGTCATCGAAGAGTCCGTCCATGACGATGTGCGGAAAGGGATCGGCGCTCCTGAACTGCGAGCGCAGTGAAGCGGGGTCGAGTCGGAAAAGCATCGTCCGCGATCATAGAATGCGCCGGCCCTGATGAAGATCGCCTATCTCCTCGAAGACACTGACCTCGCCGGCGGGATCCGCGTCGCGGTCGCGCACGGCGACGCCCTCACCGACCTCGGACATGACGTGACTCTGGTGACCAAAGGCGGCCCGCTGACGTGGCGATCGTCGCGCGCGAAGTGGCTGCACGTCCGTTCGTTCGAGGAGCTGGACGCGCGTCCGTTCGATTTCGTGGTCGGCACGTTCTGGACCACGCTCGCGCAGGCGCTGGCGCTGGCCGGCGACCGCGCCGTGCATTTCTGCCAGGGCTACGAAGGCTCGTTCACGGCCTATCGCGCGCAGCGCCCGCTCATCGAAGAGGCGTATCGTCTGCCGCTGCCGAAGATCACCGTCTCGCCGCATCTCGTGCCGATCTGCCGGGCGTTCTTTCCCGACGCGACGTACATCGGCCAGATCGTCGACGATGCGTTCTATCAGCCGCACGCATCGCACGGCGGCAAGCCGCGCGTGCTGCTGGTCGGGCCGGCGCAGGCGGACTTCAAGGGCATCGACATCGGCTACGACGCCGTTCGACACGCCCGTGCGCGCGGCGCGGAATTCGATCTGATCCGCGCATCGCAATGGCCCGCGACGCCCGACGAGCCGGTGCATCTGGCCGCGGAATTTCACGTCGCCATTCCGACGGATGCCATGGCGCGCCTGTTCGCATCGTGCGACGTCTTTCTCGGGCCGAGCCGCAGCGAAGAAGGATTCGGCTTGCCGGCCGCCGAAGCGATGGCGGGTGGTGTGCCGGCAGTGCTGTCGGAGATTCCGTCATTTCGATCGTGGGAGGAACGCCGCGATCACGCGCTCTTCGCGCCGGAGGGCGAGGGCGTCGCCATGGGCGAGCAACTCGCGCGGCTGCTCGCGGACGCGCAGCTGAGGGAGCAGCTGGCGGCGCGCGGTCGCGAGGTGGCGGAGCAGTTTCGCGCTGCGAACACGGCGGCGCGGCTCGAGCGATGGTTTCTGAAACGCGGCGTTGGGCGTTAGGCGCTGGGCGTTTGGGAGATCTCGATCGCGGAACCTTCGGGCGAAACGGAACGGCCCGAACGCCTACCGCCTAACGCCCACCGCCACGTTCAGCGCGTGATCGCGAACACGCACGAACGGCAGATGAAGTCTTCCGGCGAGTCTTCGACGCCGTAGGCCATGCGCCGCATGCGCGCCATCTCGTCGCTCTCCAGCACCTCGCGAACGCCCTGCGATTTCAGGTGCCCGACGACGTAGTTCTCGTCGTAGTCCTGGCAGCAGAGGATGCAATCGCCGGTGGCGGTGATGTGCAGATGTTGCAGCGGACGCGATCCGATCAGCTCGCAGCCGGCCAGACGGCCGACGCGCTGCACGGCTTTCTTGCCCACTTCGAGATGCCACGCGCCGCGATCGACGGTGAGGTGTTGTTGCACGTCGAAGCGGCTGCCGGCGTAGCGCGCCTTCACGGCTTCGAAGTTTTCGCGATGTTCGTCATCGCCGCTGCCGAGGACGATGATGCGCATCTCGTCGGCAAGCGGGAGATCTTTGGCGTGGTCGATGTTGCGCATGACCACTTTCACGTGGTTCTCGCCGCGATCGCGCTCGTAGCGTTCCTCGTCCAGCGTCGACAGGTTGATGCAGAGGAATCGCAGCTTCCCGGCCGCGAGCAAGGCGTCCGCTTTCTTCGGCGTGAGTCCGGATCCGTTGCTCAGCACCGCGACGGGCAGCTTCGCCTCGAAGAGCGTCCGGCAATGATCGACGAAGCGGCGGTCGATGGTGGGCTCGTTGTAGCTCTGGAGGAATACGCCTTCGATGGTGTCGCGGAACTCCGTGAGCTCGCCGACGATGCGCTCGAACATCTCGGTCGGCATTTCCTCATCGTCGCGTGGCGCGATGGAGACCGGGCAGAAGTAGCACTTCTGGTTGCAGGTGGTGACCGTCTCGAGCGAGACGATCTTGAGGCGAAAGCGCCGCGACAGATCCGCCTCGGCGGGAACGATCCAGCCGGCCTCGATCAGCTCCGCGTCCGCAATGCCGTGCTCCTGAAAGAGACGGAACTGCCGGTACGCGTGATCGTCCAGCAGCAGGGCGCGGTCCGTGAGCGGGTTATAGATCCGCGAGTCTTCGTAGTGGAGATACGGGTTTGCGGTCCACAACACCTCCGCCACCACGGCGCTCCCGGCTTTCGTTTCCATCGACTCGATCAATGCTATCTCCCGCCCGCAGAACGCGGTACCCCTGCCTTTACTTCCGCTTGACTTCGTTCTCTACCCGGTGCAAAAGAGCGGGCCAGATGCCCCCAGCCGTCCTCGTTCCTTTCTACGATCATCCCGCGCTCGAGGAGCGTTACGCCAGCTGGCAAACTCAGATGCTGCTGCGGCGCGACCACGCGACGCTGGACTTCTACGACCATCAGGAGCCCGCCGCCGATGCCGTCGATCCGGTCGAAGAGGAACACGTTCTAGTCATTACGGACCCGCTCCTCCTTCCGTCGCCGCATCTCGGCGAACGTCTCCGCGACGTCCTGGCCGATGCGTTCGCGGCGGTGCCGGTCGCGAATGACGCCGGCGACCCCCGCCAGCGCGTGGCGATGCGTCCCTACATGACCCTGCGCGAGTTCCAGGAGGCGGCCGGAGAGCTGCACGCATCCGCCCAGCCGCGAGCCGAGCGCTACACGTGGGAGAAACACGATCCCGGAGCGTTTCTTTGTGCTACCGCGTCGCTGCGCAAGCTGCACGTCCCTCTCGTACGGGCCATCGAAGGACGCGAGATCGCCCTCGCGCGTGGCGCGGTCGTGCACCGCTGGGCGTCGCTGCGCGGGCAGACCCGCCACGATCTGCTCGATCGCATCAGCACGGACGCGAAGGCGATCCTGGAGTTCGGCTGCGGAGAAGCGCCCCTCGGCGAAGCGCTGAAGAAGCGGCAGAAGTGCCGCGTCGTCGGTGTCGAGCTCGACCGTCACGCCGCCGCCATCGCGCGCAAGCGCATCGATGACGTCTACTGCGGCGACGTGCGCGAGATCGTGGCGCTGCTGCACGAGCAGTTCGATTGCATCGTCGGCGGCGACATCATCGAGCACCTCGACGAGCCGTGGTCGTTCCTCACCGATCTCCGCCGCATCTGCGCGCCAGGCGGACGCCTGCTGCTGAGCCTTCCGAACGTGGCCAACGCCTCGGTGATCGGCGATCTGCTGCACGGGCGTTTCGACTACGTGTACATGGGTCTGACGTGCGTCGGCCACCTGCGGTTCTTCACGCGGCGCTCCGTCGAGGAGATGTTGACCATCGCGGGATGGGAAACGGTGTCGATCGAGCCGCAATCGCTCGCGCAATCGAAAGAGCAGGAGCAACTCCTCGGCGGGCTGCGCGGCGCCGGCGTTCCGTTCGAGGCCGCTGAGGTCGAGCCGACCGGCTTCTACGTCACCGCTCGGAATCCGGGATGAAGATCGCGGACCGCATCGCGCTCTGGAGACATCGCCTCCGGTTGCGACGTCTGCAGGACCGCTACTATCGCGGCTCTGCGGAAGATGCGGCGGCGACGGCAGGCGCGTACCTGGCGACACTCGCGTCCGCGCGCGAGATCGCGCTGCGCGGTCACGCGACGTCGCGCCGTCGCGTGCATTTCGGAGCGGGCGGACACGAGCTGCACGGCTGGATCAACGTCGACATCGTGACGGACGTCGCCGGCGTGATCGCGGATCTCACGGCGCCGCTCCCCTTTCGGACCAGCTCCGTCGATCTGCTGCATTCCGAGGACCTGCTCGAACATCTCGATGAAGCGGCCGGGAAACGATGGCTGGCCGAATGCCATCGCGTGCTGCGGCCGGGCGGCGTCATGCGCCTGCTCACGCCCGACCTGCGCGCGATCGTCGAGCGCGTCTACCTGCAACGCGACCCGCGCCATCTGGCCTGGTGCAACACGCATCTCTCCGCGAATGGACCGTGCGAAGCGCTGAACATGCACCTGCGCATGGACGGCGATCATCGTTTCGTGTACGACGAAGAGCACCTCACCGATACCTTGCGCGGCATCGGGTTCGAGGTGCGGCGCGTGCGCTACAACTGGTCGCCGGTGCGCGAGCTGCGGTATCTCGATCTGCGCGATTTCGGACTGAACCTCTTCCTCGAAGCCGTCAAATGCGAATAGCGTTCTTGCTCGACGACACCGCGCTCTCCGGAAGAACCCGCGCGCTGCTGGTCCTCGCGGATGCACTCGCCGGCCTCGGAGATCGCGTGCGCATCGTGACCACCGGCGCGCCCGTCGCGTGGCGCAGCTCGCGCGCGGAGTGGGTGTACGTCGACGCGCTGGCGCAGTACGACACGTCCGATGACGATCGCGTCGTGGCCGCCGGCGCGCGGCTGCCGCTCGTCGTCGACGAGGAGCTCTTCGAGGCCCGTGCGATCCGCGAGCACGAACCGCTGCGGGTGTTGCTGTGCGGCGCGTGGGACATCGAACGCCACGGCATCGCCGACGGCTACGGCGCGGTCGCGCACGCGCGATGGTTTCATCAGAAGCTCGATCTCGTTCGCGTGTCGCGTTGGGCGCCGTCTCGCGAAGAACCGCTCGAGGCCGTGCAGGAGTTTCATGTCGGCCTGACCACCGGCGAGATGACCCGGC
>CAMPKJ010000284.1 GCA_946887105.1 uncultured Acidobacteriota bacterium | reverse complement strand
CGCTTTCGATCGATTTCGACTTTGCTCCGCAGAGTTCTTGTTAGTTTTTGCTCGGCGACGCGCGTGCAGATGTCCTTCTCTTTTTCGGGCTGCTCGACTTTCGGCGAGCTCTGTTCGGCGGCCAGCATCTCGGTCTGCCGCACGTTGAGATTGCGCTTCACGACCCGTTCCGCGAGCTGTTCCTGCTTCCTGGCCGAGTCGACGGCCAGGATCGCGCGCGCATGGCCCATCGAGAGCTGGCCGGACGCGAGGAGCTTCTTGACGGCGTCCGGGAGGCGCAGCAGGCGGAGGAAGTTCGCGACCGTCGAGCGCTCCTTGCCGACACGCTTGGAGATCTCTTCCTGGGTGAGGCCAAACTCCTCGTGCAGCTGGTGATACGCGTACGCCTCTTCGATCGGGTTCAGGTCTTCGCGCTGGATGTTCTCGATGAGCGCGACCTGGAGGACGTCCGTATCCGCCATCGTCTCCTTGATGACGACAGGGACGGTGCTGAGACCCGCTTTCTGGGCGGCGCGGAAGCGGCGCTCGCCGGCGATCAGACGATACTTATTGTCACCAAGCTTCGTGACGACCAGCGGCTGGATGATGCCGTGCTCGCGGACGCTGCGGGAGAGCTCCTCGATCGAGGCGTCGTTGAACGTCTTGCGCGGCTGGTAGGGGTTCGGTGAGATCTGATTGATCGGCACCTCGGCCAGGCCCGCGGACGGAGTGGCGGCGGGTGCCGGTGCCGGCGCAGCGGGGCGCGACGGAATCAGTGCGCCGAGGCCGCGGCCGAGCGCTTTCTTCTGTGTACTCATGGCTTTTGCCCAATCATGGAAGTACGGTCTCCGCACGTTGGATGAACTCTCGGGCGAGGTTGATGTACGCCTCGCTGCCTCGCGAGCGGATGTCGTAGAGGATGATCGGTTTGCCGAACGACGGCGCCTCGCCCAGCCGTACATTTCGCGGGATGATGGTCTCGTAGACCTTGTCGGCGAAGTGGCTCCTCACCTCTTCGGCGACCTGGCGAGCCAGGTTCATCCGCTCGTCGAACATGGTCAGGGCGATGCCTTCGATCTCCAGCCCCGGGTTGAGCATGTCGCGGACGCGGTCGACGGTGTTGAGGAGCTGGGCAACGCCTTCGATCGCGAAGTACTCACATTGCATCGGCACGAGCACCGAATGGGCGGCAGTGAGCCCGTTGATGGTCAGCAGCCCGAGGGACGGGGGCGAGTCGATGAGGATGTAGTGGTAATCGTTGATCACTTCCTGCAGCGCGCGGCGGAGGTAGAACTCGCGGCCGATGGCGTCGGAGAGCTCGAGCTCGGCGGCGACGAGGTCGACGGCGGACGGCGCGACGTGGAAGTTGGGCAGCTCGGTCTGCTTGATGACCTCGCGGATGTTCATGCCGTCGGTGAGGACGGGATAGATCGACTTTTCGTCGTTCTTGGGGAGTCCGAGGCCGGAGGTGGCGTTGGCCTGGGGGTCGAGATCGACCAGCAGGATGTTGCGCTCGCAGGCCGCGAGGGACGCGCCGAGGTTGATGGCGGTCGTCGTTTTTCCGACGCCACCCTTCTGATTCACGAGCGTAACGATCTTTGCAGGCATTCAGGACTTCAGTGATGTTCCACGTGGAACGTCAGCAGTACGAGGTAATTCGATGTGCCGCGCGGCAGCGGAACTGCTGCTTCGCTCTCGAACCCGGCGATCGCCGGCGCGTCCGGCGTCCCCTGAAAGAGGGCGATTCGCGCGCCATCCTCCAGGTGCTCCTTCAGCGACGGTACCCACTCTTCCGGGTTCCCCACCGCACGCGAAATGACGAGCGAGAAACGGAGATCGGCGGGAAGCCGCGGCAGAAGGCGCGACAATCTATCACCGTAAACCTGGCAGCTCAAGCCGCTCTCACGCACGATGTGCTTCAAAAACGCCCATTTCTTCTGGTCCGCCTCGACCAGATGGAAACGCGCTTCCGGCGAAACGATAGCCATCGGAATGGCCGGCAAGCCCCCGCCAGACCCGAAATCGAGGACCTGACCCCGCGGTCGCAGGATCTCCGCCGCCGCCACCGCCTCGGCAATGTGCTCGTCGAGATGCTCCTTCGCCTCGGGACCGATGAGGTTCACCTTGGCGGTCCATTTCAGGAGCTCGGACTTGTAGAAATCCAACGATGCACGATGAACGATGAACGATGACGGAGACTTACTCATCGTTCATCGTTCCGCGTTCATCGTTCGCGGCGCGACGCGCCGCCTGACGTGCATGCGCACGATCGCGATCGCCGCGGGCGTGACTCCCGGAATGCGTCCCGCCTGGCCGAGCGAGACGGGACGAACGCGCGTGAGCTTCTCCGTCATCTCGCGAGAGAGCCCGGGCAGCGCGTAGGTCATGTCCGCCGGAATGCGCAGGTCGTCGTCCGCGGACAGCTTCTCCGCCTCGCGCTGCTGGCGCTCGATGTACCCGGCGTAGCGGAGCCGGCTGACGACGCCCTCCCGCTCCTCCTCGCTCAGTGCGCGAAATGCTTCCGCGAATTCGGGCAAGGCGTTTCCGGCGGCGGCGATCAGGCAATCGATGTCGAGATTCGGGCGCTGCATCAGCTTGGCGATGGTGCTCGGCGCGACGAGCTCCAGACCGGCCTCCCGCAGCCAGGCCACGGTGTCGCGGTCGGGGCGGATGTCGATCTCCCCCGCCGCGACCCCGCGCTGCATGCGCGCGATGCGGGCTTCGATGCGGCGCTGACGCTCCGGATCGAGGATGCGCAGACGCTGTGCGATCGGGGAAAGGCGTTCATAGACCGAGTCGCACCCGAGGAGCAGCCGGTGCTCCGCGCGGGAGGTGAACATCCGGTACGGCTCCTCGGTGCCGAGGGTGACCAGGTCGTCGAGCATCACCGCGGTGTACGCCTCATCGCGGCGCAGGATCAGCGGCGCTTCGCCGCGGATCGCCTGCAGCGCGTTGATCCCCGCCAGGAGTCCCTGCGCCGCCGCCTCCTCGTATCCGGACGTGCCGTTGATCTGGCCGGCCAGAAAGAGCCCGTCCGCCCCGCGCACCTGCAGTGTCGGCTCGAGCTGCTCGGGGTTCACGAAGTCGTACTCGACCGCGTATCCATAGCGGGCGATGACCGCCTGCTCGAATCCGGGAAGCGAACGCACCACCGCGTCCTGCACGTCCGGCGGAAGCGAGGTGGAGATCCCGTTCATGTACAGCCAGGGATGCTGGAGACCTTCCGGCTCGACGAACACCTGATGGCGTTCCTTCTCCGCGAAGCGGACCACCTTGTCTTCGATCGACGGGCAGTAGCGCGGACCGGCGGCGTGGATCTGTCCGGAGTACATCGGCGCGCGATGGAGGTTCGCGCGGATCCAATCGTGCGCGACGGCCCCGGTGTAGGTCAGCCAGCAAAGGACCTGCGGCTGCTCGAGCCGATCGGTGAGGATCGAGAACGGACGCGGGTGCGCATCGCCCGGCGCCTGCTCCAGCCTGGAGAAGTCGACCGTGGTGCGGTCGACGCGGGGCGGCGTTCCGGTCTTGAGGCGTCCGAGCCGGAGACCGAGATGGTGCAGCGAGTCCGAGAGCGTCTCCGCGGACGGTTCGCCGAAACGGCCGCCGGCAGTCTTCACCTCGCCGGAGTGCATCAGCGCGCGAAGGAACGTGCCGGTGGTGACGATCGTGGCGCGGGCGGAGAGGCGCGTGCCGTCGCCGAGGATCGCGCCGCGCACGGTCTGACCGTCGAGGATCAGCGAAGACACCGATCCTTCGATGATGGTCAGGTTCGGCTCGGCGGCAAGGATGTTCTGGACGGCGTTCGCGTAGAGATCGCGATCGCACTGCGCGCGCGGTCCCTGGACCGCCGGACCCTTGGAGCGGTTCAGCACCTTGAATTGGATTCCCGCGCGATCGGTGGCCTCGCCCATGAGGCCGCCGAGCGCATCGATCTCCTTGACGAGGTTTCCCTTGGCCAGACCACCGATGGCCGGGTTGCACGACATGCGGCCGATGGCGTCGCGAAGCATGGTGACCATGGCTACGCGCGCGCCACCGCGGGCCGCGACGCGAGCTGCTTCCGCGCCGGCATGGCCGCCGCCGATCACCAGGATGTCGAACGCCGAATTCATGTTCCACGTGGAACACGACAAGCGCGCGGTCATTTCCCGATGCAGAATTTGGAGAAGATCTCGGCGTACACGTCGTCGCGCGTGATCGAGCCTGTGAGTGAAGCAAGCGCATTCGCGCTGCGGTAGAGGTCGACCAGGATCATCTGCTCGTCCAAACCGAGCTCAACAGAATCGATAGCGGACTGAACCGCTGCGGCAGACTCGGCTACAGAATGGCGCTGCCGCTCATTCACCAGTGCGCCTTCCGGTGCAGCAAAGCGAGCGCGAACAAGCTCATCCAAACGACGGAGCAGTTCGCCTACCCCTTCGTCAGATGCAACACTTATGGAAAGCGCGTCAGGGTCAGCCGGTGGGGTCAGGTCTTTCTTTGTGTACACGACCAGAACGTCGTCGAGCTGGCCCAGCTCCCGGCGATCTTCGTCCGTCATCCCGGCCGAGGAGTCGATCAAGTAAAGGACGAGGTCCGCGGCACCGGCTGCCTGGCGCGCTCGCTCGATGCCGATGCCTTCGACCAAATCCGAGCTTTCCCGCAGCCCGGCGGTGTCGGCGATCGTGACCGGCAGTCCGCCGATCTCGATGGTCTCGCGCACGATGTCGCGCGTCGTTCCGGGGATGGCGGTGACGATCGCGCGATCGCTGCCGACGAGCCGGTTGAGCAGCGTCGACTTGCCGGCATTCGGCCGCCCGAGGATCACCGCGTTCCAACCGGACGTAGTGGCGCGTCCACGGCGATACGTCTCGCCCATCGACGTCAGCTGGCGCAACACTTCTTCCAGCCGGAGGCGGACATCGGCGCGCGTGATGAACTCGTAGCCTTCCTCTGAAAAATCGAGCGCCGCCTCCAGCCGGGAGATCACTTCGAGCAGCGTCTGCCGGATGGACGAAGCGGTGCGGCTCAACACGCCCTCGAGATTCGAAAGCGACAACTTCGCCTGCAGCGTGGTGCGGGCGTTGATCAGATCCGCGATCGATTCCGCCTGCACCAGATCCATCTTGCCGTTCAGCACCGCGCGCTCGGTGAACTCGCCCGGCTCGGCCATCCGCGCTCCGAGCGCTACGCACGCCGCGATGACCTGTTCGACGATCAGCGGATTGCCATGCAACGTGAGCTCGACCAAATCGTTGCCGGTGAAGGAGTGCGGCGCCTCGTAACGGATGGCGATGCACTCGTCGAGCATCGGCAGGCGGAGGAGTGTGGCCGTACGGATGGGTGGCACGCCACCCTTACTCAGTTGCTGAAGTATCTCGACACCGCCCGGCCCGTCGACCCGCACGATCGCCAACGCGCTGCGGCCGAGCGGCGTCGCGGGCGCGACGATCGTGTCGAAGCCTGCCCTGAGCGGCGGCGACGGGTTCACGACTCCTGCGCCGGCGGCTCCGCAACATCGGATCGCCGCACGATGGCCACGCGCTTGTAGAAGCCGTCGCCGCGCGATTCCGTGGTCACGTCGGCGTCATCGCGCAACGCGATGTGCACGATGCGGCGCTCGATCGGAGACATCGCGGGCAGAAGTTCTTCCCGTCCGCCCCGGCGCACCCGATCCGCGACGTCGCGCGCCCGCTGTTCGAGATCCTCCGAACGCCGCTCCTTGAACTGCTCGCAATCGAGCTCGATGTCTTTCTCCGTGCTGCGGCCGACCAGCGCCTTGTTCGCGAGAACCTGAACCGCGTCGAGCAATTCGCCGTGCCGGTCGATGAGCATCTTGGAGTCGCTGCCATAGAGGCGCACCTGGATCTGCGTGTCGTTCTCCTCGGTGCGCACGACCATGCTCAGCTTCGCCAGCGCCAGCGCCGTTTCGCACCACTCGCGAACCGCGCGCGCGCCCTCCGACTCCGGCCCCTGCTCCGGGACATCGCCGAGGAACGTTTCGAAATCGCCGGACTGAAACTCGTCGTCCCGGCGTCCGCGGCTGCGGCCACCTCGCCGGCCGCCGCCGCCGGAGTCGGGGGGGCCGGGGGGCCGCCCCCCCCCCCCCCCCCCCCCGCCC
>CAMPKJ010000283.1 GCA_946887105.1 uncultured Acidobacteriota bacterium | reverse complement strand
ACGCGGACGCGAAAGCAGCGGGCGAAGCAGGTTGCGGGTGCGGCGTGCCGAAGACGGCGCCGAAGAGCGCGCCCGCCGCATCGGCCTGCTGCGGTTGATGGTCCGATGACGAGTCGCCCGACCGTGCTGGCGTCCATCGTTCTGGCGCTGGCGCTGTTGGGCGACTCGCTTCTGTACGCCGTGCTGCCGCTGCACGCGTCGACGTTCGGCATCTCCCTCACGTGGGCCGGCGTGCTGCTCTCCGCGAATCGCATCGTTCGCGTGCTCGTGTATCCGCTCCTCTCCCGCGTCGCCGCCGCAGGGCTTCGGCGCTTCACTATCGCCGCCGCGGCTTTGGGTGCGCTCTCGACGCTCGCGTTTGCAGTCGCGCACGGCGCATGGGTACTGCTCGCATCGCGGCTTGCGTGGGGCATCGTGTTCGGGGCGCTTTCGCTCTCCGCTCTGGCGTATGCAACGGAGCGCGGCGCGATGGCCGGAAAACGGGTCGGGCTGTCGCTCTCGCTGCGCGAGCTCGGGCCTCTGTTCGCGCTGACGATCGGCACGGCGGCCGTCGCCGCGATGGGCGTGCGTCCCTCACTGGCCGTCCTCGGCGTGATGTCATGCGGCGGTGTTTTCGTGGCGACGCGGCTGCCCGACCGGAGGATCGATGGCGAGGCGCAACACGCAAGCGTCATCCGGCGCCCGCGCCACATGGAGTGGCTCAGCTTCGTCGCCGGCCTGGTGATGGACGGAGTCTTCCCCGCGACCGTCGGACTGCTCCTCGCGCGGTCCGCCGGCATCGGCGAAGCGATCGTCGGTACGGGATTGCTGCTCGGTTTCAAACGGCTCGCGGTCGTGCTGCTCGCGCCGGTCGGCGGTGATGCATCCGACCGATTCGGAGGACGGAGCGTGACTGCGGCGGGGATGAGGATTGCCGCGGTCGGAGCGTTCTGTCTCGGATCCGATCACGTTATCGCCGGCGCAGTCCTGCTCAGCTGTGGAGCCGCGGTGACCACGACGACCATTCCCGCTTCTGCGGCGACGGGACGGATCGAAGAACGCGTGGGCGCGCTGGCGCGTGTCGGCATGGCGCGCGATGCCGGCGCCGCCACCGGTCCGCTGCTGGCGCTCGCGCTGTTCGATGGGGCAGGAGCAACCGCGACGTATTGGACGGCCGGGCTGCTCCTGACAGCTTGCGGATTGCTGCCGCTCCGGCGTCCCGTCGAGACTACGGCGTAATCAGCGCAGCGCGACGGTGCCGTCGGCATCCGGCACCGAGCCGCCGAGCTGTTGCTGCTCGTACTTCTCGATCTGCCGGGTGCGCCTGTCGTAGTTCTTCATGACCTTCTTCACGTACTGGCGGGTCTCGCGGAACGGCGGGATGCCGCGATAGCGACGGACGTTTCCTTCGCCGCCGTTGTACGCGGCGATGATCTTCTTGAGATCACCGTTGAAGCGCTTGTCGAGGTACTTGATGTACTTCACGCCCGCGTCGACGTTCTGTTCCGGGTTGTACAGATCGCGCGCGCCCATCCAGCGGCCGGTGCGCGGCATGAGCTGCATCAGCCCACGAGCGCCGACGTGCGAACGAGCGCGCGGCTTGAAGCGGGACTCCTGCTCGATCACCGCCGCGACCAGAGCGGGATCGACGTCGTACTTCTTCGCCTTTTCGTAGATCAGCTCACCGTACGGGATCTCTTCCGCGAAGAATTCCGCGCGCATGGATTCGCTGATGCGCTTCATCTCCGTCAGGAACACGCCGCCTTTTTTCTCGGCCGCCTGTTCCTTCTCCTCGGCCAGCCACTCGTCGGTCGCGATCCACTTGCCGTCGAACAGCGAGAGCTCGCGCGAGACGTAACGGTCCGGCAGGACCTGCGAGAGCTTGAAGATGGTATTGCCGGTGAAATCGCCCTTCAGGTTGGCGACGACTTTCTCGTCCTCTCCCTTCACACGCACCACGCGGACCGCGTCGAGATCTTTCTGCACCAGGAACGAGACGTTGTCCATGGTCTCGGTGATGCCGCCGAGCGAGAGCGCGGTGCCGAGGAGCAGCGCGACTGCGCCGCGACCGCCGATGAGGCGGAAGATCCGATGGCGCTCCGCCGCCTTGCGCGCGCGCGCCACACGAATCGATAACGAGTCCTTCAAGGGAGTTTTCTTAGCCATTCACCTTCCTGTGGGGATCTTATTACGATTCAAAATAATTAGTTTCACCGGAACGCGCTTCGAAACGCAGCGGCCGCAAAGGAATATTGCCCGCCGAGGCAGGCGCAACCGTCAAGTGTTTGATGGTGCGGAGGTTACTCGCCGAAAACTTCTGCCGAGAACTTCTCGATGCGGCAGTCGGGCAGGCGCCACGACTCGGGAGTGAGACCGGCCTTGATGCAGGTCTGGCGGAGGAACGTGTCGCGATCCCAGCCGTAC
Organism: uncultured Acidobacteriota bacterium; assembly: GCA_946887105.1. The sequence goes on along the minus strand of CAMPKJ010000283.1, from coordinate 3,734 downwards.
TCGGCCGCGACCTGCGGCAGCAGCAGTCCGGCGCGGCCGCCGCGGCTGATGATCAGCCCATCGCGGCCGACCTCGATGGCATCGACGTCGTCCACGATCACGATCGGGCTCATCACCGAGATCTCGATGTGCAGGTTCGGGAGCTCTTCCCGCGTGACGGGATAGAAACGCGGATCGCGAAACGCGGCATTCACGGCGCTCGACGCCACCGCCTGCGCGAGCGGCACCACGGCCTCGATCGAACCAATGCATCCGCGCAGCTCGCCGCTGCGTTCGTTGAGCGTCACGAACGCGCCGCTGGGGCGCCTGAGCTCAGCGTCGAGCGCGCTCACCTCGACCTGGGGACGGCGGCCTTCGAGCACCGCCTCGATCGACTGTCGTGCGATGCCGAGGAGCGTGGCTCGTTGTTCCGGGCTGAGCATGACCCTCACTCTTCGTGGGCGTCGTACTTCAGCATGCGCGTTCCCATCCAGCGCACCGCGAAGCAGTCCGCGAGACCGCGGAACGCGCGGTTCATCGCGCCGTACTTCGAGACGCCGAACTGCCGCGGCCGGTGATTCACCGGCATCTCCACCACTTTGAAGCCGGCGTAGCGGACCAGCGTGGGCAGGAAACGGTGCATGCCGGTGAAGAGGCGCACGCGATCGATGGCCTCGCGCTTCACCAGCTTGAGCGAGCAGCCGGTGTCGGTAATTTGATCGCCGGTGATCCAGTTGCGCACGCTGTTGCCGATGCGCGACTGCATCCTGCGGCTCCACGTATCCTGCCGGTTCACGCGCACGCCGATGACCATGTCGGAGCTGGTCTCCTCGAGCTTGCGCACCATGCGCGGGATGTCGGCCGGATCGTTCTGCAGGTCGGCGTCGAGCGACACCACCATGCGCCCGCGCGCGGCGCGCCAGGCGGCGTCGAGCGCTGCGGTCTGCCCGCTGTTCTTCGCCAGCGCCAGCACGCGCAGCGCCGGATGTCGATCGCGGCTCTCGCGCAGGACGTCCAGGCTGCGATCGGACGATCCGTCGTCGACGGCCACGATCTCGTACGTCCAGCCGTGACCGTCCAGCGCCGCCGCGATCTCGCGGAGCAGATGGGGGATGTTCTCTTCCTCGTTGTAGACCGGGAAGACCACGGAGAGGTCGGGCTGCGAGCTCACGGTTGCGGGAGTTTAACCGAGAAGGCGCGCTCGAAATTTGCGGTGGTCTGCTCGGCCACGCGCTCGACGGAGACGCTCCACAATTTCGCCAGCAGCTCGGCGATGGCCACGACGTACGCGGGCTCGTTGTCGCGTCCGCGATACGGTACCGGAGCGAGGTAGGGCGTGTCGGTCTCGATCAGCACGCGATCGTGCGGCAGCGCGCGCGCGGCCTCGCGCAACGAGTCCGCGCTCTTGAACGTGACGATGCCGGAGAACGAGATGAAGTAGCCGAGATCGACCAGCTGCTTCGCGACGTCGAGCGACTCGGTGAAGGAGTGCAGGATGCCCCGCACGTCTGCGCGCGAGAGGATCTCCACCATGTCCGCCGTCGACTCGCGGTTGTGCACGATGATCGGCTTGTCGACCTCTCTGGCGAGCGCGATGTGCCGCTCGAAGACGGCGCGCTGCGTTTCGCGCGGCGAATAGTCGTAGTGATAGTCGAGACCGCACTCGCCGATCGCGACGACGCGCGGCGCGCGCGCCAGACGCTCGATCACCGCAAACGCGGCATCGTCGCAATCCTTCGCATCGTGCGGATGAAATCCGACCGCCGCCCAGACGTCATCGTGCTGCTGCGCGATCGCTACCGCGTGCAACGCGTCCTCGAGCTTCGTGCCCGGCACGACGAATCCGCGCACGCCCGCCTGCCGCGCGGCGGCGAGATTCGCCTCCGCATGCGACATGGTGAGGTGGCAATGCGAGTCGGTGAAGATCATCAGTGTCGAACCGCGCGCACGCGCGGCGCATCCACGAGGATCAGCCAGTCATGCTCGCGCCATACGACCGCGCCCGCGGACACCGGCACATAGATCGGGAACTCATCGAGCGGAGTGCCATCGGGTGCGAGACGGATGGCCATTCTCGCGGAAGTGCCGCCCTGGCCGTTATCGGGTGAATGGTGCCGGCCGTCCGCCCAGACGAACAGCGCGACCTCGCCATTGTCCGCGGAGAGCCATGCGCCGAGGTTCTGTCCGACGATGCCGCTGCGGTCGATCGAGATCGGCTGCAACGCCCCGAACTGCCGCACCTCGGCCGCGACGGTGATCGTCACGAACAGCGACAGGACGATCGCCGTCACTGCACGCGTCCTCCGAGCAGCGAGATCACCATCTCTTCATACGTGCCCACCGCCGCGAGCAGATCGCGTTTGGAGATCTTCTCCTTCGCGCCGTGAGCGTCGAGGATCGACCCGGGACCGAACAGCAGCGGCTTGCCGAGACCGGTCAGCCACGGCACGTCGGTGTTGAACGCCACCACGTGCGACTCCGCGCCTTCGGGCACCACCATGAACTGCGGTGCGTTGCCGCGCGCGAGCGTGATCCGTCCGTCGTGATTCGACACCAGCATCTCGAGCCGGTGCTGCACTTCTTCGGGCGACGTCACCAGCCGGAAGATCAGCTCGCACTCGGCGTGCGCGGGAATGATGTTCGGACGCTCGCCGCCGCGCACCACGCCGACGTTGACGGTGGTCTTGCCGAGCACTTCGTGCGTGCCCCAGTCGGCGGCGTTGATCTCGGCGATCGCGGCCACCATGCGATTGATCGCCGATTCGCCGAGGTGCGGATAGGCGGAGTGTGCAGCCACGCCTTTGAACGTGATGTGACAGGTGAGCGCGCCTTTCGACGCGCGCGCGAACTTCGACTCGGTCGGCTCGCCGACCACGACGTACTGCGATCCGAGATCGGCAAAGGCGACATTCGCCGCTTTCGCGCCGATCGAATCCGTCTCCTCGCCGACGACGAACAGGAACGCGAACTCGTCGATGCCGCGGCGGCGCAGGCGGTCGCCGGCGGCGATCATGGCGGCGATGATGCCCTTGGTGTCGCACGCGCCGCGGCCGTAGAGGAACTGCTCGTCTTCCCATGCCGCGAACCACGGCGGCACGGTGTCGATGTGCGAGTTGAGGATCACGCGCGGCGGACCGCCGGCCAGCGCGAGCACGTTGAAGCGCGTCGGCGAGACGTCCTGCCGCCGCGTCGCGAAGCCGAGCCGCGTCAGCTCCCGTTCGAGGAGCTGCGCCGCCGCGAGCTCATTTTCCGTCGGCGAAGGCACATCGATGAGCTGGCGCGCGAATGCAATCGGATCGAACGTCATGGGGAGGCGGGATTGTACAACCCGCAAAAAAACGGGGGCACCCTTTCGGATGCCCCCGCCGACGGGGAACTGCTCTCTCTCCGCCTCAGTTCGCCGTCAGGATGATGTACTTGAATGGTTTGTTCGGACTGCCGCTGGCCACGAAGGAACCGACGCCCTGTGATGCCACGCCGAGCGCGTTGCCGTTCGAGACTTCGATGTAGGTCAGAAGGATCACGCTGTTCGCGCGGATGGCGCCGTCGTGGATCGTGATCTGGCCGGGGGGAGGGAAGACCGCTTCGCCGACCGACATCGTGATGCCCGGGAGGCCCTGCGGACCCTGCGGACCCTGCGGCCCACGCTCGCCCTTCTCGCCTTTGTCGCCTTTTGCACCGGCGACGCCGTCGGCACCGCGCTCACCCTGGAGTCCGCGCTCGCCTTGCAGCCCCTGCTCGCCGCGATCGCCCTT
>CAMPKJ010000282.1 GCA_946887105.1 uncultured Acidobacteriota bacterium | reverse complement strand
GCATCGGCTGCGCTGCTGCTGGCGGCTGGTGTCGATGCGCGTTCGATCGATACCGAACCGCGGCCGAACTTCTGCTCGAGCTCGGCGGCGAGCTTCTCGAGGTCGGATGTCCTGCTGCGGCTGCGATTTTCCGCATTTACGGACGGAGAGAACGTGATTGCGACGACGGCGATCAGTGCGATAACTCGTTGGAAATGTTGCATGTCTGGGCTCCCGGTGATTCTGGACGGTTGGAGTCCATCGCAACCGCTACGCCAGCGTAGACTGCGGTCATGTGCCTGATCGTGCTCGCGCATCGCGCCGACGCGCGCTTTCCGCTGGTCCTGGCCGCGAATCGCGATGAGGATTACGAGCGTCCGTCCTACGCCGCCGATTTCTGGCCCGACGCTCCCGATGTCCTCGGCGGACGTGACGCGGTGCTCGGCGGCTCATGGCTGGCCATCGCGAAGAGCGGCCGGTTCGCGGCGGTGACGAATCTGCGCGGCGCGGAACGCCGGTCGCGCTCGCGCGGTGCGCTGGTGCGCGACTTCGTGACCTCGGATGTCGACGCCCGCGCGTTCGCGAATGCGATCGTCGCCGACGCCTCATCGTACGCCGGCTTTCATCTGCTGGCCGGCGTTGCGGGCGGCGAGATCGTGCACGTCACGCCGGGTTCATGGACTCCGCTTCCGGCCGGAATCCACGCGATCAGCAATGCGCCGCTCGGCGAGCTATGGCCGAAGACCGCGCTCGCCGCCGAGGCGATGGAGGACGTGCTGCATCGCGATCATCCCGCCGATGCATTGATGCGCTTTCTCACGACGCCGCGCCAGAGCGGCCGCGTGGAGAGCGAGGTGTTCATCACCGGCGAGCGCTACGGCACGCGTGCCTCGACGGTGATCGTGGCAACGGAGCGCGAGATCGTATTCGCGGAGCAGGGATTCGCGAGAGGCGGAGCGCCACTTGAAGCGAGGTCCTTCGCTTTGTCATCCCGAGCGTGAGTCGAGGGACCCGGGCGTGTGCGTGGCACCTGTACGTGCGTCGGGCCGCCCGCCGCCCCCAGGTCCGTCGACTCACGCTCGGGATGACATCGGTGGGCTACTCCCGTGCTTTTCCGATCCCTATGTTCTCGTCGGGATGCTCATCGGCGTCCTCGGGCGGCTGATGCTCGTCGCGCACGTGATCGTCGGCGCGGCCGCCGCCGCTCCAGCCGGTGTCTCTGGCGTAGTTGTCGCCGAGTCCGCCGCGATGCGTGTCGCGGGCGTAGTCGCCGTCGAAGCCGTGTTCGGGTTCTCTCGGGTCGGCCATTGCGTCTCCTTTTGCAACGGGACTGTGCAATTCACGTGCGACCGCGGGGTGTAGGATCGCGTCCATGAAACGAGTGCTGACGCTGCTGTCGCTGTTCCTTTTCGCCGCCTGTGCTTCGAAAGATGGGTTCATCGACAACACCAGCAACTGCGGTCCGGGCTCGGAGATCGGCATCCGCGCCGGATGGGATCAGAGCGAGACCACGATCGACCGCGGCAGAAACCGTCTGACCATGCTCGTGGAGATCGCGAACAACACGGACCACGAGATCACGGTGAAGAAGATCTACATCGATCCGCTGTCGATGCAGGACAACGCGGCGTACGAAATCGAACGTGGCGCGGCCGACCCGATGAAGGTCATCGCCGAGGGGGACGCGTCCACGTTCGAAGTTCCGATGGCGGCAACGCGGAGAGACTTCTCTCAGCGCAATACGATCAGCTCTAGTTCGCCCGGCGTCGACCTGACCGTGACGGTTTTGCTGGAGCCGGAGCAGACGTTCCGCTGCGGGTTCCGGGTGCCGATGGCGTTCTGACGGAGGGGACGCGGACGCCGAGGCCGCGCAGCGTCCCGAGATACGTCACCACCACGTGCTGGTGCGGCTCGATCGTCGGCAGCGTGGCCCGCGCCAATCCGCGCGCGACCAGCTCGCGATTCACGAACAGCGCGTCTGGCGAGCGATAGACGTAGAAACCGCCGCCCGGCTGCTCGTCGAGCATCACCCACGTCGAAACGATCGTCCAGCGCATGAGCGCACGCGCACTGGCGTCGTCCGTGAGCTCGATGCCGGCCAGCCGCACCTGAACCGGCACGCCGCCGCGTTCGACGATCAGCGTGCGTCCGTCCGTCACGCCGAGCACACGCACCATCGATGCGTCGAGACGCACCATCAGCGAGAGAAAAACGAGGAAGAAGAGAATCCGAACTGTCATAGCGTCTTTTTGTGATGCGGAGCGGGAGCGCCGCGAAAGACGCGCGTCGGTGTGGGGGCAGGAGCATAGCACGGGGCGGACGGGGAGTCGCAAAGTCGCAAAGTCTCAAAGGCTCAAAGAGTGTGGCAGCCCCTTCCTTTGAGACTTTGCGACTTTGAGACTTTGCGACTCAAACACTAAACCACTGACACAGCAGAGCTTACCCGCCACTCCCGGCACCATCCTCGCAACGGAATGGGACCAGGAGGTCGCATGAATACCAATCGAGATGTGTCGTTCGGTTCCGGGATCGGCCCGAGCGGGTCGGAGGTGGAGGCGGCGCGGTTCACGCCGGAAGTCGGATCGCGGCGGGAGCGCGTCATGCGCAAGCTCGACGATCTGAAGTCCCGCGGTCTCTCGCGCGTGCACGACGTGCAACGCGTGCTCGATGACCGTACGTCGCTCATCAAGAGTAACGCGCGCAGCGGTGTCAGCAGCGGGATGACCAAAGTGCGGAGCTCGATGCGCAGCAGTCCGGCGAAGTGGGCCGGCATCGCCGTCGGCTCCGGCTTCGTCCTCGGCATGCTGGGCCGGTTCATCCAGGCCCGCAACGAGCGGCGCCGTCACATGCCGCAGCTGGTCGTGATCGAGACGAGCTGCTGATCGTTTCGCGCCGGGCGGCTGGCGATCGCCCGGCGCGTCACCGTTTGTTTACCTAACTTTTTACGAACTCCTTCGTAGAGGCAAGGCACGGAGGAGTTTTATGAAGCGAGCGTTTTCGGGAATCGCTCTGATTCTGCTGTGCGCGGTTCGCCTCGCCGCCCAGTCCGCGAACGAGCGCATTTCGATCGCGCGGACCACGATGCCGGTCACGATCGACGGCGATCTCTCGGACGCGGCGTGGCAGAACGCCACGAAGTACGAGACCTGGTACGAGACCAATCCCGGCGACAACATCGAGCCGAAGCAGAAGACCGTCGGCTACGTGATGTACGACAGCAAGTTCTTCTACTTCGGGATCGAGTCGAGCGACAGCAAGCCCTCCGAGATCATCGCGCCGTACGCCGATCACGATCAGATCAGCGGCAACACGGACGACTACGCCGGTGTGATCATCGACTCGCGCAACGATGCCAAGACCGCGTACCTGTTCCTGCTCACCGCGCGCGGCGTGCAGTACGACGCGGTCACGGACGACGCGGGCGCGGGCGAAGACAGTTCGCCCGATTACTTCTGGGACTCCGCGGCGAAAGTACACGAGAAGGGATGGACGGCCGAGGCGCGCATCCCGTTTTCGTCGTTGCGGTATGACAACCCCAATCCCGAACAGTGGGGACTGATCCTCTACCGCAACTATCCGCGCGACCGCCGCTATCAGATGTTCACGAACCGGCTGCCGCGCGATTCGAATTGCTTCGTCTGCAATTACGGGAAGATCACCGGATTGCAGGGACTGCCGGGCGGCGATCACATGGTGCTCGCGCCGTACGTCACCGCGCGCCAGCTCGGCGAGCCGCGCAACGGGCTGGGCACCGACTTCGTGAATCATCAGATCGGCGGCGAGGCGGGGCTCGACTTCAAGTGGAGCCCGACCGCCGACATGGCCATCGACGCAACCATCAATCCCGATTTCTCGCAGGTCGAGTCGGACGTGGCGGTGATCTCGACGAACGAGCGCTTCGCGATCTTCATCCCGGAGAAGCGGCCGTTCTTCCTCGAGGGGATCGAGTTGTTCAGCACGCCCATCCAGGCGGTCTACACGCGCACGCTGACGTCGCCGCGCTGGGGCGGGCGCACGACAGGCAAGAGCGGCGACTATGCGTACACGTTTCTGGTCGCACAGGATCGCGGCGGCGGCTCGGTGATTCTGCCGTCCGCGTTCGGATCGGATTTCGCGGAGCAGGACCAGTCGTCGATCGCGGCGATCGGACGCGTACGCCGCGACTTCGGACGCTCGTTCGTGAGCATGCTGCTGACCACGCGTGAGTCGGAAGGCGGCGCGCACAACCGCGTTCTCGGTCCCGACTTCCAGTGGCGCCTCGGCGATCATCACACGTTCACCGGACAGGTCCTCTACAGCAGCACCGAGACGCCCAACCGTCCCGATCTCGCCGCGGAATGGACCGGCCGGAAACTCGCCGGTCACGCCGCGCATGCGTGGTATCAGTTTTCGACGGCGAAGCACGATTTCTACGTGCAGGGGAGCGATTACGACAATGAGTTCCGCGCCGACAATGGATTCGTTCCGCAAGTCGGCTGGCGCGGCAGCTATGTCGAAGGCGGCCAGACCTGGAGGCCGGCCGGCTTCTTCAGCCGCATTCGTGCGTTCGGGATCGGCGAGTATCAGGAGACCGAAGACGGGCGGCTGCTGTACCGGCTCGCGTCCGCGGGCGTCGGTCTGGATGGGCGGCGGCGTTCGTTCATCCGCATCCGCCCCGCACACGATACGGTGCGCAGCGGCGAGGAGCTGTTCACGCGCAATCGCGTGTACTACGAGGCGCAGATGGGCGTGAGCCGCGTGTTCTCATTCATCAACACGAACGGCTGGTTCGGCGAGGAGGTCGATTTCACGAACAACCGCCTCGGCCGCGGCGCCAACATCAACGTCAATGCCACCATCCGACCGACCAATCACCTCGCGCTCGAGCTGACTACGAGCCTGCGCTGGCTGAACGTCAGCGGCGACCGGCTCTTCACCTCGCAGGTGGAGCGCGTGAACGCGACGTACACGTTCAATCCGCGCATGTTCCTGCGCGCGATCGTGCAGAACACGCGCACCAACCGCGACCTCGCGCTGTACGGCGCCGGCGTCGAGACCGAGCAGCACAGCGGCGAGCTGTCCAATCAACTGCTGTTCGCCTATAAACTGAACTGGCAGACCGTGTTCTACGTCGGCTACGGCGACCTGCGGGAGGCCACCGCGGAACAGGGCGAGTTCGAGCCGAGCAACCGGCAATTCTTCGCGAAGTTGAGCTACGCGTTCCAGCGGTAGTAAGCACGGCGTAAGCGCGAGTGTAAGATCCTGCGCACGTCAAGGAGACTCGGGAAGATGAACAAGAAATCGGTATTCGTACTCTGTGTCGTTTTCACGCTGGGCGTGGCCGCGGGCGCGTTCGGGAAGAAGGGATTCGACACCTCGCTCTATCACTCGAAGGACAAGAAGGAAGCGGCGCAGTCGCTGCTCGAGCTGGCGAGGACGCAGGCCGGCAAAGGGAGCTGGGAGCGCATCGGCGTCGGCCGCGTCTACTACCTCGGCGGCATGAAGGCCGAGGGGCAGGCCATCTTCGATGAAGTGACGGCGAAGAAACCGGAGCCGACGGACTGGTGGCGCATCGGCCGCGTCTATTGGGAAGCGGGCGAGTGGGACAAGGCGAAGGCCGCGTTCGAGAAGTCGCTGGCGAAGAACCCGAACGACGACAAGGGACTGGCCGAGCTGGGCGCGTACTACATGATCCAAGGCGATCGCGCGAAGGCCGAAGAGCTGTTCGACAAGTCGTACTCGATCGAGTCGGGCGAAGTGTGGAACACCGCCATGATCGCGGGCGGATACCTCGGCGTGAAGCCGCAGGAGTGACGCGCGCTACAGGATCACGCGCCGCGCGGCGCGGATGTCGTCGTCCAGCGGCCGGTCGTAAAACACCGGCCGCGCGGCTTCGCGCACGCGCAGGTACAACTCGCGCGTTCCCTGTCCGAGCTGCGTGGCGATGTTGGGGGCGCGGTCTTTGACCGCGTCCTCGAACTGCCTGGCCTGGGTCTCCGCGTGTTCCAGTTCGAGCAACGCAGGCGCGCGCTTGTTCGGGTCGTACTGAAAGACCGCCCGCCATTCGACGGCCTGCGCGGCGGTGAGCAGCTCGATGGCCAGCACCGACTGCACGTTCGACAACACCGTGCGCAGCTTGCGTGCGGCGTGCGTCGACATCGAGACGTGATCCTCCGCGTTTGCGCCGGTCGGAATCGAATCGA